>CAJVZR010000071.1 GCA_913019965.1 uncultured Oleispira sp.
ACCATGACAGGACGCTTTTTCTCAGGTACTGAAGGGGCTGAATACGGATTGGTTAGCAAAATAAGTGATGACCCATTAGCAGCCGCAGAAGAACTTGCTCATGAGATCGCTAGCAAGTCTCCCGACGCCATTGCCGCAACCAAGTATTTATTCAAGAAAACGTGGAAAAAAGATACTTGGGGTGCGTTATTGTGGGAACGCTGGGTTCAAGCACGCTTACTCGGTCGTAAGAATCAGCGTATTGCGATGGCCAACGGCATGACTAAAGATGGCAAGGTTAAACCTTTCTTAGACCGTACTTCATTTAAGTAGCCAATTTAATTTAAACAGGAAAGTTCGTTTAAGAAGAAAGTTGAAAGCCAATGATTAAGCCTGACTGCAGAGCATTGGCAAGCAAATCATTTATCGACGCTTCATACTCAAGCACCGCTATTTCAGCAAAGGTATTATTGTCTGAAATAGCGAATAAAAACTGATATTCATCCACACTGATTAAATCAATCACCATGCCATAATCTGAGCGGCGGCGAATAGATAAATTCATCCGCCCTTCATCTAAATGAATACTTTCCGCATGACCCTCAGAACTCGCATCATCTTGGTTTAACTGCCAAATTTTATGGATAGGATACAAAGACGTCATCACTGCCACAGAAGGATCAAGTACAAACCGAATATCCCCCTGATCATCTTCAAGTACATTAGCGAGCTCTGCTAACGGAAAAATATTTTTTACAGTTTCTGATGCATTAAATGCTTTGTGCCAAAGCCACTCTAAACGAGCCACATCGGGCAAATAGATCAGTTCATTAGCAGAACGGTTGCTGGCGATGAAGTCGGTTAAATAATCTGCCAAAAACTCACCATAACCACCAACATCAGGAGAAGACGAAGGATGCTGGCGTAAATATCCTGATACCATCTGAGTAAAATAAACCTCCCCGACTAACTTCACACATACCGGATAAATCCCCATCAACGCTGTCGTAATACCGCCTAAGATGCTGTTGCGATAGATTTCTAGGCGGGCTTTCGCGGACAGTGTTTCTGAAGCGACTACATCAGTACAAGCCTGCTGAACATGATCTTCACTCGGATCAAATATTCCCCGATAAAAATTTTGCTGCCAAGCCCTGAGTGCATCTAGATCAGAATTAGAATTCATAAGCCGGTCAACTCCAGGGACGAACCGGTTATCCCTCGCATTTTGTCTTGCGCTTTTACCGCTTCGGCTCTTAAGGTCGAGAAATCAGGCACATCGGTATCCCATTCAATTAACGTTGGCACTGCGCCAAAATACCTTAGCGCTTCACAATATAAATCCCATACGGGTGGTTTCACTTGATAACCATGAGTATCAAACAGATAACCCGGCATTTCTTCATAACCCGCCAAATGAATTTCTTTGACTTTATCCGCAGGAATATTGGCTAAATACGCAGAAGGATCAAAACCATGATTCTCTGCACTGACGTAAATATTATTTATATCCAATAGAAGATCACAACCTGAAGCTTGGCTTACGCCTTTAATAAACTCGTCTTCACTCATATCCGTTGACTGAAAGGTTAAATAAGAGGATGGATTCTCAATAAGAATTTTTCGCCCTAAATACTCTTGCACTTGTTGAATACGTTCAATTAAATGGCGCTGGGTTTGTTGAGTATAAGGTAAAGGAAGCAGATCATGAGTGTATTGACCATCAATGGATACCCAAGCAATATGATCAGAAACATAAGCAGGCTGCAGACGATCAGCCAGAATTTTCAATCGCTGTAGGTAATCCAAATTCAAAGGATCTGCACTGCCTAAAGACATGCCTACCCCGTGTAATGTAATCGGGTAATCTTGTCGGATTGCCTCTGCTCGCTGCAAAGGTAATCCACCCTCAGACATATAGTTATCACTTAACAATTCAAACCAAGGCACATCGGGCTTATTTTCAAATATTTCTTGGTAATGGCTAGAACGTAAACCTAACCCTGCACCATGAATTGCGGGAGGTACTTTATACGGATCTGACATAGAAACTCTACGTGATTGAACTGAGTCGAAGTGGAATCGAATATAAGTGTGAAGGCTGGCTTAATAATCAGCTTATACGCAATTCATAAACGCTTAAGCCAGCCTTCATCAAACGCTACAGCTACAGCTACAGCTACAATAAGCTATTTAGCGCCTTTAATGCTACCACCCACAATCTTTTTACAAGTACCTTCAGGTACATAAACCCACTCTTCTGCCATACCGTCGGTCGCAGCTTGACCCGCACAGCCGTGCTTACTCGTACCACAGTCATTCATGCCCGCTTTCACAATCCCTTGGCATTTTTCAAAACCCGCTTTACCCGCTAGCGCTGCTGGAGAAACCGCAGACAAACCTAACGCAAGTGCACCCGCAATAGCACCACTCATAATCGTTTTAGTATCTTTCATTTCTGACTCCGTGTTTTGTTGTTAAAGCATTTTATTAGAATTTTTGATCTTTCACGCTATCACTAGAGATTAGCTAATATCTACAAAGATGACAGATCATGACAATCCCAAGTTAGGCACAAGAGATCCTAAAAAGTTCATTATTTTTTAAACCACTCAAAAATCAGTCATTAACAAAGCGGACAATTAGCCCGCACTATAGGCCAGCATTTTATGGCACACTAGCAGCTAGACGTTTAAAGATCGTTAAACAGGTAAGATTAGGCCGCGATGAATACACCAGCAACGAATACTTCAGCCAATGAACAATGGCATCTGCAATCCGAGCAAAAGTTTACCTTAGGACAAACTTCTCATAAGGGAGCGAAAGCTCAAAATGAAGATGCCATTGGCATTCGAATTCCTGAAGGTATTACTCAAAGCCATAAGGGTTCTGTCGCGATTATTGCTGATGGTGTTAGCGCTGCAGAAGCAGGTAAAGAAGCGAGCGAAACCTGCGTACGAAATTTTATCTACGACTATTATTCGACCCCAGATACCTGGAGTGTAAAACAAAGCACGACTAAAGTACTCACTGCATTAAACCGCTGGTTATACAGTCAAGGGCAGCGCTTCAGCGATGCTCAAAAAGGTTATATTAGTACGTTAAGCTGCGTCGTATTCAAATCCAATACCGCCCATATCTTCCATGTGGGTGATAGTCGAATTTACCGCTTACGTGATGGCGACCTTGAACAGCTCACTCGAGACCATACGACCGCCGTCAGCTCCACCCAGACCTATCTAGCCCGGGCAATGGGGCTAGATGTGAAATTAGATGTAGATTATCGCAGTACCGATATCGAACAAGGCGATATATTCTTTTTATCTACCGATGGTATTCACGATTTCATTCCTCACCAAGAGCTTCGTAATCAACTAAAGCACTTAATTGATCAAGAATCAGATGACTTCGAGCCTCACTGCCAGCAAATTGTAAATCTAGCCTTGCAACATAAAAGCAACGATAACCTCAGCTGCCAAATCATTCGTATCGACAAACTGCCTACTCAAAATCTGAATGACGTCCATCAAAAATTAACTGACCTGCCCTTCCCACCGGACTTAGCTCCCGGCATGTCGATTGATGGTTTACGCATTGAAAAAGAACTGCACGCCAGTAATCGCAGTCAACTCTATAAAGTGACCGACATAGAAACCGGGGAAGCATTTTGTATGAAAACCCCCTCGGTTAATTACAATGATGATGCGGCGTATATTGAACGCTTTATTTTGGAGAGTTGGATCGGTAACCGTATTAGCAATCCTCATGTATTAAAGGTTGCCGGTTTTAACCGTCCTAAAAATTATCTCTATTATTTGACCGAATATATTGAAGGCGTCACTTTAGAGCAATGGATTAAAGAGAATCCTAATCCACCGGTGCAGAATGTCATCGTTATCATTCAGCAGATTATGAAAGGGCTACGCGCATTCCATCGTCGTGAGACCATCCATCAAGATTTAAAACCCGGCAACATCATGCTCGACCAAAACGGCGAAGCTAAAATCATCGACTTTGGTTCATGTCATGTAAAAGCCATTGCCGAAATCGCCACCCCACTAGAGCGCGATGGAATTTTAGGCACAGCAACTTACGCCGCACCAGAAGCTGTGCTAGAAGGCCAAAGCTTGCAGCAAAGTGATATTTTTTCGATTTCAGTGATTTTATTTGAGATGCTTACGAATAAGCTACCCTTCGCAGGAAAACTGGAAGAATGCCGGACTAAAAGCGCCTATTTGAAAACGCGCTATACCCCAAGTTACGAACTCAACCCGTTAGTCCCTGTTTGGCTCGATGGTGCGATTAAGAAAGGGCTCAGATTTGAACCCAATGTACGACATGGTGATGTTTCCGAATTTTTGTACGAGATTGAACATCCCAACCCCAAGTACAAAAAAACCTACAATACCGCACTATTAAACTCGAATCCCAGCCGCCCGTGGCAGTTTTTATCTGGCATTCTGTTTACCGCGCTGTGTATTTCAATTTACTTCAACATGAACCCTTAATAAGGGTTCATGTTTTTCTAAACGTTACTCTTCAACTAACGTCTGGCACAAACTGAATGCATGGCCATCGCCACGATCTAACTGCTTAACCAACTTAGGCAGTACTTTATTCAGCGTTTTCTTCAATGTCCAAGGTGGGTTAATCACGATCATACCTGCCGAAGTCATTCCCATTTCATGGCTATCTTCCGCAAGACCTAGCTCATATTGGTCAATATTTTTAATACCCGCCGACTTTAACTTACGCCACATAGAATCGACACGTTTACGTTCGACGACGGGATACCAGATTGCATAAGTGCCACTATTAAACTTTTTATGCGCCTTAATCACCGCCTCAACCACATCACGATAATCCGTTTTAATTTCATAAGACGGATCGATAAGGACCAAAGCTCGACGGCTCACCGGCGGTACCAAACTCAATAAGCCTTTTAAACCATCCTCTTGCTTGATACGAATTTTTCGCGCCATCGCTTTTGAGCCTGTCGCCATCGACTCAGATAAAATACGAAAATCACTGCTGTGCAGCTCAAACAACCAGGCTTTATCTTTTTGGCGCTCCGGCTGAGTCACGTAGTGATGGGCAATAGCCGGAGATCCCGGATAAAAGGCCATACCTTTGCCGCTATTTTGCTGCTCATTTAAATGATCAATCACATCAAAATAGTGAGATAGCTCAGGGAAATCGATCCGTTTTAACTTAGCAATACCTTCCTTGTACTCCGCGGTTTTATTCGCATTGGCCGATCGCAAGTCATACATACCCGCGCCCGAGTGAGTATCGATGTAATCGAACGGCGTAGCCTTCTTATTAAAATGCTCTAGGCATTCAATAAGAACGATATGCTTTAATACATCGGCGAAATTACCCGCATGGTAGGAGTGACGATAGCTCAGCAAAATAGACTCAGTCTTTTACAAGAAAATGGGATTAGAGGCTTAATTTTCGTAGATTTAAGGTTTCGAAACAAGCTGCTTTTGATATCGAAGTAAAATGCCTGAGAAGTCCGATAACATGGCCGCCCTATTATCCAGGCTCTCATGGTACATTTCAGTGGTGAGATAATAGGACTTAGGAGTCGCCATATAGCCACGTAAAGTAGGCATAACCCGAGATAAATGCCGACCTTGCTTGGATAAATTATCCAGCATCTCTTCGCTTCTAAGTGAGGAGAATTGCTCTTGAAGCTTTTGCAGAGCAATCTTATGGCGTAATAATATCAATAAATGGTCACTATGATTGCCATGGTGACCATCTTCCGCTGATTCTTGCGCATTAATATTGAATACCCAACCCAGCGCTAAACAAGCCAGCAATACTCGCAGGGATTTACTGCTAAAAACCATTATTACATCGACATCTGAATCATTTCAGCAACTTCTAGCGTGCCGTTTATTGATAAGAAAGGGCATGATTTTGCCATTTCTAAAGCCGCTTCTATTGAATCGGCTTCCACAACCGTATAACCAGACATAGCGGTTTTACTGCCCACATCCGTCGAGCCATCTGGCCCCATAGTAACAGTGCCTTTCAGTGGATTCGCCGGACTGACAACCGCATCGCCTAAATGTCCTAACCATTGTTTGTATTCAGCAAAGTGCTGCTTCCCTGCTTCCGGAGTTGTCGGCTGGTCGCCGCCAAAATAGGTAATCATATAGTTCGCCATAATGTCTTCCTTTCATTAACTATGTTATTGGTTTTTTTCACACGCTTCAGGTCGATACGCTTTTACACTTGGATGAGCACATGCGGTGCAGCCTGTCGCGTACGTCTTTTCGCTAATACTGCTACTGTTATTGAAAGTATAGCCACAGACAGGTCTATACTCACGGGTACATATTTGCGGCCTAGGCTCACTGCAAATAATTGCCCCTTCGGGTAACACGGGCTCAACTGACTGATTCGCACAAGCCCCAAGACACGATATAATTACAAGCATTAGCATAGCTTTCAACATAAGAACGTTAACCTTTTCTTCCCTGCTTAATACAAGGCATTTACTTGAAACTCGGAATACGATTAAAACAAATCGAGACCCTGGTTGCACCTGATTACGACCATATTTGGGACTGCTGCTGCGATCACGGTTTTTTAGGGGCAAGCTTAATTAACAAACAAAGAGCACCCTATATTCATCTAGTGGATATTGTGCCCGAGTTAATTCAGTCTCTGAATGAAAAACTGACCCGACATATACCAGCCCACCCAGACTGCCAGTGGGATACCCATTGCCTCGATATTAGCCGCTTACCCCTGAGTCATTATTCAGGTAAGCAGCTGGTCATTATCGCCGGCATTGGGGGCGATCTAATGGCTCAACTGGTTAACGATATCACCCTCGCAAACCCACACATCGAAATCGATTTTTTATTATGTCCTGTCCACCATATTTATACTCTGAGACAGCAATTGATCGAATTAAACATGATGCTAAAAGAAGAGGTACTCGTTAAAGAGAACAAACGTATTTACGAAGTTTTATTGCTGTCCTCCAAGCCAGCGCACATAGCTGATAGCGGGAACAAATTAAGCCCGGTAGGAAATGCTATCTGGCAAGCAACATCAAGTGATCAGCAGCTAAGGTTAATTGAGCTTCAAATAGCCGAAGAATATTTAACGAAAACGCGAAAGCATTACCAGCGCATGCAATACGGTGATAATGATCCGAAGATACAGACAATTTTGCAGGCCTATCAGGATATAACGATCAAGATGCAATAAATCCCAACTCTCTCGCTTCTTGAGCTAAAGACTCACGAAAATCTGGATGAGCAATATTAATGAGAGCCTGAGCACGCTGAGGTAAGGACAAGCCTTTTAAATTTACACAGCCGTATTCCGTCACAACGTATTGGGTATCCATCCGCGTATCAGTAACCGCACCACCTTGTAAACGAGGAACAATTCGACTGATCGCTCCGTGCTTAACCGTAGAGTTTAACGCTATGAATGAACGCCCACCTTTTGAAGCATAGGCACCACGAACAAAATCTAACTGTCCACCCGTACCTGAAAAAGGCTGACCTGCTATTTGCTCAGCATTAATTTGCCCAGACAAATCCACCTCAATCGCCGCATTAACGGAAACCATATTATTGTTTTTTTGAATGATAACCGGGTTATTCACCCAAGATGCCGGATAACCGACAATCGACGGGTTATCGTCCATAAACTCATACATTTCTTTATCCCCTAAAGCGAGGGTGAAAATATGTTTATGTTGCATCCATTGCTTATGCTTGCCATTGATAACGCCCGATCGAATTAAATCAACCATGGCCGGGCAAAATAGCTCAGAGTGCAAACCTAGGTTTTTATGGTTTTTTAACAACCCTAAAACGGCACTGGGTATTCCACCCACCCCCATTTGCAAGGTATCTCCATCGTTAATATATTCAGCGATTAAGGCGGCTATTTTGGCATCGGTGGGTGACGGCAGACGAGGAGGAATTTCAATTAAGGGGGTATCATTTTCAATGATGCCATCGATTTCTGAGATGTGAACAGAACACTCCCCAAACGTTCGCGGCATGTTCTCATTCACTTCGACGATAATTTTGTGCGCTTTACGAATAACACTGGCGCCATAATCGGCATTGGTTCCTAAACTAAAATAACCATGTTTATCCATTGGAGACACCGTTACCATAAAACAGTGAGGCTCAACTTGCTCGGTTAATAATCGACCGACTTGATGAAAGGTCGCAGGAACAAACTCCATCAATGAAGACTGTGGCAGGGATTTTAATGCCGCTCGATCATGACTGCTCATAAATAAAGGACGTGGGCAGACTTTATCAGCCAATGCGGGTTTTAATAAGGTCTGACTAAGTACCTCACTACCATGCATGTAATAAAGATTAATCGTATTTAATTGCCCCGACTCTAAGGCACGTTCTACAGCTTTGATTAATCTGGGCGGCATAGCAACGCCCATGGCTAGAATTAGATTCTGTTGATCTTTAATGAAATCACAAACAGCAGTGTCTTTAATCAGCTTTTGTGCGAAGAGTTTTTGAATATCCATATAAATTCGCTCTTTCTATTTAACAGTGCTTAATTAAGCCTTTCCATCCCCCATCATGCTAAATAAACGTTTCAATAAAAAGAACATTATTGAATAAATCAGTAAGCTGCCAATCAGTAGATACAGCATATTACCCGTATCGGGCACCAGCCCACCTGAGCCTGCCGCTTTATTGAAGCACACAGACAAATCAGCGACATAAACGCCGCCCGAGTCAAAACAAGAATCCGCTTTAAAAAACTCATCTAGGGTATCCGCCGTGACTAAAGAAATCGCCAACAGGCCAACAATTGTGACAATCCATTTAGACATGGTTATAAAAGACGAAAGCAACTTAAACCTCCCTACTGGCCTAATTTCTTAGTCAGCTTTAAATCTTCTGGGCCAATATGTTTGATATACAAGGCTTTCGTTTCAGCGGCACTAGAGGAGTAAATAATAACCTTAAGCGGAGTAACTTGAATGCCATGATTATTGGATTTGATGTAAACCCCACCCGGATATCGACCTGAAGTTGTCAGCCAATCCTGCTGATTCCTATTCAACCAATCATTCAGCTCTTTATACGCGGGGTCTTTAATGGTTAATGGAATCGCCTGTTGGCTATTCGAATGCACATACGCATTAACTTGAGGAGCTAATTGAAGATTAACCGATTGACTGCAGCCAACCGTAAAGACTGTGATCAAGTCAATTAACGTTTTCAGCATGGCTCAACCTAGATGTAAGAATAGATAAACTACCTTAACGCCTTAGAGCCCGTGATGAGGTGATATAAGTCAAACAGGGGGAAGCTTAGGGCCTACCCCTGGCCTATAACGCAATTATTTAGCCTCTTCTACGAAATGCGGAGAACAGCATTAACCAAGGCATGATCAAGACCAAAGTTAGTGAGCTACCAATAAGGGGATCAGAATCGTCATCACACGAGCTTTCAGCGCAAGGATCTTCAACTACAGGATCTTCAACTACAGGATCTTCAATGACTGGATCATCGATAACAGGGGCAGCGATCGCTGGCCAAGCATCGAATGCACCATCACCATCTTTATCGCCAAACGCAGTCGATCCAATGACCATCACAGGAGCTTCGAGCTGAGTACCAAATTCCCACAATGCTTCCCCTTGAGTATTCAACGCTAAGTCAAAATCAGTAAATTGCGCACCATTACAACTCGTATTTGCATTCGCGCATTGAAGCTCGATCAGGTCAAAGTTTTGCTCATAGCCAGGCTGAGAGTGACGGCCAAACATTTTATCTCGAAGCGCCAAATCTTTCGCCCAAAATACACTGCTATAGGTTAGGCTAAAACCTTCGTGAGAGATCGCTATCGCTCCTAATGAATACAAGGTATCCAACTCTAATGACGGCATACGCATTAAACTGATGAGATTAGAAACTTCACTGTCGTTAGCACCACCAAATACCCCACCTCCAGAAGAATGAAGCTGTATACCCGCATCAGCATTCAGCGCTCCGGATACTAACGCATTCTCAAGGGTTATATCGGCCGAGTCTCCTATTAAGCCACTGGTATGCTGATGCCCATCAACAGATGAAACAGATACAATTGAATTAATATCATAACGGCTAATACTTCCCGCTAACGCCCCAATATAGTCATCACCATCGATGTCGGCTTGAATGGCGACCTCCTTGATAGAGCTCGTATCATCACCAATCGCCTGCCCGACCAAACCACCTAATCGATCAACTCCGGAAATTTCCACCTTAGCAATAATATTATTAAAATCACTCTCATCAGCAATCCCCACAATACCGCCTAACAAATTAGGCACGCACTTGGCTTGGCAAGACTCATCGGCATTTGCGCCGGTAATCACTAGATCAAGGTTGATATGCTCAAAATGGGTCTTCCAGCTGTAGCCCATTAGACCACCACTTTCTGCCCCAACAATTAACTCTCCCGTCACAGAAAAGTCATGAACATGAGACAGTTCACTGTAAGCGAACAAGCCAACAAAATTCTCTCCAGGCCGACGTATATTAAGGTTATGCAAAGTATGACCATTACCATTAAACTCAGTACTGAGTTTGATGAAAAAGCTGCCAATAGGATCCCAGCCTTTGCCTTCATTCCAATACTCATCTTCAGCATCGAACAGGCCATTTTCATTGGTATCGAAATTTAAATCGGATACCAACTCATAACCACTACAACCAGCTTCAGGACAACCATCGCTCACGCCATATAAGTTACTACCAGTGATCAAATTTTGGCTTATGTTGTTGCGAATTTCATTCAAATCTTGCAGATCTTGAATTTCGATTAAACCATCATCATCAAGATCATAATCTGCACGCTCTATCGCCCATAATGAAGGTGAGGCAACAATACTAATCAGACCCACTATTAACGTTAATTTCATCCCTGTTCCTGACAAATAACTAAATTAGGCCTTATTTTAGTGTGAAATTTTCACATAGCAAGAGATAATTAAAACACTACTGACAATAATACTTGTTAATAATGTTTATTTAGAGGGAAAACTTACGAATTGGGCCATCTCGACAAGCAGTTCATTCATGGATAGCGGCAGGATTAAATATTATTAGGAGACGCCAGAGTTAAACACATACTGATTGCGACCATTATTCTTTGCCTGGTACAACGCTTTATCAGCACGAATACAAACCGAATCGACCGTATCACTTTCCAGCACCGGGGTAATCCCAAAGCTGCAAGTCACTGGAAGGTCCAATTCCTCAACACCCAGGCGAGACTCGTAGAGTAAAAGCATTACCTGCTCAACGCGTTTAATCGCAATGTCTTTTGGGCAATCCAACATCAAGATGGTGAACTCTTCACCACCAAATCGATAAACATGATCTTGAGGCCGTATCTGAGACTCAATCAACTGAGTAAACGCCACCAAAACCTTATCACCCACATCGTGCCCCAAATTATCATTAATTAATTTAAAGTGATCGATGTCTGCAGCAATTAAATACAAATCGTTTTCACCGTCCTGAATACGTTCAGAAAGGCGCTTAAAATCGGAGAAGTGTTCTTGGAAAGCTCGCCGATTAAGCGCATTAGTTAACGAATCCCGATAAGCCAAGGCTTTTAACTGAAGG
The DNA here is from genome assembly GCA_913019965.1 of uncultured Oleispira sp. GTDB lineage: Bacteria > Pseudomonadota > Gammaproteobacteria > Pseudomonadales > Oceanobacteraceae > Oleispira. Next base: position 11,619 of record CAJVZR010000071.1, read on the forward strand.
GAACTTTCATGCAATGAATGCTTCAACAGGTATTCCTGCCTCGCCCCCTTATGATGTGCAATCCCCAGTAATATGCCTACCCCGTTACTAAAGCTGTAAGCCAAAATCACCACAATTTGGTCGTGAACTTGCAGCTTCTTCATAGACAATACGATGAATATCGCCACCACACTGTGGTACAAGCACAAAGCCAAAGACTGCTTCAGCGGGAGAATCCCAGAGGCATAAAGGCAAATAACAATGATAATATCGAAGAGAATGTAGAGGTCGTAATCATCGCGAAAGGTGATAGACCCCAACTCAAGCAGGACAAAAAATAAAAATATCGAACTGGATACTAAAAATAGATAAGAGGAGTAGCTTTTAACGTTACGTATTATAAATAGAAATACAAGACATATTGATATCTGAGTAAGTCGCTGAGCCAAAAGAAAGGGTTCCCAATGACCCAGCTTCACAACCATATGGTCAGAAAGCATAAAGATAGGCATAGCCACCACAAGAAGCAGGCATAATTTAAAGGCTAAACGACGATGCTTAGGCAATACCTCCTGTCGAAATTCAGCCTCACCACTACCTCTGGTTAATACAGATAAGAATCGGCTAATGACGGGCTTTTCAGGCATATAGACTATTTAATACTGACAAGGAGTATTACAACTATAGTTCATCCTAAATATTTGTGTATTAATTGAGCGGTTTTAGGCACTCAATGCCTGTCAGAGTGAAAACCTTCGAGCAAATAAGTGACCGATTTTGGTATCTTAATTGGAGTTTTAAATGGTGCACCTCTACTTTGAATAAGGCCATTACATCAGTAAGTCACTATAATGGGTATCAATGTAATTATTGTTAACAATCATTTTTTGGACTTTCTAAATCGATAAAATGAACTGACATCTGAGAAGCCTAATAAGAATGCACAGTCTTCATTGCTGACTCCCTGAGCTATAAGTGCCACCAATTTCTGCGTTCGTATTTGTTTTACTAATTCAGAGAATGTTGTATTTTGTTCTTTTAATTTTCGATAAAGCGTTGCACGACTCATATGAAGGGCTGCCAATGTTTTTTCCAACACACTGTAAGTTGCTAAATCAGAGACCAATAACCCCATAACATTAGCGACAACAGATACTTCGGAATTCATTGATCTCAATACGGATTTTGAGCGTTCTTGTAAAACCTCCCTCAAATAAGGATTTGCAGAATGAAGCGACTGACCGAAATACTCTTTATGCAATACCAGCCGATTTACTCCAGCATTAAATCTAAGATCTTTTCCAAAGAGTTCGCCATACTTCAAATAATGCAACGGCTTATTAAAACTAAATTGAGCCGAATGAATGGTTAAAGGTTGTTGAACAAAGTAGCTTCCCCATGCTACCAGCGCAACCATACTACGCTCTATAGCGGCATCCGAATACGCAAAATCAGATTGGTATTCAAATTCGAGTTCAACATACATATCACCTTCCTTAACCTGCCAGTGCTCGGCATGATTTAAAAGAGCAATATTTTGAGTAAAGATTTCAAATGCTTGAGCCAAGGTATCGCTATAGGAAATCCAATGCGCCAATACACCTTTGGCTTGCTTATGAACAGTACAACCCATATTGAAAGCAAAATCCGATTGGACGTCGACCAACCCCCACAACGATAGTAAATAGGTCTCAGCTAAGCGATGCTCAACAATTGAGGTGCCTGCTTTAAATAAACGATATTCATTGAATACATCCGTCGATAGAACGTTTAAATCACTCTCACCAATCAGACCAGCCGTTATCATTTCATTAGCCAAATCTACTACTGCAACTGCCGACACTGTTTTAAACTCAGAGTTCGCCATTACCAATCACCGTTTTAATCTCACTTTGACACTAATTACCAAAATATTGAAACCGTATGCATTAAAGCTAATGCGCCAATCACATAAACTCTACACAGATTTCAATACAAAGGTAACTAACATGCTTAGTGCACAGAACACTATTTTCACTGAAGAAGAATTAAGAAAAGTTATACCACCAGCTCCCAAGTTATTGGATAAACGCATTCAACCAAAACTAGACTTCTTTTCACGAGAATTTTTATCATACGCAACTGTTGCAATTATAGGATCATCAAATACTCACATTCCTATGAATCCATTGGATTATAAAAAACGCATTAAAATTATAAATGACCATGAAATTGAAGTGAGCAACCTAACAAGCATTACCGAAGTAAACCAAACCATAAAATCCTGCCAAGCCAGCCTATTCATATTAGTTGCAGGGATTGGACATAGCTTAAGAATTAACGGAGCACTAGAAAAAGGGGTTGACCAGAAAGTGCTCTTTAAGATATCTGCAGTGTATTTTCACTGCGCAAGAGCTTCGGCTCGCTCGGGGTTCTGGGACTACACGAATCATATTCATAATCGTGATCTCAGTGCTAAAGATATCCTTAAACTCTCGCCTTATATAATACTTAAAACTACAGACAATGAAGGAAACACAGAACTATCACCTCGTGGAGATGAGGCGGGTTTTATACAACGAATTGATGACAATACTCTCTTCATTCCTGAGCGACCAGGCAATAAAGTCGCTGTGAGCTTGCTTAATATTCTCCAGAACCCCACTGTTGAATTATTACTCATGGTTCCAGGGCTCTCTTACACCCTTAATATTCATGCCAATGCTCAAGTCACTAACGATTTAGCACTTCTTCAACGCTGCACAGTGAATGGAAAGCAACCGAAACTAGGGTTTTTGATAACAAACCTTAATCAAAGTTTCCAAGATAATAACGAGTTAAAGCAATCAGGCCTTTGGCACGTTTCTTCAGCTGTAGATCAGAAAAAATTAACCACATTTTCAAAAGCATTATCTTCTCATATGAATGGAACAGGATTACTGGGGAAAGCAACGAATACGCTTGTAGGCGCAATAATCAAACATGATATGAAACACTTATATTAAATATTGAAACTTCATTTAATGGCACCCTGATTCAAACTAGAAGTGCACCATTTATAATTTCATCATAGACCTCATAAGGTGTTTTGTAACCTAAACATCTTCTAGGTCTGTTGGATTCATCAAGGATAACAGGCACCTTTATCCCTCATATTGACTTTGATAGCTAAAATCTTGGTATGAGGTGAAAATTAATGAAACATCAATTTACAAGTCGCTAGCCCGGGCGGGCGTTGATAATGAATGTTTTCACAAGCCATCCGTAAGCTGCTCTCGCCACCCACAAATGAACTAAAACAACTTTCAAAGTTTGACGTCATTTCTAGCCATTGATCTTCGTCGATATCGAGCCGACTAAGAATCTTATCTGCACTTGCACTGATCGATCCTCGCTTATTTTTTCTTAGCACCCTGCCAGTACAATCAACTAACTCTAAATAATCACTCAGCTTCATTTGAATGCCTTCAGGTTGGTTTTGCCTAGGGTTGCCTACAAATGGGTAAAGTGATTTCTCTTGTTGGTTTAAATGATTCGGCTGCTTGCTTTTCTCAGCTTTCTCGCATCGTTTTTTAACTGAGGTATGATCTGACTCTTCCGGTGTGTTAGCCATTCCCGCCCGAACTGGATTTAGATCGACATAAGCCATACACGCCATCAAGGCGGCTTCATCTAACAAAGCTTGCGACTTAAAACGACCTTCCCACAAATTGCAGGAGCAATTTGCACAGCTATGCTGCCCGTAGGGGGAGTTCCATGGATGGTACGAATGATAACCGACCTGTACAGCCATCTTCGGCATTCGCTTCGCGCGCTATGGCTTCGTTTAAGATACGCATGAACCAACTACTCTTATTATAGAATCGGTTTGTAAACGCGAGCGCCATTTGTTGATTACTTCTTGAAATACCAACATTTCAACCGTCGATAATTCACCTTCATTCTTTAGGTACTTCTGTGAGAGGACGGTTCCATTAAAGAGCTGATGCCATCGTTCTACAACTTCATAGTCAGACCATAACTTGGCTCTGTCTCTATTTATGTGAAGAATCACATGATAGTGATTACTCATAATGGCATAAGCCGCAATATCAATAGCAAAGACTTTGGGCAACTACTATGATGGATGTCCAATTTGTTTTCCTGTGGTTGCTTTTCTATTTGTTTTCTAAATACGTAACACAGTAAACAGACTCCTTAGCACTGCTCAATGGATAGTATTCCATATGGATGTGTCCACTTATATGAAATCCACTTTTTTTATTAAATGAAGAAAAACATCCAATTCTTTTATCCGCAAATATATATTGAGTTTTATCAAGATACACTTTAACACCAGTAGTCCTTCCATCTAACTTATAAATCCTTCCATCAAACACCTGAGCACTTTCATTCTCAATTAAGGATCTTAGTTTAAAAAGACTAATTACATTAGCAATTGAATTAAATGGGACTATAAAAATAAACCAAGTGGATAAAAATATTATGGCGAATCTCCATTCCTTCCATTTTATTCTCCCTCGACAATAAGTCATCGTTAAAATAATTAAACCTAACGCAAGAACATTTGCTAAAAGTATTAATCCAATATATATGCAAAGGTTAATTACACTTACATCATGCAGTATCATTTTTCACCTTGATTCAAATTAACCACCCCATATACAATTTTTCCAGCCCAGCCAAGATCATAACCAGCTGCCACAGCTCCTCCTACTAAGTTTTGGGACAAGCAACATGGACATCCATCTTAAGATATCTCTAATCTAATGCCTCAAACCCAAAAACGGAAGTCTCCACTGATATTTAACAAAAAACAAAAAGGCCAGCATAAGCTGACCTTTTCGTTTAGGAATATTTATTCCCACTCTAACGAGTACCCCAAAGAATTAATCTTCAGAGTTAGCACCAATCTTATGAATCGATAAATCAGCGCCGTTGTATTCAGATTCTTCATCCAAACGAATACCAACAATCTTATCGACGATGCCATAAACCAAGAAACCACCGATAACAGCAACTGCGATACCTACAATAGAACCGATTAGCTGAGACATAAAGCTAACACCGCCCATACCACCAAACGCTTCTAGACCAAAGATACCCGCAGCGATACCGCCCCACAGACCACATAGACCGTGAAGAGGCCATACACCTAATACGTCATCGAATTTAGGGAATTTGTTTTGCACATAAGTAAAGGCAAATACGAACAAGCCACCGGCAACCGCACCCACAACCAATGAACCAATTGGGTGCATTACATCAGAGCCCGCACATACCGCAACCAAACCAGCCAACGGACCGTTATGAATAAAGCCTGGGTCTTTCTTACCCACAACCATTGCCGCAATCGTGCCACCAACCATGGCCATCAAGCTGTTTACCGCAACTAGACCAGAAATTCCATCCATAGTTTGAGCTGACATCACGTTAAAACCGAACCAGCCTACCGCTAGAATCCAAGCACCTAATGCTAAGAAAGGAATGTTAGAAGGAGCAAACGCTACAACACGACCATCGCGGTAGCGACCTTTACGTGAACCTAAAACGATGATCGCAGCGAAACCAATCCAACCACCGACACCGTGCACCACAATGGAGCCGGCAAAATCGTGGAAGCCAGCACCGAAGCTTGCTTCTAACCATTCTTGGAAATTAAAGCCCATCACAGAATTGCCATTCCAGATAATGCCTTCGAAGAAAGGGTATACCAAGGCAACGATTAGCGACGAAGCTACCAGCATGGGGTAGAACTTAGCACGCTCTGCCACACCACCGGATACGATGGCAGGGATTGCCGCGGCGAACGTTAATAAGAAGAAGAACTTAACCAGTTCATAGCCGTTACTTTCTACTAATTCATTGGCACCGACTAAGAAGTCCATACCATAAGCGATTTGATAACCCACGAAGAAATAAGCAATGGTAGAGATACCAAAGTCGGTCAAGATTTTAACCAGAGCATTGACCTGGTTTTTATGGCGAACCGTACCCACTTCTAGGAAGGCAAAGCCGGCGTGCATGGCTAATACCATGATCGCACCCAATAAGATAAACATCGTATTGGAACTTTGTACTAAAGTTTCTACCGCTACGGATACATTTGCTAAGTTTTCAGTCGCCACGTTAAGGCCCCTTCTCTTCTTCAGTTTTTAATCTAAATGCCCAACCAAAGTAGTCGGATATTTAATTTTTGTTCAGAGAAAGCAGATATCGTACCAATTTGTCGACATTGGCAGAAATTAGATAGGAAAAGCGCCTCATTAAAGTGCAAAGCCAGTAATGAAGCGCCCTAGAAGGAGGCTTAAATTATTATTTCTTTTTCTTAGCGTGACGAATCTCGAAGCAGTGGTGAATATTTGTACGACGCGAATAATCATTAGGCACTGATTTGGAGCTTACATTATCAATCGTGAACTGTTTTAGTGCATCCTCATCCATGTCGAACTTTCTCAAGTTGTTTGAGAAGATTAACAGGCCGTGTTTTGTTAGACGCGCCATGGCTAATTCTATCAATTCAACATGGTCGCGCTGAATATCTAATACGCCCTCCATCTTCTTCGAGTTGGAGAACGTCGGCGGATCCATAAAGATCAGGTCGTACTTCTCTTCTTCAGATTGGCCTTGAATCGTCTTTAACCATTCGCGGCAATCCGCTTCAATGAACTTATGCTTTTCATCTTTCTTTTCGGCTGCAGACTGGCCCCATGGATTCGTTGCACCACGAGAACTGCCCTTAGAGCCACTTGGCGAGTGCATTGCTGCGACCTTGCCTTGATTACCTTGAGTGGTATTTTTTAAGAAGCCATTTAAACGAAAGTTATCTTCCGCCCAAGCCAAATAGGTTTTAGAAAGATCGACACTGGTCGTTGTTTTAGCCCCAGCTACCGCTGCATGCACACTGGCGGTGGCGGTATAACAGAACAAATTCAAAAAGCGCTGACCTTTAGCGATCGAGGCGATATTCATTCGAGTAGGACGGTGATCCAAGAACAAACCTGTATCCAAATAATCTTGCAGGTTCACCCAAATCTTAGCGTTCCCCTCAATCACTTCCATACGACGTGCTTCAGCTTCCTGTTGGAAATCACCGCGACGCTGATATTGCTTTTTACCAGACTGACGCTCACGACGTTTAAGCACGATATTTTCTTTCGCAATACCGGTCACTTCCGGTAATACGCCCAAAAGATCCAATATGCGACGCTCGGCTTTATTTGGATCAATACTCTTCGGCGCAACATACTCCTGTACGTGCAAACAATCATTGTACATATCAATGGCAACTGAATACTCAGGTAAATCGGCGTCGTAGATACGGTAACAGCTGATATTTTCGCGCTTTGCCCATTTACGCAATGGCTTCAAATTTTTCTTTAAGCGGTTGGCAAAGGCTTCAACAGGACCACGAATGGCCGTTGTCAGCTCAACCATCGAACGCTCATCACAGGCATTAAAGACCAAGAAGGTACATGGAATAGCACCATTAAAAAGACTGTATTTTTTGTGCAATGGACGTCTGATCGAACGCGCCAAATCAACATTACCGGTAATCATCGCCATACCCCAATCAGGTAAGGTAGCACGGGTCACTTCATTCAGTTCATTATATAGAGGAGCCAGCTGAGGCAGCTCACTCAAACGCTCACCATAAGGCGGGTTACAGATAATCAAGCCACCGGTTTTAATCGCTTTCTCTCGCAACCATAATTGCTGAAACGGCTTTGATTGAATTTGTACATTATTATCCAATACCTCATCGCCGGTACCCGCACGCGAGAAGTTTGAAAGCGTCGCTTCAATCTGATCTGGATTACTATCATAACCAAAGAACTGGCTTTCCAACTTAGCCAAGCCATCTGTGCGACGCTGACGTGCTTCGCTCACAATCTCCTGCCAGACACTGCGGTCGTGCATTTTCAGGTTTTCAAAGCCCTGCACCTGACGGTTTAATCCAGGTGCAATGTCGGCGGCCATCAACAAACCCTCAATCAATAACGTCCCCGAACCACACATAGGGTCGAGTAGGTTTTCACCTTTTTCAGCACGAGCAGGCCAGCCAGCACGAATCAATAACGCTGCCGCTAGATTCTCTTTTAACGGTGCCTGACCCGGCACTAAACGATAACCGCGCTTGTGCAGACTATCACCCGCCATATTCAGGCTGATCGTGATACGGCCATGACGCAGCTGCACTTCAATTTTCACATCGGCTTCTTTATCAACGTTTGGGCGAGCCCCAACATCGGCGCGAAAGCGGTCACAAATCGCATCTTTAATCTTTTGGCCACCAAACTGAGTATTATTAACGAACTCAGATTTGCCATGAAAATCGATGCGAATGCTGTTATCAACAGTGAACAAATCAGACCATGGGATGTCATACGCCACGTCATACATCTGGTCCACATTGTCTACCTGACATTCTTTCAAGGGTAACAATAAGCGAGTAGCAAGACGTGTCCACAAGCAAAAACGGTACGCCAGTTCAAGATCACCTAACCAGCTAACCCCGAGGTGACTCTCTTTGATCACCTCACCGCCTAACTGTCTGATTTCATCCGCTAAAAGTTGCTCTACGCCTTTTGGACATACGGCAAATATTTCACGCGGCTGGCCCATTTTTAGTTCTTGCATGCTCTGCACACCTAATTTGTCAAATACCTGATTGTTTTAAAAACCAGTATTAATAGAAAAAAATAATCGTTAACAGCCTAGCTAATAACGCGGTACAACATGTCATGGCATTAAGAATATGAGTGCACATTCTTGATGCCTGACCTAAGCCCTGCGAAGGTTTGCTGATTGTTCCTATAACATTCAGCTTAGCAGGCTTACTGTTTTCAATATTTTGAGTGAGGATACTCTATGAAGAAACAGAAACGCGACCAACAGCAACGCGCTTTTACACGTGGCTATTTAGCAGGCGCCGAGCGTCGCTCCAAAGATCTTGCCCCAGTAGGCACAGCCCATGAATCATGGATGTCTGGCTGG
>CAJVZR010000072.1 GCA_913019965.1 uncultured Oleispira sp.
TGTTGTTGGCGGTCAAGATGATGTTGATGATTTATTATCCAGTCTTGGTTTTTAAGGAGCTAATGGATGAGTTTCGATGCCGATGAAGAAATCCTACAGGACTTCCTAGTTGAAGCTGGAGAAATCCTTGAGCTTCTTTCTGAGCAGCTTGTTGATCTTGAGCAGCGCCCTGATGATTATGATTTATTAAACGCTATTTTCCGTGGCTTCCATACTGTAAAAGGGGGCGCTGGTTTTTTACAGTTAAACCCTTTAGTTGATTGCTGTCACGAAGCTGAAAACGTATTCGATATATTACGTAATGGTAAGCGCAAGGTGACATCTGATTTAATGGATGTCATTTTACAAGCGTTAGATTGTGTTAATGAAATGTTTGATGCGGTGCGTAATGGCCAAGAACCTGAGCCCGCAGATGCTCAATTATTGGCGACATTGCACCAATTAGCACAGCCAGAGGTTGAAGGAGAAGCCCTTGTTGAAGCCGTTGCCCCTGAGCCTGCTGCTGAAACTGAAGTTGCAGAAGTTGAAGCTGCTCCTGCAAATGAGCAAGCTGAGTCAGAAGATATAACGGATGATGAGTTTGAACAATTACTCGATGCACTGGATGGCGAATCAGCACAAGCTCAGCCTGAAGCAGCAGCGACAGCTGAGGTTGGATTAGGTGATGATGATATTTTCTTTGATGTCAGTGATGATCCTGTAGCGGCCGCTGAAAGTGATGAAATTACCGAAGATGAATTTGAAGCATTATTAGATCAAATCCATGGTCCGGGTAAATCTGATACGGTAAAAGAGAAAGCAAAGGCGAATGAAGAAGTTAGCAAACCTGAATCGCCACCTGCTTCTGGTGCGGATGATTTAATTACTGATTCTGAATTTGAAGATTTACTAGATCGTTTACATGGTAAAGGTCAGCATACATCGCCTGCAGAGGGTGATGCTTCGGCAGTGGATGCTTCTGAAAAAGCGCCAGAAATTGAAGCTGTCGCGCCTAAAGCTCCTGAAGCTGCGGTAGAAAACGTGACAGCACCAGCGGCTAAGAAAGAAGTTAAAGCGGCGAAAAAACCTGTTGATAAGCCGGCGGCGAAACCAGCAGCTAAACCCGCGGCGAAACCTGCGGCGAAAAGTACAGAAGCCTCGGCCCCTGCGGCTGAAACGACTGTTCGTGTGGATACTAAACGTTTAGATGACATTATGAATATGGTTGGAGAGCTGGTATTAGTTCGCAACCGCTTAGTACGTTTAGGGTTAAAGAGTAATGACGAGTCCATGTCGAAAGCGGTTTCTAACTTAGATGTGGTGACCGCAGATTTGCAGTCGTCAGTTATGAAAACGCGAATGCAGCCAATTAAAAAGGTATTTGGCCGTTTCCCGCGGGTTGTTCGAGATCTAGCCCGCTCGTTGAAAAAAGAAATTAATTTAGAGCTGCGTGGAGAAGAAACCGATCTAGATAAAAATCTAGTTGAAGCACTCGCTGACCCACTGGTTCACTTGGTTCGAAATGCCGTTGATCATGGTGTTGAAATGCCAGATAAACGAGAAGCGGCAGGTAAAGCTCGAGTAGGTGCCGTGGTGCTTGCTGCGGAGCAAGAAGGCGATCATATCTTATTGTCCATCGAAGATGATGGTGGTGGTATGGATGCTAACGTTCTGCGAACCAAGGCGGTTGAAAAAGGCATGATGGATCAAGATGCTGCAGATCGCCTGACTGACAATGAGTGCTACAACTTAATCTTTGCTCCTGGCTTTTCGACTAAGGAAGAGATTTCTGATGTATCCGGCCGTGGTGTTGGTATGGACGTTGTAAAAACTAAAATCACTCAGTTGAACGGTACATTAAATATTGATTCCCATTTAGGTAAAGGCACTCGTATTGAAATTAAAGTGCCTTTAACCTTGGCCATTATGCCGACCTTGATGGTGATGTTAAAAGAGCAAGCATTCGCATTTCCACTAGTGAGTGTTAATGAAATTTTTCATCTGGATCTTTCTCAAACCAATGTGGTCGATGGACAAGAAGTGATTGTGGTTCGTGATAAGCCTATCCCTTTGTTTCATTTGAAGCGCTGGTTAGTTAAGGGGGAGAGTCACTCTGATGCGGATGAAAGTGCTCATGTATTAGTGGTATCGATTGGTAATCAGCGCGCAGGTTTTGTTGTTGACCAATTAATAGGCCAAGAGGAAGTTGTGATTAAACCCTTGGGAGCTATGTTACACGGAACTGCGGGTATGGCTGGGGCAACGATTACTGGTGATGGTCGTATTGCTTTGATTTTGGATGTTCCTAGTATGTTACAGCATTACGCAGGTCGTCAGTTATCGGCTGCTTAAAGGATGATTTTTAGCCATGGCACAATCCATGAAACTCAGGGTATTAGTTGTCGATGATTCTGGATTCTTTCAGCGTCGTGTCTCTGAAATAATAAATGCGGATTCTCGTTTAGAAGTTATTGCGACGGCGAGCAATGGGCAAGAAGGTGTGGAAAAGGCATTAGCATTAAAGCCTGATGTCATTACCATGGATTATGAGATGCCAGTAATGGATGGTGTTACGGCTGTGCGTAATATCATGGAGCAATGTCCCACACCGGTTCTCATGTTTTCTTCATTAACTTATGAAGGTGCGCGAATTACTCTAGATGCGTTAGAGGCGGGTGCTGTCGATTTTTTATCAAAACAATTTGATGCCATTGCGGCGACTGAAGCGGCGTTGCATAAAACATTAACCGATCGAATTTGTGAAGTAGCAGCGACGGGAAAGAAGCGTACGTCATCTTCTGTGGCAGCTCGAACTGAAGTCCCTTCTGCAGCAAAATCCACTCCGTCAACGGCTAGTGCAAAAAGTAGTGCAATACGTTCCTCAGCACATGCAACAACACTTTCTTCAACAGCGGCAGAGGCCCCTCAAAAAGTATCCAGTGCAGGAAAATCGTTACGACATGTAGAGGTAGTCGTGATAGGAACTTCGACAGGAGGGCCTGCAGCTCTGCAAACAATTTTCAAAAATATTCCCACGAACTTCACTAAACCGATCGTCATTGTTCAGCACATGCCAGGTTCATTCACCAAAGCTTTTGCTGAGAGATTAAATAAACTTACGGGTTTAACCGTATCAGAAGCTCAGCATGGCGATAAGTTAGTAGCAGGTCATGTATATGTTGCTCCTGGTGGTATGCAGCTCATGATCGACAAACGTAACGGTGGCAGTATCCATATTCATGAGAGTGACGAACGTATTAGTTATCGTCCAAGTGTGGATATTGCACTCGCATCCGCGGCTAAACATTTTGGTCGTAAAGCTCTGGCAATCATTCTTACAGGAATGGGATCTGATGGTAAAGAAGGTGCACAATTATTAAAACAAGCGGGTGGTACGGTATGGGCTCAGGACGAAGCCAGCTGTGTCATTTTTGGAATGCCTATGGCAGTTATTAAAGCCGGAATAGCGACAAAAATTTTGCCGCTTGATGATATAGGTCCGCAAATATTTAACGAGGCAAGCTAATGGATCGCTTGGTATTACTGGTTCTTTTAGGCGCGGTAGCAAGCGTCATTTTTGGGCATGTTTTAGAGGGAGGAACGTTAGCTTCATTGTGGAATGCCCCTGCCTTACTCATCGTATTTGGTGGTTCGTTTTTAGCCTTAGTGGTACAGACTCCCTTCTATCTAGCGACCCGCGCGGCATCACTATTATCTTGGTTAATCGTACCGCCACATTTTTCTTTGAATCAACTGCTTACTAAGTTAACCACTTGCGGTAACGCTTATCGTAAAGATGGTGTTTTGGGGTTGGATCGCGTCGCTCAAGCGGAAATAGATCCCGTCATGAAACGCGCACTGGTCATGTTAGCGGATGGACAGTCACCGCGAGCCATTGAAAATAGTATGCGCTTGGAAATTGAAACTCATCAGGAAAAAGATCTGGCCGCAGCAGAAGTCTTTGATAATTTAGCCGGTTATCTACCGACTTTAGGTATTGTCGGGGCAGTATTAGGGTTGATGCAGGTTTTATCCAATTTAGAGCAACCAGAGGAGCTTGGTCGAGGGATTGCCACGGCATTCGTCGCTACTTTTTATGGTGTCGCTGCAGCAAACTTAATTGCTATTCCTATTGCCGGTCGATTACGTGGCTTTGTTCAGCAACGTACTCGTTATCATAAGGCTATGTTAGTAGGCGTCATGGCAATGCGGGAAGGAATCAATCCTCAGCTGATTCGTTACCGTCTAGAAGGCATTGATCTATGAAAATCCAGCATGGACCTGATCGTCATCGCTGGCTGATTTCATACGCCGATTATATGACCTTGCTGTGTGCTTTTTTTATAATGCTCTACAGCGTGAAGCTATTAGATGAAGAGCAATATCAAGCGGTGCAGGATGTTTTGGATGGCATGTTTACGACCCAAGCTCAGCAGTTATTACCGCAACCCGAAGTTTCAACTACCATTCTCGATCACAATAATGGGGTGATGCCGTTATATGAAACGGTAAAGCAACAGTTACAAGTATTTATTGATAGTAATGAACTGATACTGGAACAAGAAGGAGAGTGGGTAAAAATTCGTTTAAAGACCGATACTCTTTTTCCAGCAGGCGGCTGGGAAATTAACGATGAAATGATGGATGTGATCGAACAGTTAGCCATTGTAATTCGGCCAATACCGAATGAAATCAATGTCGAAGGCCATACTGATGATGTGCCAATCAGTACTCGCAATATCGTGAGTAACTGGGATTTATCAGCATTACGCGCGGTGGCCGTTGTACGTGCGTTTGAATTATTTGGTGTTGCTCCGCAAAGAATGGCGGCGATGGGATATTCGTATCACAAACCATTGTTCGTGAATGATACAGATGAGCATCGTTTAGCGAACCGTCGAGTAGAGATTTTAATCAAGCAAGGAAGTATTAATCAACCTTGGGCGAGGGAAGAAATTGTTGAATGAGCATAATAATTGCAAGTAAACATTATTCATTGTCTCGGTGTCAAAATAAGGAAGGCATAACGTGCGAATTTGGTCGATAGCAAATCAGAAAGGCGGGGTTGGGAAAACAACTTCCGTGGTTTCTCTTGGCGGTCTGTTAGCAGAGCGTGGCGCGCGAGTATTATTAATAGATTTAGACCCTCATGGCTCGTTAACCAGCTATTTTCGTTATGACCCAGACAGTCTTGATACCAGTTTATACGACTTATTCTTTAATCAACGCTGCAAAGATCTTGATTATATTCATAAGGTTGTGCGGCCAACGACCCGTAAAGGGGTCGATTTATTGCCGGCAACGACAGCACTTGCCACCTTAGAGCGGCAAGTGAGCGGTCAAGATGGTATGGGTTTAGTTTTGGCCAAAACCCTGGCTCAGCTGTGGGATGATTATGATTATGCATTATTAGATACCCCCCCGATTCTCGGCGTCCTATTAGTGAATGCCTTAGCAGCGTGCCAGCGCTTAGTTATTCCGACGCAAACGGAGCATCTTGCCCTTAAGGGGTTGGAGCGTATGGTGCATACCCTGAAAATGGTGATGTCATCTCAAAATCGACAACTGCCTTATACTATTGTCCCCACGTTATTTGATCGACGCACACACGCTTCGTTAACCACGTTAAAAGAAATGCGCCAGCTTTATCCTGAGCATTTATGGCAAGAGGCGATTCCAATTGATACTAAGTTTCGTGATGCCAGCCATGAAGGTTTGTTTCCAAATGAAATGGATAGCTTGTCTCGTGGTGTTCGAGCTTATCGCCACTTGTTGACTGAGCTTGACCAAGCGCCGGAGGTGAAGCGTGAACAAAGCATCGCCCAATAATCAAACCCGCATCTCAGGCTATTTAGATACCTTATTAGTTGATCACTCGTCTTGGGATGAAAAACTTGCATTAGCAACGAATCCACCTATTCGCCCACTGGATACGATTGCTGAAGGACATTATTTATTAACCACTGAGCATTTAGGTTCAGGTAATCGTGCTCAAAAAACGATTCACTTATTGAATAGTCTTAGCATCTTGAATCAATTACCCTCATCGCGTTTAAAAACACATATCTTGCATAGCTGCTTACCTTTAGCAGCCGAGGCGATGCTTTGTGACTAAGCATTATGAGCAAGCTTCGACAACTAAGCCAGTAAAGGAAAATGTTGTTGATGGTGTTTTACAGAATTATCTAGATCAACTGTTAGTAACAGCAACTCAGCCTCAGCGGGTAGAAAAGGTCATTCATATACCGGATGCTGATCCGCTTATAGAAACTCCCCCTGCCGTTGAAGCGAGCGTTCAAGTTGAAGCCGATGTTGTCCGTCAGGTCGAAACTGTTGAAATAGATGTTGTCCCTGAAATAAATGTTGAAGCGGCTATGGTTGCAGAGCCTGTAATGGAACAGGCGCAGGCTGTCTCTGAAACACCTCAACCATTAATTGATCAAGAATCTTGGTCTAGCCAAGGAGTTGAATGCTTGGTCTTTAGCCTCTGCGGTTTAAAGCTGGCAGTACCGCTATTGTATCTTGGAGGCGTTCATGAAGTATCGCCTGAAGATGTTAAGCCTCTAATGGGCCAACCTGAATGGTATTTAGGCATGGTGCATACCGGCGAACAAAATCTTCAAGTGATCGATACGGCTAACTTCATCATGCCTGAACGTGGTCAGAACCTCGCGGGTAAAGGTTATAAATATTTAATTCAGCTGGAAAAAACCCCTTGGGTAATTGCATGCCAATCTATTGACGATACGGTTCGTTTGGAAGCGTCAGAGATAAAGTGGCGCGGTGATCGCGGTAAGCGCTCATGGCTTGCGGGTACAGTGATCGAGAAAATGTGCGCATTAGTGGATGTTTCTGGGTTATTACAAAGGGTCGAGTCGAGCTGTAAGCCGGTATAAATTTATTTGATTTTAAGCTGGTACACTTTGTGCTCTCTACTATAGTTAAGGAAGGTACAACACGTTTTTTGACGCAAGCCAATTAATTTAGGCCTTTCTAGTGAGGAAGTTTTATGTCCGCCAATGCCACGAAAAGTGCAGAGGATCCAATTTTACAGTGGGTGACCTTTCGGTTAGAGAATGAGTCCTACGGTATAAATGTGATGCAGGTGCAAGAGGTTTTACGCTATACCGAGATCGCTCCAGTTCCTGGTGCGCCTCCGTATGTTTTAGGGATTATTAATCTTCGAGGTAACGTTGTTACAGTCATCGATACGCGCTCACGATTTGCGCTGCCGCATTCTGAAACAACCGACCAAACTCGAATAGTAATTATCGAAGCGGAAAATCAAGTCGTGGGCATTTTGGTGGATGCGGTGGCTGAAGTTGTTTATTTACGTCAGTCTGAAATTGAAACCACACCGAATGTCGGCAATGATGAAAGTGCTAAATTTATTCAAGGTGTTTGTCATAAAAATGATGAACTTTTGATCTTGGTAGATTTAGAAAAATTAATGTCGGATGAAGAGTGGATGGAAATTTCTGGTTTTTAAATCAGAAATAGGAGCTCAGAACATGTTGTCTTTATCATCCTTATCGATGGTCCACTGGTTATTAATCAGTAATGGAATGTTATTAATAGCCACCGTGGCTGGTTTTGTATTAGTGAAGCGCAAGTATCAAAGCGATTTGCAAAACTGGCAGGCACAAACGCAAAAGCTTAGACATGACTTTGACGCCATGAGCAAAAGTACTTTTGGTATAGGCCGTTGTGTGAAAAAACTAGAGCAACGTTTAGTTGAAAGTGAACGTAAGCCTGCTTTAGCGACCTCGGATGAGGCGCTCTATCAACAGGCGCAGCGTTTGGTGGGGATGGGAGCTTCTGCGGATGATCTTGTATCCAGCTGTGGTGTTGCGCGTGCAGAAGCTGAATTGTTAGTTTCGATGAACCGACAAGTAGCCCATTAATCCGGGTTACTTGGGGGTTATTCTTTTTTAATTCTTGTAGATACCTTTTATTACAAAATGATCCGAGTTGATTGCTAGAAGCTTCCTATACTTGTTTTAGACAGGTACAAACGAGGAGTTCAATATGAAGGGGCTGACGACAGCATTTTCATTTGCAATCATCACTAGCCTAACTTTAGGTTCAATGGATTCTCAACAGAATCGTTTCAATGAATCCAAACTTGTCGCTAGCCAAATCTACAGCGCGGCTTTCAATGACGTTTCCCCCGGTTTTGATGATCTCTATATAATCAAAACTCAAGATAAAGGGCGGGAAATTGTTATCTACTGCAATACCACTTACTGCTACAAAAATCGTAATAGCTTAATGACGAGCTGATCGAGTGAGTCATCATCTCGAACAGTGATCCAATAAATCACCATAACGATTAATGGTGCTACATAACTTATTGTCTGCACTGATCAAGGTTAATTGGCCATTTGCGGCTATTTGATGATCAAAACCATTGATCTTTAGAACTTCATTCCAGCTGGGTTGCGCTTTGCCAGCCGCTTGAGCCCAGGTTTGATGAGTTTGCATCGTATATGAAGCCACCTGTTGGTTATAGCGTAAACCAGCCTCTGCCGAAACTGTAGCCCAATCCCCAAGATAATGAATAGCAGTAGCGGTGGTAATGCTGCTTAAGGTGAGCGTTAGTACACTTTCTAACAGGGTAAAACCAGCCATCTGCTGAAACATTACAATCCCCATTGTCCTAATTTATTATTATTTTTATATGTCAGTTATGACCAGTACTCTAATGACATAATCTGAGGATGCAAGCTCGATATTAGAAATTGAGCGCTGTAGCTAAGTTCTAGCGCTCAGGATGAGGGTCTCCAGACGTTAGTAATTAATTCCTAAGCGACGATAAATAAAGCCCATCAACCAAGCAGGCCCAATCATAAGGAACTGGATATCTTTAAAGAAAGAGGGCTTTTTGCCTTCTATATGATGGCCAATGAATTGAAATACCCACAAAATAATAAACAAAACGGTGCAGGTGAGGGCAAGTGATGCCACTTGTAAGCTTTCATACCAGGCAATGATGCCATAGCAGGCGATTGTGAAGGTGATTAAGCCAATCGCCAGTTTCGGTGATAGGTGCAAGTAGAATCCAACAATAAACAAAGAGGCTAAAGTCGACCAATTTAGATAAGGGTGTAATTCGTAGAAGAATGTCGGCACTGGGATGGCCCATACCAGTCCGAGTATGACCAAGAATATCAATGGAACACAGATCCAGTGAATGAGTTTATTGGTCTTATTTTGGTGGCTATCACCGTATTCATCAAACCATTGATCTGGGGTTTTCTTGCTCATAATGCTGATCACTCTTGTTATATTTTCATCTCCTTTACTTTAACGCTTAAATTGTTTCAAGACATTGGTATTAAAGGACAGTATATTTGACCACTGAAGACATTAGAAAGAGATGATCAGTTGAAAACAGTATCCTTATTATGGGTGAAAGGATTATTGCAAGCCGCAGCCTTGCAAGGGCTGAGTGAAGCTGATGTTTTGAATCAGGCAGGGGTAAAAACCTTACCATCATCAAGTGAGCGTATTAGCCTAGACGAGACGCTTTCTATTTGGCGATCAATTGAAGTGCTCAGTGCGGACTCTTTGTTCGGCTTTAAGATGGGGAAATCACTGCAACCCGCTCACTTTCAATTAATCGCCTTTACTATGCTCAGTAGTCAAACATTGGGTGAGGCGATTGAGAAAATACTTAAATATCAGCGCTTGATTAGTGATGGTGGTGACTTTAGTCTTATCGAATTGAATGCTAATGAAACGGGTCTGGTTTATGCGCCAACCGTGGATAATTTTAGCTATCATCAAATTGATGCGGTAATGGTTGCCGTCGTGAGCTTTTCTCGTTGGCTATTGGGGCAAGAAATTGAACCCATTCGGATCTTATTAGTGCATTCCGAGAACGGTGGCTTGGCTGAATATCAAGAATTTTTTGCTTGTCCAATAGACTTCAATCAAAACAAAAACTGCATTGTCTTCAGTAGTACTCTACTGGCTGAGAATTTACCGGGCTATCAACCGCAGTTAGCAACGATGCATGAACAAATGGCTGATAGCCAGCTACAGCGTTTAGCTGAGCCGACCATAGTTGCTCGATTAATAGAGCTGTTAACGGTTTCTACCGATTATATTAATCGCGATAAAGCAGCGCTTCAGCTTGGCATGAGTGGACGTAGCTTACAGCGCAAGCTTCAAGAAGAAGGCAGTAGCTTTCAAAAAATCTATGATGATTTCCGTCATCAAAAATCCTTACTATTGTTGCAGAATGAGAACTTATCCTTACTCGATATATCTTTACAGTTAGGCTTTTCAGAAAGTAGTACTTTCTATCGCGCTTTTAAACGCTGGCAGGGTGTAACGCCAGGAGAATATCGCCAGCAGTTAAATCAGTCTGATTAAAAACTGATTCCAAATCCTAGGTTTGCTTGATGAATGAAATGATTATTCGGAGCGAGTTGATAATCTTCAGAGTTATTAACTTGTTGCCAATAGCGAAGGTTAGCTTGCCAACTACTATAGGCAAACCAACGTCGGCTGATTCGATATTGATAATAGATTTCAAATTCTGCTTTTATGGCCAGAACTCTATCTAAGTCCTTTTCAAAGTTAATAACCTGACTCGGCTCTAGCTGAACCTCTCCGATACCTAAGCCAAACTGCCAGTTTAAATTTAAGCCACGATGATGAGAGTCACTGATGATTATTAATTCTGAAATACGAGTTCGCGCTTGAAATAAGCTGCGTTTCTCAAAATTTAATATATTTGCCTGCATCGGTTGGTCAATGTTTACTTGTTGAAAGAGTATGCCGGTTAACGATTGATTGGATTGATAAGGCATTTGAAAACCCAGTCCCCAATAAGCATTCTCATGGCTCATTCGGGCTTTTTGATTTTCGATAATATTGACGGCGTCATTGCGGTCATTTGCATTACTGGGAACAAAGGGGATTTCTTCACTGGCGCTTAATACTTGTTGAGATTTGATTTGGCCGGCAGTGAAGTAGAGCTGGCTACTGCCAATGCGTTTAATTGCTAATTCGAATTCTATCCCTTGGTGAAAATCAGTAGAGCGGATTTTATTGCTTTGAAATACTGAGATGGCTGGCAGGCTGGGTAACCAGTTGCCGAGAAAGCTTGAAATTCTTGGTTGTAAGTCACAGCGATAACCTAAATAAGCCGTTGTACTGTTATTAAATTCTGGCAGACCGCCCAAATTATTTTGTTCAACAGACGAAGCGCAAGCCAGCTTGTCTGTACCAGCGAAAACATTAGGTATTAGGCAAAAGCTGAAGACGAAGAGAAATACTCCCCTGCGAGCGTAGCAAGAGGAGTATGTAGTATAAAATGACGGATTAATGCAATTCATACTAGATGTATCGGTGAATACCTAGAAAACTAAAGGCTATTTATAATTTCTAGCACATCGTCATGGTGGGACTTGGTTTTAACTTTTGGCATTATGTGGCGCAAAATGCCTTCTTCATCGATGATAAAGGTAACGCGGTGGATGCCTACGTATTCTTTGCCCATGAATTTTTTTAACGCCCAAACACCGTAGCTTTCGGCAATTTGATGATCTTCGTCGGAAAGCAAAGTGAAATTGAGTTCTTTCTTTTCCGTGAAGCGGGTCAGTAGCTTCGCCGCATCTGGGCTCATGCCTAATACAACCGTATTAGCTTCTGCAAAAGCGTCTTTGCTATCGCGGATACCGCAGGCTTGCGTGATGCAACCAGGGGTCATGGCTTTTGGATAAAAATACAACACTACTCTCTGGCCCTTATAGTCGGCCAAAGAAACTTCTTCACCATCTTGGTTTGTTGTGGTGAATTGGGGGGCGATTTGATCAAGAGGTGGAAATGCTAAACTCATAATGGCAACCTAAGTGAAATCTAATAAATAATTTCTCTTAATTTTGCCATAAATGAGTTTAAAAATAACGGCTTAATGACCGCTAGCAATTAATCGCTTGTTCAGATAGGTAGTTTTCTAACGTTTGCTTGGCTTTATTGCCCGCAGGACTATTGCGGAAAACAAACTCTTGAGTTTTACCTTCTAAAACTATCAATACATCGGCGCAGAAATCTCCATCGTGAGCTTCTCGTACGGGTTTCATGCGCACTTCAACTACTTTGTCGAGATTGATATAAAACTCACCTGTCAGCTCTTCTAAGTGCTCACCGGCGCGAAGTCGAACAACAGCAACATTTGGAGTAATGCATAAAAAAGACATAATCAGATTCCTTGATTTCAAAGTTAGTGGATCGTTGTCTAACTTGATATTA
This sequence comes from uncultured Oleispira sp., assembly GCA_913019965.1. Taxonomy (GTDB): domain Bacteria; phylum Pseudomonadota; class Gammaproteobacteria; order Pseudomonadales; family Oceanobacteraceae; genus Oleispira. The sequence goes on from CAJVZR010000072.1 coordinate 12,244, forward strand.
GGTCATGCTGATAAAATTAATATTGATTTGAATCAGTGAAAAAGGCGGACTAAGGTAGCTTGATTCGAATAGGTGTTTTTGGAATGCAACAGCAGGGTAAGATTTCGTCATCATTAATCCAAGCCATTGGCTCTTCAGTATAATGCACTTCACCTTCTAATAATTGAGTACGACAACTGCCGCAATAGCCTTCACGGCACTGATAATGCACCGCCACATTTTGTGCTTCTAGGGATTCTAATAGCGTATGAGCGTGTTGAAAGGGTACTGCTTGAGCTAGATCTACGTCATTGTGAATAGAGACCATGTGAACCGGCTTATCCATACCGGCAAGATCTATTTGTGCACTGGCTTCGGGTTGTTCTGGATCTTCGGTATTAAGAATCAAGCTGCCTTGCACGGGCTCATGATCGAGCTGTGATTCGACGGTTTCGGCCTCTAAAGAAAATTCTTCATGAGCGGGGGCTAAGCCATCAAGGTGAAATTCTTTAGTTATAGAGTGTTGATCAGTAGCTTTTTGCATATCAGATAGAGGAGGCCATAATAACTATAGCCTCCAATTTAGCCTTTTATGTTCTTAAAGTATTAGATGACTACGTAGTCAATTGGATTATTATGCATCAATCCAACTAACAAAAGTAGAATATTAGAATTAAGTTTTAACTTAATTTGAATATTAATATTCATCATTTTAGTGACTTCCTTCGTTACACAAAGCAACTTGACACTTGTCGCTCCAAAAGACATTATAACGATCTTAGCTCTGTTCAATGTCGTTTAGATTTTGATCAAGCCTTTCTCAGACTGCTTGCGTGACTGAGAAAGATTAAAGGGGACTGTTAGAGCAGCTTCCCTTTTTTTATGTCTGTCTATAAATCAAAATCGCCAAAATCTTCAGTATCAACAGCACTATCAATCGCTCCCACTAGGTAAGAACTAATTTCAGCTTCTTGTGGCGCCACCTGAACGTTATCACTGTTTAACCAAGAGTTGATCCAAGGAAGTGGGTTGTTCTTCGCACCAAAGATCGTTGGTAAACCAATCGCAGCGATGCGCTGGTCAGTAATGTATTCAACGTATTGCGCTAAGATGTGCTGGTTAAGGCCAATCATGGAGCCGTCTTTAAATAAGTAGCCTGCCCATTCTTTTTCTTGCTCAGCGGCGTCTAAGAAAATTTCGCGTACTTCGTCTTTACAACTAGCGGCGATTTCTCCCATCTCAGGATCATCTTTACCCGCCGCCATAATTTGTAATATGTGCTGAGTACCGGTTAGGTGCAGGGCTTCATCACGGGCGATCAGTTTAATGATCTTGGCATTGCCTTCCATTTTTGCTCGTTCGGCAAAAGCGAAAGAGCAAGCGAAGCTGACGTAGAAACGAATCGCTTCTAATACGTTTACCGAAACCATAGTGAGATACAAGGTGCGCTTTAGGTCGCGTAAGTTGATATCTACCACATGACCATTAATGGTATGAGTGCCTTCACCGAGTTGGGTGTAGTAGCTGCACTTTTCGATCAACTCGTCATAGTACTTTGTTACGCTGACGGCACGACGAGTAATGAAATCATTACGGGTAATATCGTCAAATACTTCAGCAGGATTTGGCACAACGTTACGCATAATGTGCGTATAACTACGGCTATGGATGGTTTCACTGAAAGACCAGGTCTCGATCCAGGTTTCTAATTCCGGTAGTGAAACGATCGGTAGGAATGCAACGTTAGGAGAACGACCTTGAACTGAATCCAAAAGTGTTTGGTATTTCAGGTTGCTTAAGAAAATGTGTTGTTCATGATCCGGTAAATCAATGAAGTCTTTTCTGTCATTGGCTAAATCCACTTCTTCTGGACGCCAGAAAAAAGACAGTTGTTTTTCGATTAGGTTTTCAAAAATTTTATGCTTTTGAATGTCGTAGCGGGCAACGTTTACAGTCTCACCAAAGAACATAGGTTGCTTTAGCGTATCAAAAGTTTTCTGGTTAAACGTGGTATAGGACATAAATGGCTACAACTGTATAAATAAGGTTCAAAAAATAAAGAGTTTAAAAATAATAATGTCTTTTAAAATACGCTGAGTGACATAGCTCAGCGTATTTTAACGGTAAGGTTTAATAAACTTAAATCTTACACGCGCCGCCTTCACAGCCATCGTCTTCTACTTCTGGTGCTTGCGGGTCCGACATGCCGTCACGAGTATTGTGATAGTACAACGTCTTAAGGCCGTTTTTATAAGCACCTAATAAGTCTTTCAATAGTACCTGCATGGGAACCTTACCGCCTTCAAAACGGGCAGGGTCATAGTTGGTATTGGCCGAAATCGCCTGATCAACGAACTTCTGCATAATACCGACAAGCTGCAAATAACCTTGGTTATTTGGAATCTGCCATAACAGCTCATAGTTTTGACGTAACTTATCAAACTCAGGAACGACCTGCTTTAAGATACCGTCTTTAGATTGCTTAACACTGATGTAACCACGTGGTGGCTCAATGCCGTTGGTCGCGTTACTGATCTGAGAGGATGTCTCAGAAGGCATTAATGCGGTTAGCGTCGAGTTACGTAAGCCCGTTGCTTTAATGTCGGCGCGTAACGCTTCCCAATCATAAGCCAAAGGCTCTTCACAGAATTTATCGACGTCTTTCTTGTAAGTATCAATTGGCAAGATGCCTTGAGCATAGGTCGTCTCAGAGAATGCTTCACAAGCCCCTTGCTCTTGAGCCAATCGATTAGAGGCGCGCAATAAGTTGTACTGAATCGCTTCAAAGGCACGGTGAGTTAAACCATTTGCGCTGCCGTCAGAATACTTAACGCCATTTTTGGCAAGGAAATACGCGTAGTTGATGACACCCACACCCAGGGTACGACGATTCAAACTGGCTTTTTGTGCTGCGATCATTGGGTAATCTTGATAAGACAATAAGCTATCAAGGGCGCGCACAACCAAATCAGAAAGCTCTTCTAACTCATCTAAGTTTTCTAAAGTACCTAGGTTAAAGGCTGCAAGAGTACATAATGCAATCTCACCTTCTTCGTCATTCACATCTTGTAATGGCTTAGTTGGTAACGCGATTTCTAGACACAAGTTTGATTGACGAACCGGTGCAACTTCTGGATTGAACGGGCTGTGAGTATTACAGTGATCCACGTTCTGAATATAAATTCGGCCAGTACCCGCACGCTCTTGCATTAGGGTAGAGAACAGATCAACCGCTTTCACGGTTTCTTTGCGGATTGATTCGTCTTGCTCGTACTGAACGTATAAGCGTTCGAATTTGTCTTGATCAGCGAAGAAAGCATCGTACAGACCAGGAACGTCAGAAGGAGAGAACAAAGTAATGTCTTGGTTCTTAATCAGACGCTCATACATGAGCTTATTTAACTGCACACCATAATCAAGGTGACGTACACGGTTCTCTTCAACACCGCGGTTATTTTTCAATACCAGCAGAGATTCAACTTCTAAGTGCCATAACGGATAGAAAAGTGTTGCTGCACCACCACGTACACCCCCTTGAGAACAGGACTTAACCGCTGTTTGGAAGTGCTTATAAAAAGGGATGCAGCCTGTGTGGAAGGCTTCACCACCACGGATTGGGCTACCGAGCGCGCGAATGCGACCACCGTTGATGCCGATGCCGGCACGTTGGGATACGTATTTAACAATGGCGCTAGAGGCGGCGTTGATGGAATCTAGGCTATCGCCTGCTTCGATCAATACGCAAGAGCTGAACTGACGTGTTGGCGTACGCACACCAGCCATAATCGGTGTTGGCAAAGAAATCTTGAAGCTAGATGCAGCATCGTAAAAGCGCTTAATGAAATCTAAACGACGTTCTTTATCGTATTGAGCGAACAGGCAAGCCGCGATTAATACGTATAAGAACTGAGCGCTTTCATAGATTTCACCGCTAACACGGTTTTGAACCAGGTATTTACCTTCTAGCTGCTTAACGGCAGCGTAGCTGAAGTTCATATCACGGCTATGGTCGAGGAACGCATCCATCGCGGCGAATTCTTCAACCGTATAATCTGTTAATAAGTCGCCATCGTAGCGCTTATCGGCCACCATCGTTTGCACGTGATCAAAAAGCTTCGGTGGCTCGAATTGGCCATAGGCTTTTTTACGCAGGTGGAAAATATTTAAGCGTGCAGCCAAATACTGGTAGTCAGGCACTTCTTCCGAGATTAAATCCGCCGCCGCTTTAATGAGCGTCTCGTGAATTTCGGAGGTGGTAATACCATCAAAAAATTGTAAGTGAGCCTTAAGCTCAACTTCAGAAACAGAAACCTTATCCAATCCTTCTGCTGCCCAATCGACAACTTTGTGGATTTTCTCTAAATCAATTGTTTCTTGGCGACCATCTCGTTTGGTGACGTAAAGCGCGCTGTTCATATATTTGGGTGCCTGTTGAAAATCCTGTAATCCCTGTATTGCTCATTTGGGGTGAGCACGAAATTCGGTTAGATTTGATACTCTTCTTGATCTTCGATCAAATGACGTGTAAGTCGTTGAGTAATAGGTGTAATTTCTAAACCGAGACACAGGATATTGCGGTATGGAGTTGATTTCAACCCCTCATGTAGTGTTTGGCCTGTGGATAACTTGTGGAAATGACGTGGACACAAATTATGTCAAAAATACGCTAGAATATGGCCTAGAAAAGGTTGCATTTTTCACATTTGTAACAGAAAAAACCAGAACTCAGTGCAAACCACTGATTTAGCGTCTAAAGTTATATACAAGCCTTTCAATATAACGGCAGTTCAAAAAATTGGATAGGGAAACAGCGTGGAACTAAAACAAGGCAGCGGCCAAGACGAAAACTGGCGCATATTAATCGTTGAAGACGATGAGCGATTAGCAACCCTAACCAAAGACTACCTAGAGAGCAATGGCTTGCAGGTATCGGTGGAAGGGGATGGTAGCCGTGCTATTGAACGTATCAAATCTGAACAGCCGGATCTTGTCGTATTGGATTTGATGCTGCCAGGGGAAGATGGTTTAGCGGTATGTCGTATCGTACGTCCACATTATTCTGGGCCTATCTTAATGCTTACAGCACGTACGGAAGATCTAGATCAAGTGTTGGGTTTAGAAATGGGGGCTGATGACTACGTCGCAAAACCTGTTAGACCTCGCGTTTTATTAGCAAGAATTCGTGCGTTATTGCGTCGTGTTAAAGATCAAAATGAAGCGGAAAGTAGTCAAGATGAATCATCTGCCAAGCGCTTAACGTTTGGTAACTTGGTGGTTGATAGCTCAATGCGTGAAGCCTGGTTAGACGGTAATAGTATTGATTTGACCAGTGCGGAATTTGATTTACTGTGGCTATTATCAAGCAGTGCAGGACATGTATTGACGCGAGAAGAAATTTTCCATCAATTACGTGGTATTGAATACGATGGGCAAGATCGTTCCATTGATGTGCGCGTTTCAAGAATACGTCCAAAAGTTGGTGATGACCCGATTAACCCTAGACGTATTAAAACGGTACGCAGTAAAGGTTATTTGTTCGTCAAAGAGATTTAATATCTGATACACCACTCGTTCTGAGTGGTGTTCTTTATCTGCTGGATTTATTGAGGGAGAAAGCAGTATCTTTATTCGCGTTTATTCCGGTTTATTAGCCGCTTTAATTCTTGTTGTCTTGCTTTGTATGCTGGCGCTTCAGTTAGTTGATCACGTTCGTGGTGCGCAATTTAATCAAGATGTTGTGCGTGGAAGTTTGCACTTAATTACCCAGCGTTTGCGTTATGACATCTCTGAGCAAGGAGATTTAGAGGCGAGATTCGATGCTCAAATCGATATTGTTGATAAAGAAAAAGCGCAATTAGATGAATATCAACTCAGCCGCTTAGAGCGTCATGATGTCCTTATTTTATCTGATGATCTTGGTAGTGAAGCCAAACTAATTACTGTGTTAGATGCTGACAGAGTCTTAAAAACAACATTAAGAAATGTGACAGAAGTGCAGGCTCAAGCTTCTGGGCAGTTATTATTAGAAGACTGGCAGCGCAGTGGTCAGCTGATTGGTGATTTTTTAGAAAATAGTGCTGATCATTTTGGCTATCCCCTTAGTTTAATTCCTCTGGAGGATGTTGATCTAAGTGAAGGCGATCTAAGCCGCATGCAATATGGTGATGTGTTAATGCGTATAGCCATTGGTGGTGAAAGTGCTGATGCGTTAATTAAAGTACCCGGTGAGCCACAAATTATTCGAATGGGGCCAATTCATTCTTTTAAACGCTATACCCCGATGGGGATTATGATTATTGCCTTAACGGGCTTTATGCTTTTGGGCTTAGGGGTTTATTGGGTTGTTAATTCATTTGAAGTGCGATTACGTAAATTAGAACAAGCGACTAGCCGCTTATCTCAAGGACATTTGAATGCACGAGTTGGTATTAATGGTTCAGATCCAGTTAGCCGTCTTGGGCAAGCGTTCAATAAAATGGCCGATCATATTCAGCGTTTAATCAGCGTACAGCGTGAAATGGTGCGGGCAGTGTCCCATGAATTGAGAACGCCAGTCGCAAGAATTCGTTTTGGTGTGCAAATTATTGAAGACAGCGTAGGTGATGATCCATTTGTGGCTAAGCAATTGACCGGTATGGATTCCGACATCCAGGAGTTGGATGAATTAATTGATGAAATTTTAACCTACGCCCGCCTAGAAGAAGGTGGGCCGTTATTGGATTTTGAACTCACTAACATTCAAGATCTAATACTGCAGCTGGTGGACGAAGCTAGACCGCCAGAACATGTTGAGGTTAATTATGGGGGTGCTATTGGGTCGCAGCATGAAGCTGAAGTTGAATATCGTTATATGCACCGAGCGATTCAAAATTTAATTGGTAACGCATGTCGTTACGCTAAGTCTCAAGTCATTGTGACGTTTTCAGTTGGCGCTGATACTTGTCGTGTTGATGTAGCGGATGATGGTCCAGGAATTCCGGAAGAAGAGTGGAATCGTGTATTTACGCCTTTTGCACGCTTAGATGATAGCCGTACCCGCAGTTCCGGCGGTTATGGTTTAGGTTTGTCTATCGTACGTCGAATTACTTATTGGCATGGTGGCCGTGCGATGGTGAGTAAAGATGAGCGTTTAGGAGGTGCTAAATTCAGTTTGGTATGGCCGAAACGTCATCAGGAAGATAACGAGTAATATGAGTAGATAGATACGTTACAGGAACCTATCTTAACAAACTGTAACGTTTAGCTACCTTTAGATAACAGACAAGGCGAAGTATCACTGGCAACATTTAACTTACGTATCCCTTGGACACGTGGTGAGAATGTAGCGAAAATATTCGCTTTTTGGGGACTCCTTTGTTGAGTCCCTTTTTTTTGCCTGCGATTTAGCCCTCACCCTGGATGACGGCTTAAAAGTTAACGACTGAAAGTTAGTTAATTAAGCGGTTCTATGCCAACGAGATTTTCATTACAGGAAAAGAGTGATTGCTGTAAAAAGTCTTTCATATAGCTGCTGTCTTTTTGTTCTTCGCGAATGGCGGCATACAATGTTGGCCATATACCCGCTTTACCCAATGGTTTAGAACTGATGAGACCTGCATTTAAATAAGGTTGTAATGCCCAATTGGGTAAACAAGCGACACCCCTTCCACTGGCAACTAATTGAACCATCATTAATGTTAAATCGGCTTGGCGGGTATTCATTGGCTCTATACCATTTGGATCGAGAAACTGCGTGAATATGTCTAAGCGTTTACGTTCTACCGGATAATGAATCAGCGTTTGATCGGCTAAATCAATCGCTTCAACATGCTTTTGTTCAACCAAAGGATGTTGGTTCGCAATGGCCAATAAAGCTTGGTAGCGAAACAAAGGCTGATAATGAATTCCTGACATAGGAATGGGATCAGCAGTAACAACTAAATCCAAGTCGCCTCGGGCTAATGCCGGCAAGGGTTCGAAATGAAAACTTGCCATCAAATCAATTTCAACTTCTGGCCATTGATCTCTAAAGTTATTGATCGCAGGCATTAACCAATCAAAGCAGCTATGGCATTCAATGGCCATATGCAGACGACCCGCTTGTCCACCCGCCAGTTTTTTAATGTCACGGGTCGTTTGTTCTAGTTGCGGAATAACTTTATCGGCCAGCTCCAAAATGTGCTCACCAGAGCGAGTAAAGCGAATGGGTTTCGTTTTACGCACGAATAAGCTGAGGCCTAGGCGTTCTTCAAGATCTTTAAGCTGGTGTGATAAAGCAGATTGAGTGAGATGTAAACGCTTGGCCGCTACTACAAGAGAGCCGCCATCACGAAGAGCTCGTACGGTTTTAAGATAG
>CAJVZR010000073.1 GCA_913019965.1 uncultured Oleispira sp.
GGTGACCCCATGAAACTTGTGAAAGGCATTTCCGTATTATCTGCAGCGATTTTGTTAGCCGCTTGCGGTGGTGATGACAATGATGATGACAATAGCTTGTCCGTACCTGCAACATATACTTTTGAAAGCAAGTTGATTGCTGGTGATAGCTCAGTTTCACACTCAGGCCAAGCGACTCGCCATATTTTAATTAGTGAACTAAAAGCTTTAATTGGGTCGGGTGAACTCCAGTTAGCTGCAGATCGTGATGCTGCATTAGCCATGTTAAATGCAATTTATGCAAAGGGTACTACTGATACTACGGGTAACTTAACATCGACGAATGTTTATACTGGTGGGGCAGAAGCGACGTCTGTAGGTATTACTGTTAAATCTAAAGATGCGAGCGATAACCTTCTTACTTTAGTGCAAACGGATTACTCTCTTGTTTCGGGTGATAAAAACCTTCAAGGAAAAATGGCGGGTAAGGATAACTTATTAACTAACGCTGAATTCATTGGATGGAATGTTACAACGACTGGTGATGATCTTGTTAAAGGTGAAGGTGTAAACGCGGCGCCTGAATTATTGGTTCAGCAGTGGTTCGGTCAAATTGCTGATCTAGTAGTTGATGCTGACCCAGGTACTACCTATGTAACTGCAGAAGGTTTGGATCTTCAGCAACTAGTCCAGAAGTTTGTTCTAGGTGCGGTAACATACTCTCAGGCTTCTGAAGATTATTTAAAAGCTGATAAAGGCTTAATGAAGCAGAACTCTGCAGAAGATAAAGCGGGTAAGGCTTATACGTCTCTAGAGCACCAGTGGGATGAAGGCTTTGGTTATTTCGGCGCTGCCCATGATTACAACCTTTATACTGATGCCGCAAACAAGGCACAGCAAGATAACGATACTAACCTAGACGGTGAAATCGATCTTTACTCTGAATACAGCTTCGGTAATTCAGTAAATGCGGCTAAGCGTGATAAAGGCGCAACAGTAGCAACGGATTTCAGTAAGGGCGCGATGGACGCTTTCTTAACAGGCCGTGCTTTGATTCAAGCTAACTATGGCACTGACCCTGTATTGGGTGAAGGTTATCAGGCTGAGCTAGTTAAGCTTTCCAAAGTAGCTTTAGAGAACTGGGAAAAAGCGATTGCTGCAACGGTTGTTCATTATATCAACGATGTCATTGCGGACTATGCAACTTATGGTACTTCTGACTTTAATGATGAAGGTCAATTCACTACGCATTGGTCTGAAATGAAAGGTTTTGCATTAGGTCTACAATTTAGCCCTGTTGCTTTAATCTCTGTTGATCAATTGAAAGCAGTGCATGTTGCTTTTGGTGAAGCGCCTGCCTTCTTAAATACCAATCAAGAAGCGGTTACTGCTTACATTGCGCAGCTAGAAGCGGCTCGCACAATTATGCAAACAGCTTATGGCTTTAATGCAGAGAACGTTGCTAATTGGTAATAACAGGCTTGATGCAAGTTAAACTTGTGTAAAAAAGCGTGAATTAAAGGGCTATCTTAGGGTAGCCCTTTTTCGTATTTGATATACTCAGCTATATTTTGTAGATGCACCTTACTTAGAGACGTGTGGAAATTATTGATGAAAAATTTAGGTTTACTTTTATTACCCGTCGTTGCGCTATATGGCTGCAATAGTTCTAGCCCAAGTACAGGTTCGGCAATCGACAGCTGTAAGGCTTTAAATTCAGACACTTTTAGCTGTGAACAAATGTTGGGTGATATTGTTGAGCATGCTGTTCAGCCAACGGTAGTTAGCTTTTCGACTCAAGTACAAGCTTTAGCGACCAAAACAGCGGCTTATTGCACCGCCTTATCGGCTGCGACAAACGAGAGCGTAGCTTTAATAGAAGCTCAAACGGATTGGCAGGCGTCGATGGATGTTTGGCAGCAACTTGAAGTGATGCAGTTTGGTCCTTTAGCGACTGAGCGCGACGAGTTTTATAGCTGGCCATTAAACGATAGTTGTAAGGTCGATGAGGAAGTTGTTTTCTCTTTAGCAGATGGTTATGACATCAGCACGGGAGTAACACCAGCTCGTCGCGGTTTAGATGGTTTAGAATATTTATTATTCAATAGTGATACTAATATTAGTTGTGGTGCCAATAACTCAACTCCTGCCTTGACTGCTTGGAATCAGAAGGATGATGCGACTAAATTAGTTGATCGTTGTTCTTTTGCTGAAAAAATAACGGATGACCTAGTCGCCCGAGCTCAGGCATTAGAGACCAGCTATAACCAATATGATATTACTGCAGCGACCAATTTGCAGGTTGTCGCCGATAGCATATCTGATGCTTTGTTCTACATAGATAAAGAAGTTAAAGATGATAAATTAACGGCTCTTTTACCTCAGACTAGTACTCAAGGTTTTAGTGCTGATAAGTTAGAGTTTGCTTTTGCGTCATATACTAAGCAAGCGATTAACAATAATGCAATTGGCACTAAAGCTATCTTTACGGCCAGTGGTAATGTGGGCTTAGCTCAGTATCTAATTGCTGCAGGGCAGGAAGATTTGGCGACCGAGATGGTGGTTGAACTTGATGCTATTATTGCAAACAGTAGTGGTGCTTACATCGTGGATAGCTTTAGAGATATTTTGACGACGGCTCAACAAGATACCGGTGATTCAGATGTATCTGATTGTATTAATGCTGATGTTGGTAGTAACTCGAGCAATTTAATAAAGCTCTGTGCTTTAGATAATGATGTGAAAGCGTTCACCGATGATCTAAAGGGCCAGTTTGTATTAACGTTAGGCTTCAGTGTTCCTACCAATGTCGAGGGTGATAACGACTAGCCTAAATGATTAGCCCACCAGACATTAGACTTTAACTTAATCACAGTTGAATCTAATGTCTGGCTCTTTAAATCCCAGCTTAATAATTTACCATCTCCTTGGCTGATCCAAGCTTGTTTTCCATTCTTAGCAACTTTAATTCCTTTGTTATATTTTATCTTTTGCTGTTTTATTAGTTGTTGAGCTTCAGTATTTGTATTGTCTTGCCACTGAGTTAGCAGGTGTCCTCTAGGATTAGAAATCAATACTTGATTACTTTTGGGAATGGATTTAATACTGGCGGTATAACCTTGCATATCCCAGTGCAATTTCTCGTCTTGAACATCAGCAAATACTAACTCGCGGCCTTTCTTGGCAAATACTATGCAGCTCGGTCTTTGGTCCTGCTTTTTATATTGGCAGCCGATGATTAGATTACCATTGTCCATGCGGTCGAGATGACGGGCACTTAAACCCAGTTGTGGCACAACCCACTCATGCTCAATTGTATTATTAGTCGCATTAAATGAAATCACATTCGATTGGATATTATCGATATTAAGAATATCTCGGCCACTATCTGGATGAGTTAGAACCCCTGTATTAGCGATAGCAATTAGGTTATTGCTTTGCCAAACCAGTTCATGAGGGCCAATGCCACCAGAGTCATAAGACTCGACTAAAGAAAGGTCATGGCTATTTAACTTTAAGAGTTTACCTTGGCCTTGCTGATAATTGGATGCAGTTGCATAAATATAGCGTTCGTCGCTAGAGAAGATAGCATGTCCTTCAAAGTGTTGATTATCCAACGGCTTTAATTCAGCGATAATTTTACCGCTTAGAGAGTACTTTAATAAGCTGGCCCCAGGTTTGCGAGAATTTACCAGAATACTTTTTTGATCTGGAAATAAGGTGGCAAGATGCACCTCGTACGGTACTGAAAAATCACTGATAGTTTGGTAGTTATCTAATGTGTGGCGGGCTTTATTTTTAGCTTGAACCGCAAGTACGCCATACTCCTTTAAGCGTTGTCCTGTTTCATCAGTGCGGCTATATCCTCCAATGATTAACTGATCTCGATTAATTTTCACTGAAGAGCAGGCCGTTATTGAGGATACTGCGGTTAAGCTAGCGATACTGCTTGCTGCGACAGCAATGAAATGACGACGATTGATCTGGATTCGATTTTCCGTTTTATGAATAGGTTGGTTATTAAACATAATTAATCCAAAGACTTCAGTAGCAATTGATCGAGTAGCTTTTTTTCTTTTTCCGGTAAAGGCGCTTGCTTATCTCCAGCCGTCCAGCTGGAAAATAATCGATCCCAAAAAGAAAAGATAGCGCCGTAATTTTTACGGTTGTATTGATCACTGTGGTGCAGCTGGTGTTGCAGAGGGCTGATGAATATCTTCTCTAAGGGGCCATAACTAATAGGAACCATACTGTGGCGAATATTCGCCCCGAGAGCATTAAATAACAGGCTAGCACCACTAATGCCAAAAATTAACCAAGCTTGAGGATGTTCCCCAACGAGAAAGAAAAAGACTCCGGTGCAGCTACCATATACGGTTGCTGATCGTAGCTGATAGAGTAGTTTCTCAATAGGATGAACACGTAAAAATGAAAGTGGAGTGAGAATGGTCGCGCTGTGATGTAGCTGGTGGATGCGCCAGAAAAAACGCCAATGTAATAGGCGATGTAAAGCATAGCGACTGAGGTCTTCTAATAAAACCAAAGCCAAGGTAAATAGACTGAATAGAAGTAGGCTTGAAGCTTCAGCGTAAGCTCTAGGTTCAGATACGGTAGATAACAGTTTGAAAACCGAATTGGCAATGGTAATGGTAAATACAACCCAGGTGATGCTGAGTATTGAGAAGAGCACAGCATTCAATAGAATCAATTGATAGTCTTGACGAGTCGAGGTATTCCACCAATATGACTTTTGAGTCAATTGTTTCAGGTATGGCAATCTCTGTTGCCAAGATAGACCTACCCATAATAAAACAAGCACAAGAGAACTTAAGCCATAAGCAATAAAAGTGCGGCTCTGCGGGTCGATCAGCCAGTTAATCGGGGCCAGTAGCAGGGAATATTCAATCATGAGGTCGGATAATACGGTAATAAGTCAGGGGTATAACAACCCAGATCAACTAATTGTATCTTATTGACGATTAATATTAAGTCTCATTTGTGTTTTAATTGGCATCCTTATTCAAATCTATGTATCCCCTGGAGTTAAGCAGTGTTTAAGTCGGTTCCTGTTGCTTTCAGTCTTTTATTTTCAATCTCTGCAGTAGCAGAGAGCACAGATACTGAGCAGGATGCTCGTTCAACGTTAGATTTGGATAAAATCTACATCACCGGTGGTGAAGACGAAATACGTCGTTTACCGGGATCGGCGACCTTAATTGATGAGGTTGCACTTGAGGCATTTGAATATACCGATATTCATCGAATCTTAAATGCCGTGCCCGGTGTTAACCTGCAAGAAGAAGATGGTTATGGTTTACGCCCTAACATTGGCTTGCGAGGTACTTCCCCAGAGCGCAGTAAAAAAGTGACCCTGATGGAAGACGGTGTTCTTTCTGGCCCCGCGCCTTATTCAGCCCCTGCCGCTTATTACTTTCCTAATGTGTCTCGAATGAGTGCGGTTGAAGTCTTTAAAGGCCCTGCGACAACTCAATATGGTCCAGCGACGATCGGCGGCGCAGTGAACCTAGTCAGTCGCGCCATTCCATTTGCCGCGGAAGGCGAGCTGGATGCGCAATATGGTCAGTATAATTTTCAGCGTTATAACGTTTATTATGGTGAGCAAATCGGTGACTTTGGTTATGTGATCGAGGGCTTAAATGTTTCTACCGATGGTTTTAAAGACCTTGACGCGGGAACTGATGATACGGGCTTTGAACGTAATGATGTCAATCTCAAAACCAGTTGGCAGAGTCTAGGCCAAGTTAATCAAATCTTTCAGTTGAAGTTAGGTTATGCCGATGAGCAATCGAATGAAACCTATTTGGGCTTAACCCGTGATGATTTTGATGCTGACCCGTATCGTCGTTATGCCGCTAGTCAGTTGGATAATATGCAGTGGGATCATCAGCAAATACAATTGACCCATAACTTAGAATTTAATTCTGGTTTAACCCTTAATACTGATGTGTATCGTAATACGTACAAGCGTGACTGGTTCAAAGTCAATGGATTTAATACGGATACCACCAGTATTCAAGATGTTTTAAAGAACCCAACTTCTGGCAATAACCCAGACTTCTATAATGTACTAACGGGTGAAGCAGGTTCGAGTACTGCTGCTGAAAGGATTAAGATTGGTAATAATGGTCGTGAATATGTCTCTCAAGGTATTCAGACTCGTGTTAATTATGGCTTTGAACTAGCTGGTTTGAACAACGAGTTGGAATTGGGTTTACGTTATCACCAAGATCAAATTGAACGTAATCATTCTGAGCAGTTATATGCCATGCAAGTCGGTGGTACTTTAGTCGCGGAAGGTGAGGTTTATACAACCAGCCAAAATAAAGGTGAAGCAAGCGCAATTGCAATCTACGTAAAAGATGAAATTAGCTTCAACGAGACGACGGTTACATTGGGTCTTCGTAATGAACAAATTACTGCAACTCAAACAAGCGGCGTAAAAACTGAATCCAATGAATCTGTATTATTACCAGGAGTCGGTATTTATTCTCAGCTTCATTCTACGGTGGGTATTTTAGCTGGCGTTCACAAAGGATATTCAGCAACATCACCGGGCCAAGACGGCGATGTTGAGCCTGAAGAAAGTTTAAATTATGAATTCGGCGCTCGTTTTGATTTGAATGAATTTAATTTGGGTCAAGGTGAGCTAGTCGGTTTCTTCAATGACTATAGCCAATTAACCGGCTCTTGCAGCTTCAGTAATGGTTGTGATAATTCAGACATCGATAGCCAAGTTAATGCCGGTGAAGCACAAGTTTATGGTCTTGAAGCGGCGTGGAAAATAACCCCAGAAATGGCGGGTTACACATTTCCAGCGAGTCTGACTTATACCTTCACGCAAGCAGAGTTTGGGACTAACTTTACCGATACAAAAGGGGCGTTTGGTGATAACGGCCAGGTCATTGTTGAAGGTGATGAGCTCGCCTATGTGCCGCAGCACAGACTAAACGCTCAGTTCGGTATTCAGCGCAATGCTTGGAAGGCTAACTTATCGGCGCTCTATCAAAGTGAGATGCGTGATACTCCAGGGCAGGGCGCTATTGCTGATAATGAAATTATTGATGCCTATATGGTGATTGATGTTTCCGCGAGTTATCAAGTGCTACCAGCATTACAGCTTTATACAACAGTCGATAACCTAATGGGTAACGATTATGTTGTGGCGTCTATGCCTTATGGCTATCGCCCAGGTAAGCCACGTTCGGCTAATCTAGGGGTTAAATATAAGTTTTAATTCTTGCCGATGATGATTAAAGCCTCGTTTTTATTGGTAGCCTATTAGGCTATTAATAGATGGCGGGGCTTTTTTGTTTTTGGCTTATTATTTCGATGAATCTAGGTTACACTGACAACCATTCACCAAATAAATACTTTTCATTTCTAGGGTTTATATGAATATTGATCGCGTCGACCTTAATTTAATGGTCTACCTTGATGTGTTATTACGCGAAGGCAGTGTCACAAAGGCTGCTCAGCAGCTGGGCATTACACAGCCGGCAATGAGTAATGGCCTCAAGCGTTTACGTGATTTATTCAATGATCCTCTATTGGTACGTACCAGTGAAGGAATGACCCCTACCGAGCGCGCATTAGAGCTCCAGCCTCTTATTCGTAAAGCGTTAAACGAACTTGAAGCGGCTTTGCAAACTCAAGGGGAGTTTGACGCTAGTTCGAGTCATCGTGTATTCCGCATTATGGTCAGTGATTACGCCGAATCAACGCTGGTGCCAGAATTAGTTAAACGGCTGCGTGAGCAAGCGCCAAGCATTATCCTTGATGTATTAACCCCTTCCGATGTGACTTTCCAAGATGTTGAAGCGGGTAAGGTCGATATGGCGATTAACCGCTTTGACGACATGCCGCAATCCTTCCATCAGAAAACCTTATGGGAAGATGATTTTGTTTGCCTTGTTAATCCAGATCATCCCTGTGCCACTGCATTTGACCTTGCGGCTTATCTAGACAGTATGCATATCTGGGTTAGTAAAACAGGTATGGGCGCTGGTGTGGGTATAGACCCTGAAAAGATTATCCGCTTAGGCTGGGTAGATAACGCACTCAGTAAACTAGGGCATAAACGAAAGATTTCAGTATTTACACGTCATTATCAAATGCCTGCTTTATTGGCGCTGAATAATGATTTGGTTGCGACACTGCCTAGAAAAGTTGCCGAAATGCAGGCGGAATCGTCACGATTATTAGTCAAAGAACCGCCGTTTGAAATCCCTGCTTTTGAGCTGAAAATGGCTTGGTCGCCTTTAGTTCAGCACCATCAAGCCCATAAATGGCTACGTCGTATGATTGTTGATGTGGCTCAGAGCTGTTAACTTCTATTAGTTGTCTGGGTAAGGTATTTTCCTTTCATACTAGATTGGATCTCTTGTCTATACTCTAGTGAGGTATTAGATCTTGGGTTTCTATGCACATTCTTTCTGTACTTTTAGTCATTATTGGCCTGGTAGCCTTGGTTTTATCCTTGTTGCCTCTAACGGCCATCTGTCGGCATGAGACAGGGCATCGCCTTGGCTGGCGAGGCATGTTTGGCCTAGTCTTTGTTTTTATCTTCGGTTATTCCTTCTATTGTTACCATTTGATGTTTAAAACCCCCAGTCTTATAGATTTTATTTTGGCAGGAATCTTTGCTGGTGGTGGTTTTTTTGTCGTCTTGGTTAGTCGTATGAGTTTGGCCAGTCTTAATAAGCTGCAAAGTATCGCGCTAGAGCATGAAAAACAAACATTACATGACTTGTTAACAGGTTTACCGAACCGAAAAAGCTTAATGCTGACGTTAGCGAATACGGTGGCGGCCAGCGGGCGAGGGGATGCTCATTTCGCCATTATGGTGATGGATTTGAATGGTTTTAAAAATGTAAACGATACTTTGGGGCATCATGCTGGGGATGTCGCACTACAAATTATTGCGCCACGATTAAATGATCAACTTCGAGCTTCAGATACTTTATGTCGTATGGGCGGAGATGAGTTTTGCGTTATCTTACCGCAAGCGAATAAAGATGATGCTGAACATGTTGCCAAGAAAATGTTAGCCGCATGCTCAGAATCAATGATGGTTGATGATAATAATATTTTGTTAGGTATTAGTATTGGAATTGCTTTATCTCCCGATCATGCATGTGGCGGGGATACCCTTATTCAGTATGCCGATAAAGCGATGTATCAAGCTAAGCAGCATAAAACGGGTTTTGAGTTTTATGATAAGGAAATTGATAATCAATCAGTTAATAGATTGTCGGATGCTCCTGAGATTTTACAGGCCCTAAAAGACAAGCAACTAATGCTTTATTTTCAGCCTGTTTTTTCTAAAGAGGAGCTGAGCGGGCTGGAGGTTTCATTGAGCTGGCATAAAGTCGATGGTTCTATCGTCGGTGCTCAGGATTTTTTACAATCGTTAGTCGATCTTGGAGCGAGTTGGCCACTCATTGAATACGTTGTGGATTCCTCATTTTTAAGTTTTAGCGATTGGAAGAAGCAAACAGGCAAAGATATCAATCTACGCCTGAATTTATTCATTGGTGGCCTCGATAAAGAGGAATTCTGTGATTACCTAGAATCTAAAGCCCATCAGTATAAGATTCCGACTAAGAATATTGTTATTGAGGTTCCTGAATGCTTGTCTACACGACACTCGGTTATTACTGTGGTTAATTATCTGCGGAGCAAAGGCTTTAAGATCTCATTAGATGAATTTGGCGGCAATGGCGCGCGTTTATTATCGCTTAAAAATTCAGTCTTAGATGAAGTTAAGTTAGGTTACTCGCTGGTAAGTTACTCTGGCTCAACGAGTTTCGATGAAGCGATAATTAAGTGCATTAAAGCTTATTGCGATCAGATGAACGTTTCGCTTGTCGCATCCGGTATTGATGATCCAGAGGTGTTAAATAAGCTGAAAGATCTTGGGGTTCAGGCATTTCAAGGCGATGTTCTCTGTCCATTCATCCCAGCTATTGAGATGAATGAATGGCTAATTCAACAGAAATTTCAATCTGTTCCCCTGCATTAATTTTCTTAGCATCGCTGAGTACGTTAGCGGTTTCAATGCAGAGCATTTTCTGAAAATCTAACGGACTAAATTGACTAAGTCGCTTACTCTTCTCTACCCACGGATTCCAAATGACGGCGCTTTGGCTGTTTTTATTATTAATTAATAATGATTGAGTAGGGGTCTCTAGTCTAAGGCTGTATTCTTTGTCTTCGAAGAAATATAAGCGGTCCGTTTCACCACTAAAGCTTACTTTCCCAACTTGCTGCTTTTCTTTCCAGCTATCAAGGGCATCAATGTAGGTTGAGTTCTGCGCACTATGAATAAAACTGTGTTTTATATCCTGAGTTGGAAGGTAAGTATGCAGCGCTTGGCTAATACTAAATGGCAGGGAGCCTGTATTTGAGGTAACGAGTGCGAACTTAAGGGTATTTGATAATACAAATTTGGCTTCTAGTTCAAACTCAAAGGGCCATAATTCTTTAGTCGTTGAATCGCTGGATAAACTGAGAGTGACTTCAACGAAATGGCAATCTTCCTGAATATGTTTAATTTGCCAAGGCATTGAGCGTGCAAAACCATGAGCGCTTGCTGAGGTTTTATTATCTACTTGATCTTGAATTGAATCAGGATTCTTATCTAAATTACCAAACCAAGGCCAGCAAATAGGAATACCACCACGAATAGGGCTACCTAGTTTATATTGAGCGCTTGGGCTTAACCACAGGACATTCTCGAACTGGTTCTGCTGTGGACGAAACTCGATCAATTGAGCACCTTGCAATAATAGTATTGCGTTAAAGCGAGGGTGTTCAATTTTAATTGCTGGTAATTCGTCCATTTGAATTAGTTTGCAAAAAGCATGGTTCATGACCCGTGTCCTAACCTATAATTAGTATTTCAATTTCTCTTCACTATAACTGAAAATTTCAACGGGAAAAATTTTCTTTTATATAAATAGGTTGCGAATAATACGCTGTGAATAAACAAAATTTATTAAATCAATTGCTTGATCATTTACAGCAAGAAATTGATGCAACGATGTCAGCGGTGAATGAAGCCCATGCTTTAGCCTCGCATGAGCAGAGTAAGCCGGAGAACCAATACGATACGCTAGCTTTGGAAGCGGCCTATTTAGCCCATGGGCAATCAGAGCGAATTGCTGAGTTGCAACGCCAAGCACTTTTATTAAACCACTTTGAGCTGGTTGATTTCGATGAGAATAGCCGTATTGCCCTAGGGGCTTTAATTCATATACAAGATGAGAATGGTGAAGCGCAGTGGTTGTGGTTAATGCCGATTGCGGGAGGTATTGTTTTAACTGCAGGGGACGTTCCAGTGAGGACCATTACACCCGAGGCACCACTGGCATTAAAACTTGTGGGCAACTATGTCGATGAAGTATTTGAGCTAAATCTTGGCCATAAAAAAAAGCAGTTCGAGATTATCGAGCTGCTTTAATATTATCTTTTGCATTCTAGGTTTTAAGACTACTTGAACATGTCGGCAAAGCTTTCTGCTTCGTCGTCTTTATGTTCTGTTAGAGGCCAGCCACCCAGTTCTTTCCAGCGATTGACGATAAAGCAAAATAATTCTGCTGTTTTCCAAGTATCGTACGCTGCGGAATGAGCTTCTTTATTATCAAACTCAATCTCTGCCGTGATGCATGATTTGGCTAATACTGATTGGCCAAGTGCTAAAGCGCTTAAGCTTGCAGTATCAAAGCTGGAGAAAGGATGAAAAGGATCACGCTTAATCTCAGTACGTTCAATGGCTGCTTTTAAGAAACCGTGATCAAAGTGCGCGTTATGACCGACTAAAACGGCGCGATTACAGCCGGTAGATTTAACTTCTTTGCGAACCAGTTGTAGCATTTTGGTCATGGCATCGAGTTCACTTACCGCGCCACGCTCTGGGTCGAAAGGATCAATGCCAGTAAAATCCAAGGCTTCTTTTTCAAGGTTTGCCCCTTCAAAAGGTTGCACGTTGGCATCGATGGCTTCATGGGGATATAACCAGCCATCTTCATCCATACGTACCGTTACCATCGCTATTTCTAGCAGGGCATCTGTCTTAGCATTAAAACCACCGGTTTCAACATCAACAACAACGGGCAAAAATCCGCGGAAGCGTTGCGCCATCAGTGATTTTTCTTTCTTCTCTGCCACGAGGTTTCCTTAAGCGATTGAGTACGCTATTAGCTAATGAGTGCAATGATTGGCAAGGTCTATTTTTCTACTTGCCAGCGAATGGTTTCACCCGCTTTGATTGGGACGATGACATCTCCAGCGAAAGGCATCTCACTTGGAACAGTCCAATCTTCTTTATTAAGGGTAATAGTATCGGTATTTCTAGGTAAGTTATAGAAGTCTGGGCCAAAGTGGCTCGCAAAACCTTCTAATTTGTCCAAAGCACCCAAATCTTCGAAGATTTCAGCGTACAGCTCGATCGCAGCATAGGCGCTATAACAACCAGCACAACCACAAGCGGACTCTTTAGCGCCTTTAGCGTGAGGCGCTGAATCGGTACCTAAGAAGAACTTAGGGTTGCCGCTAATGGCCACTTCTTGCAATTTTTGTTGATGAATATTGCGCTTTAAAATAGGTAGGCAATAGAAATGCGGCTTGATACCACCGACTAGCATGTGGTTTCGGTTATAAGCTAGGTGTTGCACGGTAATAGTTGCAGCTACATTGTCTCCAGCTTGTTCAACAAATTCAGCGGCATCTTTAGTTGTGATGTGCTCGAATACTACTTTCAGGTTAGGGTGGCGGGCGATCGTTGGCTTCATTACTTCATCAATAAAACGCTTTTCACGGTCGAATACATCAATATCGTCGTGAGTCACTTCACCATGGATCAACAATGGCATTTCATTTTCTGCCAAAGCTTCCAACACAGGGTCTAATTTCTTCAGGTCTGTTACACCAGAATCTGAGTTCGTCGTAGCGCCTGCTGGGTAAAGCTTGGCAGCAACAATGTTAGAACTGAGCTTTGCTGCATGAATCATGTCAGGGGTTGTGCGGTCCGTCAGGTAAAGCACCATCAAAGGTTCAAAGTTACTGCCTTCAGGGCGTTGAGCCAGTATACGCTCACGATATTCAAGGGCTTGGCGGGCATACATAACAGGTGGCTGAAGATTCGGCATAATAATCGCTCGGCCCATATAAGCTGCAGTAGCGGGTACCGTAAACTCTAATGCATCACCATCGCGTAGGTGTAAGTGCCAATCATCGGGACGAGTAATGGTGAGCTGCTGTGTCATGTACTAAACCTTAACTAAACTTGATAGTGATATTAGGGCTATTGTACCTCAACTTAATGAGAATTTGGCCGTTAACCTATTGAGTTTACCTATTTTAGTGATTAATCGAGATGTCTATATATGCAGCCCTTTATACTTAAACGGCTAGATCACACCTTATTAACAGTATTGATGCTCGTACTGGCTTTGTTTTCAGGTCAAATTAATGCTCTGCAATACGGCAGTGGCATAGAAGATACTGAGTGGAAGCTATCTGGCTCCATCTTTGAGTGTCGATTTGAGCAGGTATTACCGGACTACGGCAATGGTGTCTTTTACCACCAAGCAGGTGAAGATATTGTATTTCAGTTGGAGACACGGAAAAATTTGATGAAAGAAGGCCGTGCAGGGGTATCCATTACTCCGGCGCCATGGCATCCGAGTAAAAAATCAGAGCATCTGGGTTATGCCAATCTCATTGATGATTTACCCAATTTAGAGCTGGATTCAGAACGCAGTAACCAATTTTTGCATGCTCTACTGGAAGGTAAACAGCCTGTGATTACGCGACGCACCTACTACGATGAGTCGAAATTCATCAAAATCCACCTATCCGCGATCCATTTTAATAACTTTTACGGCAAGTATTTAAAGTGTGTCGACCAGTTATTACCGATGAACTTCTCTCAGGTCGCTCGCAGTAAGATATATTTTGGCGGTGGCAAAGAAGGCTTAAGCCCAGAAGACGAAGAAATGCTCGATCGCGTCATCTTTTATATGAATAACGACCCGAGGGTCTTTGCACTTTATATAGATGGGCATTCGGATAATAGAGGTCGTCGTTATGATAATCGTCAGTTATCTAAAAGGCGGGCGGAAGCCGTTGAGCGCTACTTTATTAAGAAGGGAATTAATCCAGAAATGGTTACGCTGCGATTTCATGGCCAGCGCTATCCTATTGCAACCAATAATACCTCGTCAGGGCGAGCTAAGAACCGCCGAGTGACTATTCGTTTAGAGCAGCGGGAGGATATGGCTATACCCGCGGAGCTGCAATTTGTATTACCTGAAGGTTCTTGAGGTTAAATTTCTTAAGACATGGAAATAGTATATAAATTGGTCTTGTAAGAATAAATAATGAGTTTTATTTGTACGATGGTTCTTCAAAAAAATGGAATGGATCTACCTTTTAGCTTGTAATTTGCGAATGGTGTATCCCAAGTGGATTATTTGAAGTACGCCAGTTTTAAAATGCGATAAAGTGCTTTTTTCTTTTTTTTAAAGCTATTAAATAGTATTTAGCTAGTACCTCTAACAAAGAAAACAGGGGGACTAATAATAAAAAATATAACGCCTACCCAAGGTGATTAATGCTAAATACGTTCTCAAAAATAATACTTTTTGTATTGCTTCCAATTCAGTTTGCTAGCGCGCAGCTCATTCCTATTGATGAAGCTGAGTTGTCAGAAATGACAGGTCAGGCTTTTATTAATCTAGACCATTCATCAAGCGACGGTTTGGACTTCACTAAAGTTAGCTTAGGACTTGAAGTTAAAACCTCTTTAAATTCTAACCTACTCGATGTAGGTAATTATGATAATGGTTCAGATATCCGCATAAAAGATTTTGCTTTAGGCAATATTGAATCTGATGGCAGTATTACGCCTTTTGAAATTGAAGACCCTTTCATTGAATTAGCGTTTGAGCAAGAGGGGGTTAAGCAAAACCTAGTGGGTGTTCGCTTAGGTTTTGGTGGTGCAAAGGGAGCGTTGTCAGGAACTATTGAATCTTTGAGTGGGAATATTAATGTTGATATTAGAGATACAGCTGCGGGGTTAAATAATTCAGGTAGCGCATTGGGAGGGCTGGCCGCAGTATTATTAGCAAATAGCCCTATTGAAACTACAGCACAACTTGTAGATTCAAATGGTAACTTAGATCAAACAAGAGCTAGTTTAGTTGGAATACCGAACGGTGATACTTTTGATATTTATGCTTCGAATTCGCTTGAGAGAATAGCTTTAACTGTCATTGATGCATTACCACAAACTGAGTGTGCGGCAAGAACTTGGATTGGGTCATGTAAACAATTGGAATTAGAAGCGCAAAGCTGTGAGGCTCTTGGCATTAGTGTTTGTTTTGATTTGAAAAAATATAATACCCTAGATGTAGGTACCAATGTAGTGAAAGATGGTAATGGAAAGGTAACGTCTTCGGATTTTGCGGAAGGATTATTTTTAGGGTTTCAAACTAAGGCGATTACTTGGATAGATGGAACTACATCTACAACTGCTACAAGAGGTGCTTTTCTGAATGTGCCTAATGGAGGGTTGCAAGTTAATCTTGCAGATGCTTTTAAAGGCACTGATCGAGTTCGGACTCGATATGTAGATCCTTATTTTAGTGGGTTTTAAAATGTTAATAATTACAAATAAAATTCTTGTTGTTTTGACACTGTTTGCATCATCGACCTTGGTTAATGCCGATCTCATCACTTTAGAAGATAGTGACTTAAGTGAAGTAGATGGCGAAGGTATTGGACTAGTCCTTGAAGACTTTATTTACAATGCAGGAGAGGCTGTTAATGGTGGTGGAACATTTGAAATCAATGGTCTGCAGACATCAGATGATAAAGACGTAACTATCAGTATTTCTCAATTCTATATCGCAGCATCAGGAAGTAATCAAGGTACGATCCTTAATCCTGTAAATATTGGTCGTCTAAATAATCCTTTTAATATAGAGCTACGCGATGGTGATAATTACGGTGTGGATAATAAAGCTATATTTGAATTTTCTGCCCCTTCTGTTGCAAATGGAAGTCGCTTATCGGAGCGTCCAGATGTAGGTATTCGATTTGATTTAGATATTGATGGTAACCCCTTTCAATCATTGGATAATCATATTAAATCTTTATCCATCGATGGTTCCTATCTTCGGCTCTGGGGAGGCGGTGGTCGGATGGAAGGTGAAGTGGCTCTTAATATCTATACTCCAAATATGGCATTTTTCGCATGTGACTCTAATCATGAGAACTGCGGACAAACTGTTGAATTTCGGGATGTAAGTATTGAAGCGAAATTAGGATACGGTGAATTCCAACCCGTAACTTTTGATGTTAGTTCGGATGGCCACTTCCATTTTTCAGTTGGAACTTTAGAAGGTAAATGTGCTACCAATAGTACTGGAGGATGTGTCAGTGGCTCCGATAGAAATGTGTTAATAGATTTTTATGATAACGGCCCAAAAACAAATATTTATATCGATAACGTGGTGGTCGCAGGACAAGAATTTGGTACAACAACGGTCAGTAATTTACAGATTCAATATCTAGATGTTAGAAGCCGCGACTTATAAGTTGAGAATTAAATATGATAAAAATAATAATTACATTTGTGACACTCATTTATAGTTCTCTATCAATGGCATTGGAAGCATTAGCCGAAGAAGAAATGCAAAAGGTCTTGGGGCAAGGTGGTGTTTATCTTTCAGGGGATATAACTATTAATGACAATGGTGGACCATTGAATGTTAGTGGTGCAACAATAGGGGATGTTTGGCAAAAAAGCTGTATTCCAACATCTACAGATGTTCGCTGTGGTGCTCGTATCGCAGTAAACGCAGGAGATGGCGCAAACTCTGGTTGGTTAGTCTTAGATAACATTCGTGGACGGTTTTCATTTGAAGGATTGACTTTAAAAACCCGGACAATTGACTCTGGGTTTGATGGTGATGGTGTAATCTTTAACAGTGATGTCCTAGAGATAGGGTTACCGAATACAGTGAGTTATGGTGGTGTTAGTTACACTCTGGCTAATAGCAGCGAGGCTAGACCTACTGATTCTGGATTTAGTCAGACAGATATTTTCAGTGTCAATATCAATGGTGATGTTAGCTTACGTGGCAATTTATTGTTATTTCCAACAGGAACTCCTTAGGTTTAATTATCATGAAAAATATAAAATTAATCCTATGCCTATTAGGAATTTCAACTTCTCTTTCGGTCTACTCTTTAGAACGCTTAAGTGATTCAAGTCTTTCAGGTGTACAGGGGCAAGCTGGCTTAACCATTGAACAGAGTCAGCTATTGAATATTGGTAATCTTAGCTATACCGATGATAGTAATACGCTAAGTATTGAAGGCTTTCGAATATCATCACAAGCAGATACCAATGCTGCGGCAAATCGAACCTATACTCTAGATGTGTTAGCTGATGGCTCGCTTAAAATGAAAACGGAAATCGAGCCAACTCAATTACATATCGATGGCATCCGTATTAACAACTCACCGGCTAGTTTTGGTGATTTGACATTAAATTATGAAGCGATTACAGATTTCTCGATTAAAGGGATGAGTACCGGTAGCTTGGAAGGAAGTTTTACCACGGGTATTTCAAATGCTGAGATGATTTGGCGGACGAATGGTAATGCCATGTCATTTGATAATATTGGCTATAACGCCAGTATCGATAACTTTACCCTTGAGTATGATGCGACTGACAACACAAAAGACTTTCTTCGTACCGGTTTAGCGCTGGGTATGAATAACTTCGCCTTTGATTTTTCAACTGGTGCGCTTCGTTTGGGCGGAAAGAGTTTAGGAGAGCTTTCTGGGAATTTAGCTTTATCTGCGAATACACAAATATTTGCCGGTGGGCGTTCGAAAAAAAATGAAGCCAAAGAAGGCTTAACTTTTCATTCACAAGTAAATATTTTGCAAGATGAAGAAAATAAAATTATTTTTACCGATTATGACGCCGATGGTACGGCTAACTCATTATTGATGGGGGATTTTAGTGGTGCGTTAAATATTGATAATTTAACTTTTGATGTTGAGGTTGATCATTTAGCTATCGGTTTTGATGAGGTAGTTGGCTCTTTCAGAGCAGGGAGAATTTTAATTGGTGATAGTTTGAAGCCTGTTGGTTCAATAGAACTCGATTTTATGTTGAAAGATGATGTTGCTAATAGCCGCTACAACCGCTTGCAACTATACCCAGGAATTCGTCAGCCAGATTTTGATATTATGCCTGTTGAAATAGAAGGCTATGCTCGTACTTTTTATTCAGGTCTAGATTCTACTAGTGAAGGTTTGAGTATGATGACGCAATGGAATTTGGCTAATGCGGAATTATCATATATTGATGATGGCAATAGAGTAATCATTAGTGGTATCGAAAGTCATGGTTCAGCAAATACAACCATTGATATTCGTGGTCAAAATAAACTCGCCATTGGTGTATCTGATCTTATTGGATCTTACAGCATTGATGGATTAAAAGTTGGGGATAACCCCGATGCGCCTATCCAGGGCGGAGCAGAACTTTTGTTATCGCTAGAAGTATTCCAAGCGATGGATTTTGATATTGATGGTTTTACTGAAATTACTGCGGGTGGGCACGACTCATTTGGCGATGGTGGGGGGATCACAATCAATGGAGATTATTTCTTTACGAATACCAATATCGGTTTGTCGATCGATGAAAATGGCGAAGGTATTTGGGCGACAGGAGTGAGTTATGATATTCATTTACGCGATATTACTTTTGATGTAGCAAGTAACTTTTATGAAAATGATCGTTTAGTTGCTGGCGGCTTAAAAATTAACCGTGGTGAACAGTGGAGCACTATGGATATCGATAATTTGCGTTGGGGCAATAAAGTCTCAGGTCGTAGTCTGGGCAGGGTAGTGCTTGAACGTTTTGAGAAAAACTCATCTCTAGCGATTATTCCTGGTGGTGCTGGGGCTGTTTGTATTGGTGGCAGCTTAAATTCTACTGGTGATGGTTGCTCAGGATCTAATGGACGATTTGAAGATCGGGGTGAGCAAGGAATGACTGTTTCTTTGAAGGCTGCACTTGCTGATGCTGAGTATGATGCCGGAGGAGAAATGTTAAGAGGTAATCGCTTAACATGGGAAAACAACCGAACCGCGAGGCCCGATGGAGAAATTAAAGGAACCCAGATAATTTTTGATGATTACAGCACCAATGACGGGGCTGGGAATAGCGATAATAATTATGGCTTGCAAGCCAATCTAAATATTGACGTTTATGAAACTAAGGTCCTGAAAAAGTCTGATGGGACTGATGCTGGTGGTGTTAATGGAAGTTTTGGAGAAGAGCTAATTTATGATCAAATAGGCACTGATGTAGATGGTAATCCTATTCGTGGTAATGAGTATACTTATATCGATTCGGCCATTGTAGAAGCTGATACTCCAGTAGGTGCTGAATTGCGAGCGAGGCGTCCACTAGGCTTCGCCGTACAAGGCAATGTCTCCTTTAAAGAATTGAACATCGGTGCTGTGCAGCTTAAGCACCCGGATATCGCTACACCAGAAACCGTATTCTACGGGGTAGTGATGCAAAATCTCAATTTGACCACTAACTTAACCGCAACACCTATTCAGTAGAAAGAAGCTTTCATGTCTTGGGCAGTTTGATGATTAACCGTTCAACTTTTGGTTTATCCTTTTTGCTGATAATATCCGTAAGTAAAGAGTGCTAGCCTACGATTTTATCGTTATGCTAGTGCT
>CAJVZR010000074.1 GCA_913019965.1 uncultured Oleispira sp.
GCACTGTCCACTGACCAGAACCGAACATACCAACGCCGGTTGGGCCTTTTTCTTTTAAGGCTTTCTTGAACTTAACTTCCATGATGTCGAAAGCTTCATCCCAAGATACCGGAGTGAACTCACCTTCTTTATCATACTCGCCATTTTTCTTACGCAGCATAGGCTGAGTTAAACGGTCTTTACCGTACATAATCTTGGAAAGGAAATAACCCTTAACACAAGAAAGACCCTTGTTTACCGGTGCTTTTTCGTCACCGTGGGTAGCAACGACCTTACCGTCTTTCGTTGCAACACTGATTCCGCAACCGGTACCACAGAAGCGGCACGGGGCTTTAGACCAAGTGAGTTTGTTTGCTTTGCTGGAAGTAATGATGTTACTTGCGCTAGCAGGTAAGCTAATTCCGGCCACGGTTGCAGCAGTCGCGGCTGCTTGGGCCTTAATGACATCACGGCGAGTTAGTTTCATATGCTTTCTCCGACTCTCAATGCTAATTTTTTTTAATTTTAAATTCGTAAATTCTATTGCACAGTTTGTGTTGTGGCGTCTTGCTCTGCTGGCGCTTCACACATCTGTGGTTGATATATTTGCTCAATCGGTTGATCGGATTCACTTTGATCAACTTCGTCATCCAATTCATCAATAGCGGCAACTTGGTGATAAACCATCGAGGTATTAATTACGCCATCGATTGCGGTAATTAAATCAATACGATCCATGATGATGCCTTGGTGCTTGGCTTCGGTAACGACTACAAATTTGCCTTGCTCATCGCTGCCATGAATCTCGATATCGGCTTGAGCCGTTAACGCTTGTTCAACCGTTTGATGCTTATCGGCTTGGCAATAAACGATGAAGCTACTGATATGGCTTTCTTCAGTCACATCATCTAATGCAATTTTGTTAACTCTCATAACTGAGCTCCGTTATTCGGTGAAGCAATAGGGGTAATGCTGATCGATTGAGTAGGGCAGGTCGAAATACAGGCGCCACAACTGGTGCAATCTTCACTATTAATTTCAGGGGTTTGGATTGCGCCTGACGACACATCCTTAGGCCAAGGCATGGTAATGGCGCGGGTATCACAAACGTCTTTACAGCTTTGGCAGTGAGTTTTTTGTTTAGCAAAACAGGAATCGTCAATCTTAATCTCGAAATAGAAAGCAGGCTGCTCATCTTGTTCTGTATGTTTGAACAATGCACCGGGCTCACAGGCGTCGATACAGGCTTCACAGAAAGTGCATTCACCACGATGAAAATCGACTTCAGGAAATCCGCCATCGGCTTTAATAATTATTTCTTCTTCACACGCAGAAATGCACTCGTTACAACGAGTGCACTGGTCGGTGAATAACGACTCGCTCAATGCCCAAGGAGGGCGTTGAGGTAACCAGCTTGCTGGTTCAGCCTCTTCTTTTACCGGCTTGGCTGCTAAGGCAGCGGGGCGGCGAAAGAAAGCGCGTCGTGAATGATCTATATTAGCCATGATGCTTTCCTAACAACCTCTAGCTTCCTGGAGGTCCATTAAGAATTTGCATAAACCAAACCATAAATCCGTAAGCAGCAATACCACCCACTGTTAAAGCAGGAATCACCACAAAAGTTAGAAATAACGAGGTAGTTAATTCTGCTTTTTTAGTGCGAGCTTCTATTGAGACTAGTTCTTCAGACATGGCCGAATCACTCCGTTATTTGTGTTAACGCTTAAAGTAAGCGCTTAACTATTAATCTTAGAAGTAATACTAAACCTTGCCGTGAATAGTGCTATTGAATTGCGTTGACAAAAATTGACCCATGTCAGGGAATGCGCCACTAGTGGCGGATAAGCACACTTGGCCCTATGTTATTGATTGTTATATTGTTATTAGATGAGAATGGGTATTATTAATACTAAAAAAAAGGGAGATTAAAAGGCTTTGAATTTCAATGGCCCTTTAATCCATTGACAGGGCAAAACTTCAATTTATAGCTGAATAGAAAGCCGCTTATCAATTAATATTTCTTTGCTTACAGGCGCTCTATCATCATAAAACCAAACCTGTACTAATAGGCGAGTTAAGTGCTGAGGAATAGCGATTTCTTGTCTAATCTGGCTATTGATCATATAGCTGGCTAATAATCGGCTATCGTAATTAATTTTCCAATGGTCATTATTTTCACGGACGTATTTAGAATAAACGGATAGATAAGCAGGACCGCCGCCTTGGAAGTTGATATCCACCGCTAAATCCATACTGGTGTGAGAGATGTATTTCATTTCTGCCAAGGCTTTAAGTTGGCTGGTAGAAGTGGCTTCTTTTTCTGTGTGCACATCGGCTTCTTTTTCTTCTTGGTGTTGGCAGGCTAAAAGGCTTAACAGAATACAAATACTCAATAGACCTTGAAAAGTGACTTGTACGGACTTAACCGCGAATAGCGTTTTTATATAGCTTTTTAAGTTAATGTTCATCGTGTTACCTCAATATGAATTATTTTGTCGTCTAGTAAATTATTAAGGATATGTCTTACCATTCACCCGTTTAGCCGCTTGATACCAATCTAGCTTGTCCAGCTTATTCGACGTGATGTGGCCTTCAAAATCTGGGTAAGCTTGTAATAAGTCCACACCGCTGTAGGGATGCTTCCATTCCGTGCCGACTTCCATAGCCCAAGGTAAATTGTTATTAGTCTTGTAATAACGACCGGTATTGGTATCCGTTGTATCCTGACCGGTTTTAAAGAAGCTGCTATTGGCTTGCTCAGTGGCCGGGACATCCGCCAGGTGCATTTCCCAGCCACGACCGGGTGGCGTGACGAAATAATTGCCGTGAAAGCGGTTGCTGGTGGCAAAAATAAAGGGGTCATACAGGGTGCTGATGGATGAATTCGCTTGCGCACTGCTAAACGGTAAGCTGAGTTCAAAGGCGAACTGAATATGATCCGTACAGCTGGCATCGGTGCGGTAGAAAGCACAATCAGTATCCACTTGCTGCCAGGTATCTTGAGTAATAACCGCGATCAATTCATCACTTCCTGCCTCAATCGGATTCCCCATGTCTTGTTCACTGCTATTACCGCTGGCATCTAGGCTAGAGTGTTTAAAGCGCATCTTACTGGTATCGACGCTATCCGCTTGTACGTCCGGAATGCGAATGGCAAATCCGTTATGGTAGCTAGCACCGATGGCAATGAGCTGGCCATACACATCTACTCGTAATAGTTGATCATCTTTAACGACACTCACGGTGCGATAATGGAAGACCACATCGTTCATGTCATAGTCCCCTTCGATCGGCCATTGGTCTTCATAGGCTAGAGTTACCCAAGAACCATTTTCTGGGTAGTAGCGATAGCTGACACCTATATCTGAAATTTCAATTTGATGGTCTTCAACTTCGCCGTCGGTGGCGCCGCCATTAAAATTAATATCTTGTTGCGAGCCAAAACGAAATCTTGCCCAGCTTGAACCTATGTCAGCGTCGATAGGAACACGTACAACTATATTGTTTGCCCCGGCAGCTAACAGCTGATTCGTCGCCATCTGCTCACCATTATCGGAAAAGTCTCCATCTCTATTCCAATCGAACCACGCTTGTAGATAACCGGCTTGGGAAGCAGTCACGACCACCGTATTGTCTAAGCCACGAGATAAACCAGTGACTAAACCAATACCATCTTCATCATCGCGATTAGCATTATCATTATTACTGTCGTCAGACAAAATACCTAAACGGGCATCCACTTCACCATCTGGCGAAGTACTACCAAGATAGGGACCACCATCAATAATTTCATGGCGCGCGCCATTGGCATCCAGCGTAGTACTATAGCTATCTGGGGCATCACCAAAATCGATGGTACTTTCCATATCAGGAGAAATAAGAGGGGCATTAGCACAGCGCGCGCCATCGTTTTGGCCAGACAAAGGACCTTGGGCGAATAATTCAGCAGGGTAAGGGCCTGAGCTACCTGGATCGTCAACACTGGATAAATCGATCCGATAAATTTTGCCATCTTGGTTGCGTGATAAATAGAGTTTTCCATTGACATCAAAATAGCCCGCACCAAATGTGCCTGTTTCTCCGGTATTCCCTAGGCTTTCAGACGCACCGTTTTCGATATTGAATTCATAAAGTATTCCCGAGCTATTATCGACGCCGTACAATTTATTATTACTGGGATGAAAAGAAAAATCTGTCAGATTACGGTTGGCCGCGGTGGAAATAGTTTCAATCACCAAGTAATTATCCGCATCCTCATCTAGGTTCATTTTATAAAAACCTTTACCTTTACGATAAAAATAATAGTGATGGTTATACACATCACCGACATAAAAAGAACCTGAAGGTTGGTTTGTTACCGTCAATTCTGATTGCTTAAAATCACTGTCCAAACGTACAAACTTTAAGTTCGTGGTATTAAAACCATATAGGTAGCGATAACTGGTGCCATCGTCTGCGATGTAATCATCAAAACCGACGCCGTTCACATTGCCTATATTGCTGGTGCCAGGTAATAAACCCACGTCATCTTGTAAAATTGCATCTGTGCCAGAGACTAAATTAATACCATAAACAATAACGGGCCTAGCTTGAAATAAAAAAGCTTTTGTCGGGCAGGTATCAAAGGGCGCTGAAAAAACATTCATGCTAAAGCTCAGCAAAATCAATAAGAAAAATCGAGTCTTCATATTAATACCTTAATTTAGTTATTTCGTAACATAGGTTATTGCAAAGCCGGTGCCAGTAATCATAAAAAAGCTAAGTGCTTGTTTTATAGGGATATATGGAAAATAGAGAGTTTGCAGATTGCAATTTAGATGATTTTATCTCGAAAAATGAAATTGCAATTTGCAAAATATATTGCAAGTTGAGCTTGAAAATAGAACTGATGAAGTGACCAAAACTATTGATTTATATTATAGATAACAAAGACTTAGCTTAGCTTTTCTAAAGTTGGCCCGTTATTCGCAAACCCCCAGTATGTAATCAAAATGTACGGTTGTTCGAGGGTAGTGATATGTGTGGAATCTTTGGTGTGGTAAATGATAAAAATGCGGTGCAAACACTCATCGATGGCTTAAAAGCATTGGAGTATCGTGGTTATGACTCCGCGGGTATTGCGATCTTAGAAGATAGTTCAATTGATTGCTGCCGAGCTAATGGAAAATTAGTTAATTTAGAAACGGCATTGGAGAATTCAAGATTTAAAGGAACGACAGGCATCGCTCATACGCGTTGGGCGACCCATGGTCAGCCTGCGATAAATAATGCCCATCCACACGTCGCGAATAATGTCGCCCTAGTCCATAACGGCATCATTGAAAATTACCAAGATCTTCGTACCGAGCTAGAGCAGCTAGGCTATGAATTTGAAAGTGAAACCGATAGTGAAGTACTGCCTAAATTAATCAGTCACTATTTACTTCAAGGTTATAAACCCCTTATTGCAACCAAAAGAGCACTCTCTAGGGTGCGAGGAACGTATGCGATTGGCGCGTTATTCCAAGGTAAGGAGGGGCAAATCATCGCCGCCCGTCGTGGTAGTCCACTGGTAGTTGGATTTAATAAGCAGTCTGCATTTATTGCTTCAGATGCCGTTGCGGCCAGCTTATTAGCCGATGAGGTGATTTATTTAGAAGAAGGTGACTTAGCACTGGTTGAAAGCAAAGAGGTATATATTTTTGACCGTCACATGGAAGTGGTTACTCGCCCACGAGTAAAAATTGAAAAGGACGATCAGAACATTTGTAAAGAAGGCTACGACCACTACATGCATAAAGAGATGCATGAACAAACAAAAGCGAGCCAAAAAACCCTCGATGGATTAAATCAAATTAGCTTAGAAACTGTGCCAACCATGGACTTTTCTAAAATCGATCGTTTACATATTATTGCCTGTGGCACCAGTTATTACGCAGCAATGGTTGCCAAATATTGGTTCGAAAAAATTGCCCGCCTTCCTGTAGAAGTTGATCTAGCCTCAGAGTTCCGCTATCGCGAACCGCCCATGATGGAAAAAGGCGGCTGCTTATTTGTCTCTCAAAGTGGCGAAACAGCCGATACCTTAGCTGCGCTCAGATACGCTAAAGACCAAGGCCAATATTGCTTATCAATCGTCAACGTCTCTCAAAGTTCTATTGCTCGTGAATCTGACTTTGTCTATCGCACTTTGTGTGGTGTTGAGATTGGTGTGGCATCGACTAAAGCATTTACTTCGCAATTGACAGTATTAGCCAAACTTGCGGTTTCTGCGGCGCTTGAACGTAAAGCTCTTAGTGGTAAACAACATAAAAAAATGGTCAGTTTATTAGAGGATATTCCGCAGTGTATCGGTGCTGCGTTACAGCAAGAACCTCTCATTCGTGATGTAGCAAAATCCCTGGTCAAAGCGAGAAGCACAATATTTCTCGGTCGTGGCCAATGTTATCCAATTGCGCTTGAAGGAGCCTTAAAATTAAAAGAGATCTCTTATATTCACGCGGAAGGTTATGCGGCGGGAGAGTTGAAACATGGACCCATTGCATTGATTGATAACCAAATGCCGGTAGTCGTATTGGCCCCCTTTGATGCGTTATTTGAAAAAACGTTATCGAATTTACAAGAAGTGCGCGCCCGTGGCGCCAAGGTCATCTTGATCAGTGATTACCGTGGAGTAGCGGCGTGTAAGAGTTCCGATGCCAGTAAAAACAAAGTCGATAGCGTGATAGAAATGCCCGTCGTCTGCGATATGTTACAGCCTATTATGTATACCATTCCTGTTCAGCTACTGGCATACCATACGGCTCTGCTAAGAGGAACCGACGTTGATCAACCAAGGAATTTGGCCAAGTCCGTCACGGTAGAATAAATAATATCAGGCTTAAGATGATAACTGAGGTAGCCATTATGCAATTAATATATACGACAAAAATGTGGTTGAAAAAATCTGAAACTCCCTTGGCTAAAAATGCCATGGTAGTGATTAATAAAATCAGATTTTTCGAAGTTCCGAAAATCACATTGCTGCATAAACCTTTGTATTGGCTACACCTTAGCATTAAAAATACAATTGCTAATGGCTTGAGAATTTTTTATTGGACACCGTTATTCAAAAGCCGTTTACAGTATTGTGGAAAGCAGTTTTACCTCTACAGTGGAATGCCGCTGGTATTAGGGAAACTAACCATATCCATCGGTGATAATACGCGCGTATCGGGGCTATCAACCTTATGTGGTCGTAGCAGTAGTGAAATAACTCCCGAATTGATCATCGGTAATAACGTTGATATTGGCTGGCAGAACTCGATCAATGTCGGCCAGCAGATCATCATAGGTGATAACGTTCGTCTTGCGGGAAAAGTCTTTCTCGCAGGTTTTCCAGGCCACCCATTAAACGCGGAGAAGCGCGCTTTAGGTCTACCCGAAGAAGAGCATCAAACAGGCAGTATTATTCTAGAAAAGGACGTGTGGTTAGCCACCGGTGTAACTGTACTCGCAGGGGTCACCATTGGTGAAGGCACGGTTGTTGGGGCAGGCAGTATTGTTACCCATGACTTACCGGCCGGCGTTATTGCGGCAGGATCCCCCGCCAAAATTATTAAATCGATTGGAGAAAACTCATGAATAGTTTATCAGATAATTATCCTATGGTTATGTTCGGTGAAGATTGGGGAAGACATCCTAGTAGTACGCAGCACTTAGCGCGAGAGCTGTCTAAGTATCATGATATTACCTGGGTGAATTCGATTGGTTTAAGAGCGCCACGTTTTAATCTATCCGACATGGGGCGTGCGCTAAGAAAACTTAAAGCCATATTAACCTTTGGCTTAAAAAAACAACCTTTGGTTGATCAGCACTTGAAACTAGAAGAGCATGATTGGCAACCAAAGGTTGTAAATCCCTTTGCCATTCCATTTCATGGGCAGTCTTGGGCGCGTTGGTTGAATCAGAAGATTATCAGTAAAAAATTATTCAATGTGTTTAAAAATAATCACTCGTTAGATATTGCGAAAGAAAAGCCAATCTTATGGTTATCCTTACCCAGCGCGATGCCTTTATTAGGACAAATCCATGAATCATTCAGCATTTATTATTGTGGCGATGACTT
Source organism: uncultured Oleispira sp. (assembly GCA_913019965.1). Taxonomy (GTDB): domain Bacteria; phylum Pseudomonadota; class Gammaproteobacteria; order Pseudomonadales; family Oceanobacteraceae; genus Oleispira. Next base: position 8,066 of record CAJVZR010000074.1, read on the forward strand.
CTCTTCTTTGGAAGGTGTGGATCATGATGTGATGGATAAGTTAGAAGCCGAGTTAGTTGAAAAGGTCGATCTGATATTGGTCGCGAGCGAATCGCTATCGAGAAAGTTTCCTGCAGAAAAAACCGTATTTATCCCTCATGGTGTTGCCGATTATTTTTATGAAGCCCCTAGTGAGCGGCCTAAAGATTTACCTGCAGGCCCTGTTGCAGGTTTTTATGGCAGTATCAGTGGTTGGGTCGACCAGCAATTGTTGATTCGTACCGCCCGCAAAATGCGTCACTGGAGCTTTGTGATTATTGGTCCACAGCGTTGCTTTGTCGAACACTTAAGACGTGAACCTAATATTCACTTACTAGGCGAAAAAGAGCATAGCGAGCTACCTAACTATATCCATCATTGGCAGGTTTCACTGCTGCCATTTAAAGATAATGCCCAAATTCGTGCGTGTAACCCACTGAAGTTAAGGGAGTATCTCGCGGTGGGTAAACCCATCGTCAGCACCAATTTTCCTGCATTAAAGCCTTATAAAGACTGGATCACCATCGCGGGCACCAACGATTTTTGTGACGCTATTGAAAATGCGGCGGCGGAAGTGCCCATTGCAAAAGAACTGCTACTCAATACCAGTCAGGTTGATTTCTTTTCTGCGATTAATGATTGGTCGGATATCGATAAAATTCGTCGGGTAAGGCAGCGTAGAGCAAAGCAAGTCGGTAGCCATACTTGGCAAGCAAGAGCCTTGAAAATAGAACGTGAAATATTACGACGCATTCAAGTGAGTTAGGAGTGACATATGCCTTTATCGCTATTTATTTCGTTCTTTATTTGGGTATGTATTTCACCATTAATGGCGGCTGAAGTTCTGGCTTCAGCCGAAGACTTACCGCAAAAGGTATTAGTGGAGGATACCTACTTGCCTTGGCAGATGAAGATTGATCAGAGCAGTATCAATCAACAAGGTATTGATCGGATTCAAGCGCGTGATGTCCTCGTGATTAAAGGTCGTAATCCTAATAATCAGTCGCAGTTATTAGTCATACGAATAGATGATCGTAATAGTTTTGATTATTACACTCGAACAAACTTAGAGCGCAGAGTTAATAGCGGGACATTTGAGTTACGCATTTCTATACAAGGATTGAAAAAAGAAAACAAACAGCCGCTGGATATTGCCAAGCTCAAGCATATCTACATTTTTAATGGTCAAAAAACCGTTCGTGGTAATAAACAGCGCAATATAAAAGACATTAAAGTTGATTATGTCGCTATCGAGCAAGATCGGCAATTACCCGACTATGTTAGAGCTTATGATTTTGGCAGTCGCCAGGGTGAAGTATTAGAAGGAACGCATGCTATCAATCTTCTAAAAAATAAGGAGGCCAATAATAGCATTCAACTGTTCGGTCAAATGAGAGCCGTTGACCGACCTGGACCTGACCCTTGGATCAGAGATGGCATCGCAGGAATCGAAGAACTGCGTATGCCACTAGAGCAGGGGTTATGGCGCATTTCTTTATTTCGTGAAGACCTTGGCGAGTGGGAGAATCTACCTAGACAAATGAATCTAGGATTAGCCATTAATGGCATTGAGCAGCCATTATTAAAGGCTGACAACGATAGAAAAACCCCAGCTCAGTGGTTCCAAAAGGAATACCTGAGGTTTTATCAGCAAACAGCAGACAAAGACCCATGGCACGACGTGGTAAAGCATCGAGGGTTAGTACAAAGCTATGATTTTGAACAAACAAGCGAAGAGTTATCGATACAGTTACTCGGCGATAGCCCGCAGCAACGTTTTATCAGTGGCTTAATATTACAAAAATTGGATAGCAAAGTTTATCAAGCTGAAACCAATGCATTAAGGTTAGTGAATCAGCGTCGGCAAGAATATTTTAACCAGCATTGGTTGGTCGAACAGCAGCCACTAATAGACTCAACAGCACCACAAGACTTCGTTTTAAACAAAGCGATTAGGTTGGCACAAGGTGAAGGTAAGCTGATTGAAGTGGATATCCAGCTGGATCAAGATGCACAACCAAGCTGGCAGTCTTCATTTCAACAAGAAGGAGGCTATCTAGAAATTCGTAAAGCCTTACCACGCTGGCGTCGTTCGGGCAGTAGCCAGCATTTAACTAAGCGTTATACTCACTTAACGAAACTCAGCTCTGAAGTCATACCAACAGGCAGCCACAGAATTGCCCTGTGGTTAAAAGCCAATGAACAACAAACTCCCGGTCACTATGGTATGCAGCTATCGTTTAAGCATGCACTAACAGAAGGAGAAGAGAACGAAGCTAAAATACAATACATTAAGCTTTCAATCGAAGTCATTGATCAGGTTTTACCGCAGAATAAACAAAAGGTCGGAATTTATCTTGATCATAGCCCCCACTTACAATTTTTTAAGCAGTGGCAGTCATTACAGCTAGCACAAGTCTATTGCGATTTGAATTATCTGGACCGCTTAGATCTGCGTGCGTTAGCCCCGCCCATGGAAACACCCAGTGAAGATAACCTTCAGAACTGGCTACATGAATTAGCGCTATATAAAGAATTTTATGGCCCTACTGACCTATTGGCTTATACCCCCTATAAACGGCTTAAAGAAATGTTGGATGTGGAAGCATTACAAAGTCAAATGGCGAAGTTATCTGAGCTAAGCCATGGCGAAACCCGTATCTATTGGTCCATCGCTGATGAAGCACTGACAGCACAAATCCCGAAAATACAAGACGATGCGCAGCGTTTGCATTCTGCAAACCAGTATGCAAAAACAGCGGGGCATTTGAATCATAAAGAGCAAGAATCACTGATCAAGGAACTGGATCTAATACTCATCAATCACGGATTTGGGGTGGATAAAGCGGAAATTGCCCGTATTCATAAATCATTACCTTCTAAAGGCTCATCAAAGAAGAGGGTTTGGTTATATAACATGCCTGACTTTAGGCTCGCAGCGGGTGCGTTCCTATGGCATAGCGAGGCGGATGGTTATGTGCAATGGCATGGCAGAATGCCTACTGCCAACCCCTATGATCCGACGGATGGACGAGAAGGGGATTATCAGTTCTTTTACCCGCAGCCCAATAGCTGTGAGGTATTGCCAGATGTTGATAGAGGCTTGTTTGAACTAGCCGTGGGGCAATATGAGCTTAGGTGGTACCTCTGGCTAGATCAGCAAACTAGCCCAGCAGCGATAAGATTAAAGCAGCAAATAGAGGCCTCGCTAGGCCGCAACTGGCAGCAGGCAGAAAAAACGACCCTGAGTCAGCTTGATAGCTGGCGAGACCAAATAATGGATTTGGCACAAAGCTTGAAACACCTAGATAAATCTCTTTATTCGGGTGGTGAAAATGAACAAGTTGCAAACACTTATCAGCATGGCTCAGCACAAGATCACGATGACTGTTATGTTAATCGTAATCATGAGCGCGAGCATGGTAGGGTGCGCAACAACCGCCAACAAAGATGCGAATAAAAACTTATTTGAACAAGCCCTCGTATTACAAAAAGTCAATACCGGGGCACATTCCGCTAACCAGAGTAAAAAAATACAATGGCAATTTACCCCGCTGCAGTTAGAGCCTAATAAACAGCAAAAGTTTGATCTATTTACCTGGCTATCAAAAATAGAAAATTACCGTACTAGTGCCATCGTATTGCAGTTAGGTCCTGACTGGATTTCAAGCTATAAACGTGGCAATAACCTGCGCCAAATGATTCCTCGTGGGATTGTGATCGAGCAACAATACAAAGCCGATTTACCTTTGCATCAAGTCGTTTTCTCTTTAAAAATGGGAGGGCGCAATGAGCATTCCTCTCAGTGAAATGAAACCACTTAACTCAACGGCAGAACCTCGCAGCAATAGTGCTTGGGAAAATGTCTATCTCATTCTGATGGCGGCTTGGCGTCAGCGTTATCTTATTTTAGTTCCTATCTTAATCATGCCTTTAGTCGGAGGTTTGATTGCGATAACCCGTGGAAAAATATTTGATACACATACCACCATACTGGTACAAGAAACCTCTAAGTTAAATCCATTTTTAGAAGACTTATCGGTATCAACCAACTTAAAAGAACGCATGGCTGCACTCGACACCTTAGTTCATAGTCGTCATGTATTATTCTCGGTAGTGGAAGAATTAGCCTTAATCGACGACGATTCCAGTAATAATGAACGAACAAAAATCAGCCGTAAAATATCAAAAGGGTTAACGTTAACGCAAGAAGGCAAAGATCTGGTGAAAATATCATACCGTTCAGGGGAACCTGAAAATATGAAAGAGATTCTTGAAGTCGTTAGCCAGCATTTTATTGAGCAGCTTTTAGCTCCAGAGCGTTCTTCGATAGAACAATCTGAGAAATTCATATTACTTCAGTTGGAATCACAGAAAGACCAATTGCTAGCGGCAGAGAAAAAACTATCCCTATTTAAGCAGCAGTATGCGACAGATTTACCGGCTTTTCATGGTGGTAACATCAAACGCTTACGTGAACTAAAACAGCTGCTGGCTAAAAAGGAAATATCTTGGTCTGCGGCTAAGGGAGTTTTGTTATCGATGGATGAAAGATTATCGTCCAGTAATCCGGTTGTGGCAGCGTTAGAAAAACGCATCGTACAGCTCACCAGTGAAATGGCTTTATTGCGAGCGCGTTATACCGACCAGCACTCAAAAGTTATCAATGTGCAGCGCCAAGTCGATCGACTTCAAGTAAAGCGTAATAGTCTATTAGAAAAAACGGCCAAATTAACCCCAGAAGAAATAGAACGTCTTTGGCACCTTGCGATGAGTACGTCACTCACACAGACCGTTGGCGATAGTGATGCAGCTCCTTTATTAGTTTCTCAATTACAAGAAATTCAAAAATCCCGAGCTTTAGAACGAGGCTTGAAGCAAGAAATAACCAGTCTGAAAGCCCAAATACAAGAAATGGAAGAGCAGGTGAAAGCATTTGCCATTATTGAGCGTGACCTTACGGAATTGAAAAGAGAGCTTGATACCAAGCAAGACCTGTATAACGAATTCTTAAAACGTTATGAAATGGCAAAAATAACCGGTTCTCTTGGACGTTTCGAAGAAAAAAATAGAATTAAAATAATTGACGAACCTTATACCCCGATATGGCCTTCGAACTTACCTGGCGCAGTATTTATATTAGCCGGTTTAGTAGGCGGAATATTTTTTGGCGCAGGCATGGCTGTGATTGTAGAAATAATGGATACCAGCGTACGCCGTAGTAGCCAGCTACAGGTGTTCACCCAAGCCCCTGTTTTAAGCCGAATTCCAAAAATTAAAGAACTACTGCAAGCCGATACCATTTTTGAAGATAGCAAAACGTAATCAAGGTTAAAGCCTTGGCGGAGATTATTTATGAAATCAAATGAAGAAAAAATAGTCGTAGAGCAAAAGTCCACAACACCCCATAAAGTTGTCGTCCAGGTTGTGCAGCATTTACGAGCAGGAGGCATTGAATGCTTAGTATTAGAAATGTTACGTTCTTCGCAATTATCACAAAGTGAAGACATGCACATTATAAGCCTTGAAGGCACAAAAGAAGAAGCCTTAAGACATTGGCCAAGACTATTGCCGTATAAGCAAAATCTATATTTTCTGAATAAACCACAGGGCTTGTCGTTGAGCTGTTTTTTTAAGGTGAAAAGAATATTACAACGTTTAAAAACCGATGTTCTACACACCCATCATATCGGCCCGCTATTTTATGCAGGCTTAACCGCCAGATTGGCCAGAATACAGCACCGGATACATACCGAGCATGATGCCTGGCACATGCAAGACCTTAAACGCAGAAGATTAGAAAGCTCGCTGCTTAAGTGGGTAAAGCCTGTTTTAGTCGCCGATGCAGAAGGTGTCCACGAGCAATTAAAAAAATATCAGCCAGATTATCCAAGCCAAGTGATTCATAACGGTGTTGATTGCAAACTATTTCATAAAGGCAATAAAAGCTATGCCCGAGCGCAAATAGGATTGCCTCAAAAAGGTGTTCATATTATTGGCTGTGCAGGACGCTTAACAGAAGTTAAAGGGCAGAAATATTTAATCAAAGCACTTAAGTTTCTTCAAGAAGATAGCATTTTAGTCCTCGCAGGAGAGGGAGAGTATCGAGACGAATTAGAAGCAGAAATTAAATATCTGAACCTTGAACAACGCGTAATATTGCTCGGTAATATCAATAATATGGTGTACTTCTACCAATCTCTAGACGTGTTTTGCATGTCATCACTTAATGAAGGGTTGCCACTCTCTCCGCTAGAAGCTCAGGCCTGTGGTGTACCGGTTGTATTAACCGACGTGGGGGGGAGTCGCGAAGCCTGCTGCCCAGATACTGGCATGATGGTTCCCGCACAAGATAGCTCAGCGTTGGCCTGGGGAATACGTCAGATATTTAGAAACAAACAAAAAGATAACTTTATATCACCGAGAGAATTCGTTCTAAAGAATCGTGATTTTGGCAACATGCTGGCTAAGTACCGAGCCTTGTATAACTAGCCGCCGACTCACTCGTTATGACAATGAATTTAGATAGAGAGACATATTATGATTATTATCGCCCTCATACTGTTAACGCTAATTATTTATCATCATATTGGCTACCCTATGCTATTAAAAATTGCCGCACATATTCACTCGGCTCGTAATGCCAAGGGAAGTAACCATAATCAAACGGTACCTTCCTATAAAGGACAAGTAATACTACCCAGTATTCATATTATCGTTCCGGCGTTTAATGAAGAGCGTATCATTCAACAGAAAATAGACAGTATAGGCTGGCTGGATTACCCAGATAACCGCTTAACCATAACGGTGTATTGTGATGGTTGTAATGATAATACGGTTAAAAAAGCCATCTTGGCTCAGGGAGCATTTTACAATAGAGATTTGGACATACGCATTGTCAATATCAAAAAGAATGGAGGAAAAGTCTCCGTCATTAATCGTGCATTAGCGGAGTGCAAAGAAGACATTATTGTATTCTCTGATAGCAGTGCCATATTAGATCAAGATGTATTATGGCGTAGTGCTCAGCACTTTATGAATGACTCAAGTATTGCCGTTGTTACCGGAGATTATTCCTTAATCTCAACAGATTGGAGTGATAGGGATCATGAGGATAAGAGTGATGAAAATAGTAGCGCTGAAACAAACTATTGGAAGTATCAAAATAAAGTACGTGAACTAGAAAGCCAGTTAGGCTCTGTCATCGGTGTGCCTGGGGCCTATTATGCTATTCGCCGCGAGTGCTGTAAAAAATTAGAACTTGATACGATTAACGACGATTTTATCTTACCCATGCGTGCAGTCTCACAGGGGCATAAGGCGATATTCGATAAGAATATTCATATTTTTGAAACAGAACCAACCCCCCTTGCCGTGGATGCGCAGCGTCGTAGACGCATATCACAAGGTAATGCCCAGCAAGTAATTCGTTTAACATCATTGTTGACTCCGAGCCTTGACCTAAACCGAGTGCGCATTCAATGGATGTTTCTATCGGGTAAAGGTTTGCGGGTCATCATGCCTTACCTTTTAATCACTCTGTTATTCATCAGTGCCGTGTTATCTACAGAATCCGTATTTTTTACACTGTTATTGCTAGCTCAATTAAGCGCCTACTCATTAGCCGCTATTAAGCATCAGACTAAAAACCAAGCAGAGAGCAAAGGTAAGAATATGGGTAAGAATAAGAGTAAGAAAGAATCAATTTTATGCCGCTTACTGAACAGCAAGATTATCTTATTAAATAGTTATATCTGCCAAGGTCACCTAATGGGGTTAATAGGATCAGTAGACTATTTAAACAATTTAGTTAAACAAAAACTATTAGGGAAAGAAAAAACAGTCGCATGGAAAAAAATCAATATTGAAATGAATAAATAGGTGATGGCTATGAATATGAACGTGGATATGAGCATGAACGTAGATATGAATGTAGATATGAATGTAGATCTGAACGTGAATACGGGTATGACTATGAACACCGACACTCTAAAAGCAATAAAAAGTAAGCCTCATCTAGCAGACCTAAGCTTGAATCAATTAAAACAGCGAGCGATTCCCGCTGACTTTATTCCAAGCAATGTTCTACGGAATAAAAGAATCTTTGACGTGGTTTTAGCCAGCATTGGCCTATTGTTAACCGTGCCACTGTTTCCATTAATTGCATTGGCCATTAAGTTAGAGAGTAAAGGCCCTGTATTATTTAAGCAATTGCGTATTGGGCAAAGCTTACCTAGCCGCGTTGAGATATTCATGATGCTGAAATTTCGCACCATGAGTATCAATGCAGAAACCGAGAGTGGCCCAAGGTTAGCGACCAAAAACGATGCGCGCATTACTCTGGTAGGGAAGTTCCTACGTAAAACTCGCTTGGATGAGCTACCACAGTTTCTTAATGTAATACGCGGTGATATGTCGATGATTGGCCCACGCCCAGAGCGCCCTAGCTTTTGTCGTCGATTAGAGCGTGAAATCCCTTATTTCACCGATCGTACCTACGGCATCAAGCCAGGCATTACCGGGCTATCACAAGTTCATCAAGGTTATGACGAGTGCTTAGAAGACGTTAAAAATAAGCTAGGTTACGATTTATCGTACTCTCTTTCGCTTACCTCGGTCTCTAGCTGGTTAAAGGCTGATATTGGCATTGTCTTCGCGACCATCAAGGTAATGATCTTAGGTCGAGGCCAGTAGGTTAGGTGGTTCGCTTATCCTGATATAACGGGATATGCGAACACACTCTCAGCGTGATATTGAAATTGACAAAAGCGAACGGTAAATATACTGTTACGTGAATTATTAACAGGGATAGTCATATGATCTTAAAGGAATTTTCCTCTCGTTCGCCTTTTCCAGATATAAGGGGTTATGCGAACCGCGTTCGTATAACTCACTGTTAAGTTTTCAATCTAACTGGCAACACTGGATGGCCTGATGGAAATTACAATATTTGGTGTCTTAACTGGGGCTGTTTTACCGCTCATAGGTTATTTGGTTTTTCACAGGCTCGCTCTAACTAGGGAAGTTACGTCTAGGAAAGCCCAAGCCAGTAATGATTTCCGAAAAAGCATAATAAGTGCTACATCAAAGATTCCTGATGTAGAAGTGCATTGGGGAGAGCAGGAAGCTTTAATGGTACCAGCCATACATCAAGAAATAGTTGTTGCTTCAGAAATATTTAAATATTTCTTAGATGATCGAGAGCGTGAACGTTTTGATTCATCTTTAAAGCTGCTTGATAATCTGATAACTACACATCTACCCAATGCCTTATCAAGGGAAAATGTTATGTATCCGAGCGAAAAACGAACTCCTAGTCAGGCTAAAGCTGAGCTAAGAGATAAAATAGAAGATATAGTTTCTTTTGCTAAAGAAACTTAACAAAAAAAGGCATTGGACGCGAAAAAGCATGCGCCCATGCTTTTGGCGTTAACTAAAATATAGGAATATTCATTATCAACATCATAAAAAGAAAAATTTGGCTATTAATTTTTTCAGTATCAATGACTGGCTGTGCAGGATTTCAAAGTAATCAGATATCCTTTATAAGTCCTGATACTAATGCTGTAGTTAAACCTGAAATTATTACTTATTCTATTACTAAGGATTCAACATATGGCGCATTAGGAATATTTGATGATGCATTGATTTCAGAAATGAATAGTTACGGGTGGAAATTAAGACAGAATCCAGCTGCAAAAAATGGAGTTTCTCATTTGCAAATAGGCTTGAGTTTATCTAAAGATCCCGCAGCTCTTCTGCCAGCAATGCTAACTGGATTATCTCTTTATCTTATACCTTCTTGGGAGACTTCAAATTATAAGTTAACAGCTAATTTTTTAGATGCGAATGGAGATGAACACTACTATGAATTTCGTGATAAAACAGTTCTAGTTCAATGGTTACCTATGCTGTTAGCTTTTCCTTTTGCTTATCCCTTTTCTACAGAAGAAGAATTAATCAAAAAAATGTATAACAATCTTGCGTATAAGATATCTAAAGATCGTACTATTAGCCCTCAGTTAACAAATCAAAGTACTCGGAGGCAGTAAACTGCGACCGGTATTTGAAGCGTTAAATTTATAGAGGACGTGACACTAAATAGTTAAAGGAAAAAATGGAACACTGTAAAATAAATGGAGTTATTGATTAGATGTTAAATATAAAGAATAGATTCCTTGCGTTATTGAGCAAAGGAGTAGGGAGAGATGAAGTGGATAGAAAAGATTATGTCGGTAAAAAAGACGAATATAATACTTGCATAAATTTCCAATGCGATCCCTATGGGTCTTTCAATATCAAGGTAGGTTTGATTGCTGATGATGTCGATACACTTACAGCCGAGCAGTTTGCAGTTTTTGATTACATACAGAGTAATTGGGATTCTATCTGGCTTAATCTCATTCCTATTTTTGAAGAGCTATCAAACGAGTTCGCGTATATCAAAAAGAAATTTGTTGAACATTTAAAATCAGGTGAAAACTATTTTGAAATTACTATTCCTGACTATGATCCACCGTGGAGTGATGGAAACTGGTCAATATCTTATAACATAAAAATGCCTTCTAGTGGTTATTGTTCTATGGATGTTATTTTAATGGATGATCAAGTAAAGGTATTTCAGCCTTGTTATTAGAATATTGTAAGCACCAAAGCAACCATGTGCTTGCGATGGAAATATAAAGGAAATAAGTTGGGTGTCGAAGAAGGTTATTCCCTTCTTTTAATAATAATAGCCTATGTATGCAGTATTTTTTAATAGCTAAGATATTTCTAATTTTACTGCGTTACATGAGAAAACGAATTTAACAAGGCGCTGGTGTTGCCCCTTCGGGGCTGGGACGCTTCGCGCCCCACAGCTTGGCGTTATATAGGAATTATCATAATATGAGTATTTACAGGTTTATTGGATTGGCAGTGTTCGCCTGTGTAACTTTTATTGGTGGTTATATTTTTGGCGAATGGTCCACATACGATGAAAAATTACTTTCTCAAATTCGCACGTCATATAAAACGGAAGCCGAGTTAACATATAAAACGATGGAGCTATCTCATAATAATTTTCTACTTAAGCAATTAATAGAAATTAAGACTTTTGAGGAAGTGGATGAATTAATAGAAATACGTAAGATGATATTGAGTAGCGAGCTTTTAAAATTAGAGGAGCTACTTAAGGGTTTACCTGATAGTAACCGAGAACTAATTTCTAATTTCATTGTAGATGAAGTGAAAAAGACCATTGGTGACGACATATAACAAATGCATGTTGAATTAACCACTGCGTGGTTAGGACGGTTTTTCCACTCGTACCTCGCTACAAAACCGCCGCAAATGCTAGGCGTTCAGGCTGTAGAAAAATAGCCTGAGCCCACGAATTATCAGCCCCTTTCCTGTAAAATATGTTTTTTACCGC
>CAJVZR010000075.1 GCA_913019965.1 uncultured Oleispira sp.
TTAAAAAGATCGCAACTGAAATTTCAGGGGGATCCTTTGTATGTCCTACCTTGGTACATGGTTTTTGGTCGCCCTACCTCTGGTAAAAGCACCAGTTTGCGCAATTCTAAATTGCTACTCCCCTCTATTGATTTATCCAGCAAAGAAGATGGTTCCACCCTCAACCTAGAGTGGTGGTTGCATGAAGAAGGTATCATTATTGATACCGCGGGTCGCTACGCTGTACCTGACAAGCTAGAACGTGATCGCAAAGAGTGGAATCAAATTCTAACTATGCTATCGCGCCACAAACAGAAAGAGCCTCTTAATGGTTTGGTTCTAGTGGTCGCGGCGGATCGTCTCTTGAACTGCTCAGAAGATGAGCTTTTAGAAGAAGGTCGCCAGGTCCGAAACAGCATCAACCGCATGATGGAAAAGTTAGAAGTCAAAGTTCCTGTTTATCTCATGGTTACTAAGGCCGACTTGATTCCAGGCTTCTCTGATTGGGCGAGATACATTCCCGAAGAGCTTAAAAATCAGGCAATGGGCTATCTCAATGAATCAGAATCTGGTGATTATGACTCTATTGCTGATATTGCATTGGACAGTATTTTAGACCGTTTAAAAGAAGTTCGTCTATTGATGATGGAGCAAACGGATTCACCCAGTGATGCGTTATTGACTCTCCCACTAACAATGGAACAGTTACGCCCTGGCCTACATACCTTCATTCGTACTGCCCTTAAAGGTAATGCTTATCAAGAAGCACCGCGCTTCCGCGGACTGTATTTTAGTTCCAGTGTACATACAGAAAATGACGAGACTGTGCGTGACGGAATGTTCTTGCACGATTTTTTCACTAAAATCTTACCCCCAGACCGAGGGTTGCTTGTAAGCCTACCGAGTGCCGTACGTTTTCGTCGTGCATTGCGCAAATATGCGTTAGGCATTAGTGGTGCTCTTACCTTCGTTTCAGCTGTAGGTTTAACCGCTCTTTATAATCAAGACAGTGCATTCTTGTCTGAAATTAAAACCAACTTTTCTGGAACGGTTATTAATATCAGTGATGATAGCCAATCTATGTCCATGCGTTTAGATACGGCTCATCGTCTAAAATCAATGATTGATTCTTTACAAACCTATAAAGAACAAGAGTATGCACCTTGGTCAGAGTTGTTTGGTGGCAGCAATCAAGTTGATGAATTAAAAGAAAAATACATCGACTATGTGCAAAACTCCATTTTGCTAAATTATGACGGCACTATTAAGCAAACAATTGATGAGTTAAAAGAAGAAAATACAAGTGTTTTAGCCGGTGGATTAGTCCGCCGCATCAATATATTGCAAAAGCGTTTAAATATAGATTCAGAGTTTGAAATTCAACCAATTGGTAATGATTACATAATCGTTCAAGATGGCTCTGTTGGTAACGAAGAATCTATTTTGTTTAACGATATCTATTTAAGTTATGTCAATTGGAGCCAATCCCTGATTGGTTTAGAAGAAGAAAAGAAACGCCTTCAAGCTGCGCTATTACATTTAATTAAGCAAAATCACGGCGACTACTCTTGGATTATTCAATGGGCTAATGCTCAAGGTTTTGATTCCGTACAATTGAAAACCTTTTGGGGTGGCAGTATTAAGCTTACCGATGCCCCTGAAATCCCCTCGGCCTTTACGTTGGATGGCTTTGAATTCATCCAAGAATTCTTAACAGAATTCCAAATGGCTAATACCGATGACAAGCAGCTAAGCGATATCCAAGTCGATTTTAATCAGTATTACCAACGTAAGTATATTAATGCTTGGACTGATTTTGCTGACCGTTTTGACGAAGGTAAATTGAAGCAGCGCGATCGCAAAGAGTGGACTGTGCTTCTCGATCGCATGGCAACGGCTGACAATCCTTATTTCACCTTACTTCAAACTATGCACGATCAGTTAGCCCCTTTCTCCGATGTTGACTATCAATCTCGAGATAAGATTGCTTTCTTTACCGAAATTCAAGCGTATTCAATTTCTGATGGGCGCAAAGGAAAAGGCGGTGGCAAACTACTTAAAAAAGCCCTCGGGAAGCTCGGCAAGGTTGGCAAGCTCGCTAAAAAAGGCATGAAAATGCATAAAAAAGCGACTAAAGGCCAAGGTGGCGATGATGACAATAGTGCACTTGAAGAAGCGGTTAATGCAGCTGATGCTTATAAGCAAGCCCTTGCTGAAGTGGCATTTAAAGCGGATAGTCGTTCTCAATCGTTATCGACGATCACTACCTTTTTCCAAACCCCTGAATCCCCTGAACTAGGTAACGGCCCTTTGGCTTCTGCTTGGACTTCGGTTAAAGATTTACAAGCACTTATAGGAAAGCCAATCTCTACTACCCGTCTTTTCTGGAAGCTTTACATGGGGCCCATCTATGCAGCCTATGATTACATGCAAAAAGAAAGTAGTTGCGCAATACAAGATCGCTGGGAAGATAATGTTTTAGCCTCTATTGATGGAGTTGATAAAAACAACCTAGGTAACCTGCTTGTCGGCGAGAGTGGCGTATTATGGAATTTCTTGGATACTGAGGTTTCACCCTTTGTGAAAAAACAGTTTAAGAAAGGCTACGTGCGTGCAAATATCGAACAACGTAGTTTGGGTTTAACGGAGACCTTCTTGGATGTGTTAAATCAATCAGCGGCTGGGGCTTTTGTTGTTGGTAATCAATTCACTGTGTCGATGAATGCTTTGCCTTCAGGTACTAATACCGACGCTCAAGTCTCACCGTATGCGACCTTCTTGGATTTGCACTGCAGTGACGGCACTCAAACTATGGCTAACTATAACTACCCTACCCAGCATGATTTTAACTGGAGCTTAGAAACCTGTGGTGATACAACATTACGCATAGAAATTGGACAATTAACTCTTCTGAAAGAGTATTTAGGCGTAAAAGGGTTTGGTAAGTTCTTATTAGATTTCCAAGATGGTCGACGTATTTTTACAGTCGATGATTTCCCTAACCAAAAGGCGCAACTGATCAATAACGGTGTACGTTATATTGATGTTAGCTATGAAATTAATGGACAGCGTCCTGTCATTCAGATGCTTGACACAGTGCCTCTAGAATTGCCGCAATTAGCTGCATACTGCTGGTAAGGATTGGATATGAATAAACAAGCTGTTGCCGAAAGGATCAACCTCACTTTTTTAGATAATAAAAAAAATGAGGTTGAACTGCCGTTTAAAATATTAGTTTTGACAAATATTACAGCAGATGAACAAGCAGAAGATCTAACTGATCATCAGGTATTGAAAATTGATACAGCTATTTCTGATATTCTTGCACGGCAGAATATCAGCTTGAAGTTGAACTTAGATAATTACTTAAAACCTCATATAAGTGCACCTCTAGTAATCAATTACTCTCTCAACAGCCTTGACGACTTTACACCTGAAAACCTAACTCGAGGAATTCCTGAGCTTCGACAGGCACTTAAAATGCACTCTATTTTAAGTGAAGAGAAAGTAAAACCCGCCATCTTATCTAACTTATTATCTGAGTTTGGTTTTAATAATGACTCTACTTTTGATAGTAATGATAAATTAATCATTCAAGCTGAAATGTCTAATCGAATTAGTAGCCAGTTAGATTCAATCATTCAGCACGAAAGATTTACAACCCTCGAAACCAGTTGGCGTTCTTTAGACTTTCTTCAGCATCATATTAATAGCAAAGAAAATACCGAACTAGTTGTTATTAATACTTCAAAGAATGGACTGCTTGAAGATTTCGAAGATTCTCCTGACATCACGCAATCATCCCTCTATCAGACTGTCTATAGTGCAGAGTTTGGTCAATTTGGTGGTAGGCCTTATGGTTTAATGCTGGGGGATTTTGAATTTAAATCCAATGCTCATGATATGTCACTGCTGAGCCAACTAGCGAAACTGGCTGCGATGGCACACTGCCCTTTAATAAGCGCAGCTGATTCTACTTTCTTTGGTATAGATGACTATAAAGAATTCTCAAGAATTCGCGACATCGATGCACACTTTGAGCAACCCATGTATGCCAAATGGAATAGTTTTCGAGAAAACCCCGATAGCCAATACGTCAGTTTAACACTGCCACGCTTTCTACTTAGACCAAGCCACAGCCACCATAGCTCTGACTTTGGATACGAAGAGTCAGATCGCAATATTAAAGGTGGACTGTGGGGCAATGCAGCCTATGCTCTGGTGACTCGCTTCTCCAATAGTTTTGCAAACTATCGTTGGTTCGTAAATGTTACCGGTGATGAGTATGGCATTATTGATGATCTTAAAGTACAAGCGGGTCACGGCGCTGTTCGCAGTCACATTCCTACAGAGGTGATGATTTCCGACCGATCTGAACCCGAACTAGTACATAATGGCTTCACACCTCTTACGTTGCATAAGGCCAGTCAAAAAGCCGGATTTTTTTCTGCTCCTTCCTGTCGCAGAGCTGATGATTTCCCAGCAACCTCTGAAGGGCGACAATTGGCGTTAAATCAACGCTTAGAAATTCAGCTCCCTTATATGCTGATCAGTTGTCGATTTTCTCAGTATATAAAAATCATGCAGCGGGAGAATATTGGTTCATGGCAAACTCGCTCTCAGCTTGATCAAGAGCTAGGGAGCTGGTTGAAACAATATGTATCAGATATGGACAATCCAGCCGCCAGCGTCAGGGCTCGCCGCCCCTTGCGTAACGCTCGAGTCACGGTTCGAGAAGTTGAAGGTAAATCAGGCTGGTATTTAGTCGCGATGTCTTTAACACCGCATTTCAAGTATATGGGCCTCCCATTTACACTCACTGAACGCAGTAAATTAGAGAAAGCTTAAAGGGAGATTTTTATGGCATTACCAGGCTATATGACAATTGTTGCAGAGAACCAAGGCAATATTGAAGGCGAGTGCGACTTAGAGGGTCGCGAAGGCGCTATTGTTGTTCAAGCAATACAACACAGTGTGAAGCTACCCACGGATCAGCGCGGTTTACCCAATGGTCGCAGAGTCCATTTACCAATTACTATTCTTAAAGAGCTAGATCGTACTAGCCCTATGCTCTATCAAGCATTAAGTGAAGGTGAGCTTTTAAACGACGTCGTGATTGACTGGTACCGCATCGACAGTGCGGGCATGGAAGAACTCTATTACCGCCAGAGTTTAAAGAATGCTCAAATCACTGCGATTGAATTCATCGTCGAGAACGATACGGATTTAGCGAATAGCAAATTGGGGCACATGGAAAAAGTTTCGTTAATTTATGACAATATTACCTGGAGCCATGAAGCCGATGGCATTGAATTTGAAGACGACTTTGGGACCAATCAATAATGGCCAATGAGCGCCTATTGAAACGTCTAGCTTTATGGCAGCAAGGCACAAAGACCAGTCCGGATTCATTTCAACTGGTCGACTCTATCATTGCTGACTTAACTAAGTTACTTAACAGTCAGCGTGGTAATGTGTTAATCGAAGAAGATATGGGGTTGAATGACTTACGAAGTTTATTTAATGGACATGGATCGCCGGATCTTGAGGCGCTACAAGCTCAGTTATTATTCCAAATCTCAGAATTTGAACCTCGATTAACCAGTCCAGCTTTGACTTACAATGATGAAACAAGTGGTTTTGGTGAATTAAATTGGCGTCTTATCGCCGATACAATCAGTGATACTAGCTCTCAAGAGCTCGCAGCCAATATTACAATAGATATTAATGGAAAAGTGCTGGTCACCTCTGCGCTATAACTTATAAACAAGACGCTATGAAAACAGAAAGCTATCAAGCAGAACTACAGAATTTAAAAGATAATGCGCGGGAATTTGCTCGCAAATACCCTGCTCTAGCTCCTCATTTGGCCGGTGCAAGCAGCGATCCTGATGTTGAACGAATCTTACAAGGCACTGCTTTTTTGAGTGCAGGTATTCAAGAGCGTCTCGATACCGACTTCCCTGAATTTGCCCAATCAATTTTACGCTTAGTTGCCCCGGATTATCTTAAAGAAATCCCTGCAACTACTATTATTGAATTTAAGCCTAGAAACATTTTGAACAATGTTATTAAGATCAAGCAAGGGGCTAAATTAGATTCTCAAAAAGTCGGTGATATCAACTGCCGTTTTCATAGCTGTACCGATGTCGATGTCTATCCATTAACGATAAACTCTTGTGAGTTGAATCAAGGAAGTTCAAGTTCTGAGCTAGACATAATCATTAATAATACCAGTTTAGCGAATTCCATTGTTCAGCTCTCTGAATTACCCTTACACATAGCTGGGGATTACATTGACGCAAGCCAGCTCTACTATTTATTAACTCAAAAACTCCTGTCGATATCTCTTGTGCAAGGTCAGCAAATCACTGAACTGAGTTCTGCAAAGCTAGAACCCATGGGCTGGGATAAAGACTTCAACCTATTAGAAAATCATAAAACCAGCTTGCACAGCTACCGACGCTTGCAAGAATACTTTATTAATAAATTTAAATTTTTATTTCTTAAGTTAACAGGACTTGATGGCAATGAGGGGTTGCCAAAAGCCTTTAAAATACGATTCAAATTTAGCCAGAATACTCATGGCCTTCAAGTAAACAAAAATAGTTTCAAGCTGTTTTGCACCCCCGCCATTAACTTGTTCGAAACCGATGCCGAACCAATCCCACTGACTCATAAACAAAGTGATTTACGCCTCAATCCAATTCGAAATAGTAATAACCACCTAACCATTCACTCGTTGTTGATGGTCAGTGGTCAAAATCGACGATCAAGTGAAAAGAGCAGCTATATAGATTTTTCGTTAGCCGCAAAAGAGCAAGGCACACACCCAGTTTATGAACTAATTCAAAAGTACACTGGGCCACAAGAAGTTGATAGCCTACTAAGGATTAGCTTCCCCAGTGATTACGAACTTCCCATGAGAGAAGTTTTAACGGCTAAGCTACGCTGCTCAAATGGTCTACTGACTCAGCAACTAAAGCTAGGCGATGTTAATATTAATACCCCGGACGTGCCTGATCTAGTGAGTTTTAGTAATGTATCCGCCATTAGCGAATATATTGCACCTATAACGGACGGCAATATACTTTGGAAATTATTAGCACATTTAACGGTAAACTATTTACCCATTGCCGACCTCGAAAATTTAAAAACCTTATTAAACTTATACAACCCTACCGAAAAAAGCGATGCAAAAGATCACGCCGCTAACAAAAAAAGAATCAACTCATTAAAGCTAATGCGCAATACTCCAGCGCAGCGTTTGTATAGAGGGTATTTGATACGCGGCCAACACATCGAAATCGATGTGGATAGCACAGGATTCACCAGTACTGGGGATTTATTTCTTTTCGGAGAATTAATTTATAGTGTTATAAAACAGTTTGCCGACATTAATAGCTTTATCGAGCTCACCATTAACAATCTTACCAATGGAGAGCAGTTGTCATGGCAGCCCAACTTACAGAATCGTTAAAAATCATTGAAAGCGATATTCTTGAAAATGGTGCAAGCTATGACTTCTTTCAAGCTTATCGCCTATTACAGAGCATTAATGATACCTACCCTATCACAGCAAGACGACCTGCTAGAAAGATTGATGTCCGCCCAGAGCTTGGACTTGGTTACGCTGAGTCTGATATTAGCGAAGTTAAACTTCTGGACAAGCAACGTGGTTATGAAGTTGTATCGCAGCTTGCGGGACTCTATGGGGTTGCATCCCCATTGCCTGATTTTTACACAGAAGAATTATTAGATAACGAATGGGATGAGCTAAACGCGCCTCGTGAATTTCTCGATTTATTACACAAGCAACTGTTTCCTAAACTCTACAGTGCCTGGCGACTCTATAAGCTTAACTTCAATACCTTAGAAAAAGACGAATCTAATTATTGGCAGCTACTTTACAGCTTACTCGGCGATACCGATGATGGTGCAGAAGACAGTTTAAAAAAGCTTAAGCTACGCTACCTTAATTTATTTTCTAACAAAGAACGCTCGACAGACGGCTTACTCGTAATAGTGCGTGATTTATTAGATCTTGAAGGTGTTCAAATTGAGGAGTTTTGTCAGCAAGTTGTGAAAATGCCCCGAAGCTTACAGTGTCAATTAGGTCAACAAAACCATCAGCTTGGAGAAGCCCATCTAGGTTGCCAAATATGGGACCAAAATCATGCGATTAAGATTAAAACGGGAGATATGCCTGAACAGCAATATCATAATTTAATTAACAATAAGGAAAATTTTAAGCAGTTAAGTTATCTGATTAAATCGTATATCAGAAAACCTATTCAAGTAGATTTAGAAGTGGATGTCATTCCCGAGCAACAACACATCCAGCTAGGGCATTCTTGGCATCAACTGGGTGTTAGTAGTCATATGGCTGATAAGCGTTCGATCAAAGCCAAACGCATTACACACTCACTCAGCTAGCCCTTTCTGGGCTTTGATTTTTTCGATAATACTAGAGTAACCACCCTCGTTTGTTACTTGGGTGTATCCCATTTTTTGCAGAGTAGTAAAAGCTTTGCCTGAGCGATTCCCACTGCGGCAATAAAGACGAATTTGAGCATTTTTATCTTTTGTAATACGACTGATTTCATCGCCAATTACATCGTATGGAATGTTTGCGGCGCCTTCGATATGACCCAATTTATATTCAAAGCTTGTGCGTACGTCTATCCAGTGAATAGGCTCAGCTTGCACGCTTAGTCCGCATAATACCAAAAACAAGCTTAATAAACTTTTCATTACCCTACCTTTTTCGATCACCCTTCTCCTAACAATATAACTATACTGGAATATATACAAGCATAAAAAAAACGCTGCGGGTTACCCGGCAGCGTTTCGTTTTACGATAACCGATTAACTAACATCAATCATCTGCACCGAACCATCTTCCATGACTTCAGCAATCTGACCACCGGGCTCTTCCATCATCAACAGAACGATGAAACCAACAACTGCAGTCACTGCAATCACAGAGAAGAATACTGAGTAATCTACAAATGATAATACTGTAAGATAAACAACCGCACCCACATTACCGTAAGCACCCGTCATACCCGCGATCTGACCGGTTAAGCGACGCTTGATTAAAGGTACTACCGCAAATACCGCACCCTCACCCGCCTGTACGAAGAAAGAGCACGCCATAACCGTAATCACTGCCACCCATAAAGGCCAAGAGCTATCAACCATAGACATTGCAAAATAACCTACGGCTAAACCTGCCGTTAGAATCAATAATGTTGGCTTACGGCCAAACTTATCTGAAATCCAGCCGCCACCTGGGCGTGACATTAAATTCATAAAGGCATAAGCCGATGCAACCATACCCGCGTAGATTGGATTTAACTCAAAGGTTTCCGCGAAGAATAATGGCAGCATAGAAACTACTGCGAGCTCTGATCCAAAGGTAGCAAAGTACAATACATTCAGTACCGCAACTTGCTTAAACTTATAGCGGTGTAACTCTGGCACTTCTTCTTTGAAGATGTTTTTGTTAACGGCCCAAACGTGCTTCAGCTCATAGATAAATAAAGCAACAAGACCTGCGTAAGCGAAATAAGCGATAAGGTCGCTGTACATGTCCACGCCAGCTGGCGAAAGTTTCCAGTTTAATAGTGCCAATGCCGCGTACATAGGTAGCTTCATGATGATTAATAGGTAGAAATCACCCTTGCTTGTTACTTCAATAGCACCAATATTTTTTGGTTTGAAATAGGTAGAACCTTTTGGCGTATCTGAAACATTCATATAGAAAATGAAACCAAATACTAGGCTGATCGCACCGGTAATACCAACCGCATATCTCCAACCGTCATCACCACCAAATGCTAAAGCTATAACCGGTAACGTGAACGCTGCAGCGGCAGAACCGAAGTTACCCCAACCACCATAAACACCTTCTGCAGTACCTAGCTCTTTAGCTGGAAACCATTCGCTGACCAAGCGAATACCAATTACAAAACCGGCACCGATAAAGCCAAGCATAAAGCGGGCAATTGCCGCTTGAGCAAAGCTGTCTGCTAGGGCAAACATGAAGCAAGGAATCGAACAGATAATCAGCAAAGCTGAATAAACAATTCTAGGGCCATAGCGATCCGTTAACATACCTATAATCACACGCGCGGGAATGGTTAAGGCAACGTTTAAAATCAATAAGGTTTTAATTTGAGATGAATCTAATCCCAAACTATTGGCAATGGCCATTAGTAGCGGCGCATGGTTAAACCATACAAAGAAGCTGATGAAAAAAGCCATCCAGCTCATGTGCAAGATTTTCATCTTGCCGGTGAAATTAAATATATTGAACTTTTCAGTCGACATAATTTTTACTCTATAGTTTTTTAAACTGTTACCACCCGCCTCTGATTGGCGGATGGATTTATACTCTTTATTAAGCTAGTAGTTGAACCTGACCGGCTTCGATACGAATCTGATAAGTTTTCAAAGATTCTGAATCATCTTCCAAGCATGCACCGGTTTTTAAATCAAAGTGCTGCTTATACAGCGGTGAAGCTACCACTAGGCTTTCGCCAATGGAGCCTAAAATTCCCCGTGACATCACGTTCGCTTTACCAAACGGATCAAAGTTAGAAACCGCATAAAGCTCATCCGCTAGCGCAGGCTTGAAAATTGCCACCTGCTCGCCATTATGTAGTGCACAAAGGCCGGTATCTGCGGTTAAATCAGATTCGTTGCAAACGGTAATCCAGTTGTTAGTAGTCATAATGTTAATCTCCGTTACCGTTATTTAGATGAAGTTGTATCAAGTGAAACCAATTCAATGCGCTCAGCTTCAGTTGCTGGGCGACGCTGCTCACGCTCACGTACGAAAGCCAAGTCACTATCTTGCTCATCACTATTAATGAAGTGCTGGAAGCGCTTAAGTTTTTCAGGGCTTTCAATGGTCGTTTTCCATTCGCATTGATACGTCCCCACAACTGTGGTCATTTCGTTATCAAGATCAGCACCGATGTTTAATTTATCGTCCATCACTACTTCACGAAGATAATCTAAACCACCTTCTAAATTTTCCATCCAAACCGAAGTACGTTGTAAACGGTCTGCAGTACGTACATAGAACATCAATACACGATCGATATAACGCATTAGCGTTTCATCATCGAGATCGGTAGCGAACAAGTCAGCATGACGAGGACGCATGCCACCATTACCACAAACATAAAGGTTCCAACCGCCTTCTGTAGCGATTACACCAATATCTTTACTCTGGGCTTCGGCACACTCACGAGTACAACCAGACACACCGAACTTAATTTTATGCGGAGAGCGTAGACCCTTATAGCGATCTTCTAGAGCCAGTGCCATGGATACAGAATCAAGTACACCATAACGACACCAGGTACTGCCAACACAGGACTTAACTGTACGTAAAGACTTACCGTATGCGTGACCTGTTTCAAAGCCAGCATCTACTAGAATTTTCCAAATTACAGGCAGTTCGTGAAGCTGAGCACCAAATAAATCGATACGCTGACCACCGGTGATCTTGGTATACAGATCAAAATCTTTAGCAACCTGACCTAAAACAATTAACTTATCAGGAGTAATTTCACCCGCCGCAATACGAGGTACGATTGAGTAAGTACCGTCTTTTTGCATATTACCTAGATAAATATCGTTGGTATCCTGCAAGCCGATATGATCATCTTTCAAAATGTATTCATTGCTGAATGACGCTAGGATATTAGCTGCGGTTGGTTTACAAATTTCACAACCATGACCTTTACCATGGCTGGATAAAAGCTCTTGGAAAGTTTTGATGCCTTTAATACGAACAATATCCGCAAGTTCAGCTCGGGTATAAGCAAAGTGCTCACAAAGGTCGTTATTAACCTCTACACCCAGTGATAACAACTCAGCGTCCATCACCTGTTTGGTCAGGGCGGCACAACCACCACAACCGGTTGTCGCTTTAGTTGCATCTTTCAGGTCGCCCATGGTGCAACAGCCACCTTGAACCGCCGCTGAGATAGCGCCTTTTGAAACATCAAAACAAGAACAAATAGTCGCGCTATCGGGTAAGGCATCAACACCTAATCCAGCACTTGCCTCACCATCAATACTTGGCAAGATCAAAGCTTCTGGATTTTCAGGAAGATCCATATCATTTAGTTTAACTTGCAAAAGGTTGCTATAGGCATCAGCTTCACCAACCAATACAGCCCCTAATAACTTTTTACCATCAGCGGATACGATTAAACGTTTATAAACCTGGTTAACATCATCTTGGTAAACATAGCTTAGACAATCTGGAGTATTGCCCTGTGCATCGCCGATAGACGCAACATCAACACCTAATAGCTTAAGCTTGGTGCTCATGTCAGCACCTTTAAATTGAAGTTCGCCACCCTTGATATGATCAAAAGCAACTTTCGCCATGTTATAACCCGGAGCAACAAGACCGTAGATCATGCCGCCCCAAAGCGCACATTCACCTATTGCATAAATGTCATCATTAGACGTTTGGCAATTATCATTAATCTGGATACCACCACGCTCACCGATCTCGAGATCGAACTGACGCGCTAGCTCATCCTGAGGGCGAATACCCGCAGAGAACAAAATCATATCGGTTTCTAAGAAAGTACCGTCTGCGAAGTTCATGCGATAGCGACAGGTTTCACCCGCAACGATCTCAGTAGTATTTTTACCGGTATGAACTTCAACCCCAAGATCTTCGATCTTAGTACGTAACAAAGCGCCGCCGCCTTCATCTAGCTGAACCGCCATCAAGCGTGGCGCAAATTCAACGACGTGGGTTTTAACACCGGCTTGCTTAACTGCGTTAGCGGCTTCTAAGCCCAATAGACCACCACCGACAACCACACCGACTTTACTGTCTGCTGCAGAGGCTGAAATGGCTTCTAAATCTTCAATAGTACGGTATACCAAGCAGTGATCTTGGTCTTTACCTGGAATCGGTGGTACGAAAGGATATGAGCCCGTAGCCAGGACCAATTTATCATAAGATTCTTTACGACCGTTGGCCGTTACAACGAATTTTTCTTCACTATTAATCTCAACAACCTTGTCGTTAAGAACATAATTAACACCCTTCTCTTGATAATAACCTTCAGTGGTTAATGCAAGATCTTCTGCTGTTGAACCTGAAAAATACTTACTCAACTGTACGCGATCGTAAGCTAAGCGAGGTTCTTCTGAAAAAGTAATGATTTCATATTGATCGGCAGTCTCTGAGGTCGCTACAGTATCAATAAAGTTATGGCCTACCATGCCATTACCAACAACGATTATACGGGTCTTATTCATAGTCGATCTCTCTAATACAAGGTTATCTTATGACCGCCCTGTTCCGTGATACTCCTTTAACAATAAGGCTTAGCATCATGACATGGCGTATTTTACCCGACTATTGCAACAGTGATGCCAACTACAAAAAACCCTATAAAAAGAATGGTATGTGCGCTTTTTTTGCTCAGTTGTGGGTTAACTTTGCACAGCTTCCCGATAACGCCCCAAAAGTGTGCGCCATTGAGGTGCGTGCTGAAATCAGCATTGCACCAGCTAAGGGCGAAACGAGCCAAAGCTTGATTTCTTCTGAGATCTTGCACTATTTTTTCCCAACAGAGAGTCTCAATGCCTGTTATAGTGTCGCTTTACAGCACTAATAAACTACCTAGTAATAAGACGTAGTATCAAGATGAGTATTCGGTCAGAACAAAAAGAGAAAACGCGCCAATCTATAATCAACGCAGCGCTTAAACTTAGTGAAGAAAGAGGCTTTCCAGCCCTAAGCCTTAGAGAAGTCACTCGCGAGGCAGAAATTGCTCCTGCAACCTTCTATCGCCATTTTAAAGACATGGAAGAGCTAGGCTTAGTATTAGTCGATAAAGTAGCCTTAACATTACGCCAGTTAATGCGTAAAGCGCGACAACGCATTAAGGCGAATGGTAGCGTCATTGAAACATCCGTTATCACTCAGCTTGAGTTCAGCCAGAAAAACCCTCAGTTATTTCGACTATTAACCAGTGGATTAACTGGCGGACCCAAAATATTTCGTGAAGCTCTACAAAAAGAGAAGCAATTCTTTGTTGACGAACTCCATGAAGATTTGAGCCCTGATACACGCTTAACTAATATTGCGCTAGCGGCAGAGGTGATGGTCAATCAGGTATTAGTCGCTAGCATTGAAGCGATAGACAAAGATCCAGCAGAGGTCAAAGAGATTCAGAATCGTCTAATCACTCAACTCCGTATGATTTTATTAGGCAGTATGGCGCAGAAAAAGCCTGACTGACCTGAGTACGTTCTCCCTTATTTATTCGTCTATGATAGAATCCGCGACCTTACATTAATGCTTGTTTCGGATTTACATGTCATCTGCTAGCCCTAGTACTATTAATCGTCGTTTTACCACTGCTCCCATGATGGAATGGTCAGATAGCCATTGCCGTCAATTTTGGCGCCTGCTTACTAGCGATGCCGTTTTGTATACCGAGATGGTGACCACAGGCGCGATTATTCATGGCCAAAACCGTGAGCGCTTCTTAGGCTACGGTAAAGAAGAGCACCCTATTGCCCTTCAGCTCGGTGGTAGCAATGCAAAGGAACTGGCTGAATGTGCAAAATACGCGCAAGACTGGGGCTACGATGAAGTTAACCTAAATGTGGGCTGCCCAAGCGATCGTGTACAAAACAATATGATTGGCGCCTGCTTAATGGGACACCCGCAATTGGTGGCTGATGGTATTAAGGCCATGCAGGATGCTGTGGATATTGATGTGACGGTTAAACATCGCATTGGCATTGACGATCAAGATTCCTATCCTGAGCTGGTCAATTTTATTGAGACCATTGCGAAAACCGGCTGCAAAACCTTTATTGTTCACGCTCGTAAAGCGATCCTTCAAGGACTCTCGCCAAAAGAGAACCGTGATATTCCGCCGCTAAAATACGATTGGGTCTATCAACTGAAGCAAGACCTCCCTGATTTAGAGATTTTGATTAATGGCGGATTAAATCAATTTGACCAAATGAAGCAACAACTAGAGCATGTTGATGGCATCATGGTCGGCCGCGAGGCGTATCACAACCCTTACATCATGGCGGAAGTCGACAACGCTTTTTATGGCCACGACAAGGTGATCCCTTCACGCCATAAGGTCATTGAAGACTTTATGCCGTATATCGAAGATCAGCTGTCTAAAGACATCTATCTGTCTCATATCACTCGTCATATTCTAGGCATCTTTCATGGCCAACCAGGGGCTCGCCAGTTCCGCCGCCATATCAGTGAAAACGCCCATAAGCGTGGCTCGGGCCTTGAAGTATTAGAAGCTGCGCTGAAAAAAGTTCCCACTGATGCGGAAAATGAAGCCAACCGACTAGAAGCACTGGCGCGCCGGGCTGCGTTTGAACAAGAGCAAGCTTAAAAGCTAACTCACCACAGAGCTCACGGAGGCGCTGCGCTGCACGGAGGAAAGATTAAGAGAGCGAGAAAAAAAGTACTGATTAAAGAGAGTGTAAGAGACCGTTAATAAGGCCCTGTACGACCCTGTACATAATTCTGTGTAATTGCCTTTGCTTGTTAACTTTCTTTTCGCTCTTCTTTCTTGCCCTTCTCCGTGTAGCGCAGCGCCTCCGTGGTTAAATGCCCTTCCTTTCCTGAACCTCTTGACACTAATGACTAATCGGTAGATGCTGGCATCAATAATTAACGGTATAAGTCTATTCAATATAACGACTTATGCCATGATCAAGGTTTAAGGAATTACCATGTCAGCCCAGCCAAATAACAAGTTAGCAGCACTCAAAGCCATGACCACGGTGGTTGCGGATACCGGCGATATTGAAGCCATTAAGTTATTCACCCCTGTTGATGCAACAACCAACCCCTCATTGATATTAAAAGCCGCCAAACTGCCTAATTATCAGCACTTAATCGATGAGGCTATTGACTGGGCTTGCCAGATAAAAGGTAGCGATAAGGACAGCCAAGAGCTACTAGAAAATGTTGGCGACAAACTAGCGGTCAACATCGGTTGTGAGATATTGAAAGTCATCCCAGGTGTTATTTCTACAGAAGTTGATGCTCGACTTTCATTTGATACCGCGAGCACCGTCGCTAAAGCCCGCAAATTAATTCAGCTCTATAAAGATGCAGACATTAAGTCCGACCGCATCTTAATTAAAATCGCTTCAACCTGGGAAGGTATTCAAGCCGCAAAAATTTTAGAAGCAGAAGGGATTCACTGCAACCTCACCCTGCTTTTCCACTTCGCCCAAGCTCAAGCATGCGGAGAAGCCGGTGCAACACTGATCTCTCCATTTGTTGGTCGTATTTTAGACTGGTATAAAGCCAATACCGATAAAACAGAATACTCAGCCAACGAAGACCCTGGTGTGACATCTGTCACCGACATCTACAATTTCTACAAAACTCACGACTTTAAAACCATTGTTATGGGCGCCAGCTTCCGCAATACCGGAGAAATTGAAGAATTAGCAGGCTGTGACCGTTTAACCATTAGCCCAGAGTTATTAGCACAGCTAGAGGCAGATACTGGCCCTCTAACTCAAAAGCTAACAAGTGCAACAGAAACAAGCCTAGCCCCAGAGCCACTGACAGAAGCTAAGTTTAGATGGCAAATGAATAACGACCCAATGGCCCATGATAAATTAGCCGATGGCATTCGTCGCTTTGCGGCAGACCAAGTAACGCTAGAATCCATGCTTAACGAAAAGATAGGATTACGAAAATGATTAAAAAACTGCTTGCGCTTTTTCAGCATGAAGAAGAGAAAACCGAAACTCATAACCCTAATCTTGCAGCGGCTGCGCTATTAGTAGAAATCATGAATGCTGACCACGATTTAAGCGCTGAAGAATCAGGCAGTATTAAAGCCATTTTATACGATACGCTTTTTATAACCGCTGAAGTCGCGGATGAACTATTGGCAACGGCAAAGCAGGAAGTGCATGAAGCGACCGATTTATTTCAGTTTACCGAAGTGATCAATACCAGCTATAGCTATGACGAAAAAGTTGCCCTAATAGAATCTCTTTGGAAAGTCGCCTATAGCGATCAACACCTTGATAAATATGAAGAGCATATGGTGCGTCGTATTGCTGATCTATTGCACGTTTCTCATAGTGATTTCATGCAAAGCAAAAATCGCATAAAAGCAGCCTGTGAATGAATTCCACAAACGCTTTAAATTCTATCCAGAGCACTGACCTGGTATCGAGTTTTGATACCCTAACTCTCGGACTGTCTAATTTCTGCCAGTTTCTTAGCCAACAGCAACCACAATGCTGGGTTGCTCTTGGTGAAGAAGAGCAGGAACTTGCTCGCCTCCCCCTTGGGCAATTAAAAAAAGCATGCAGTTATTACCAAGACATTTGGTACAAGGACCAGCAGGATGGGAGGGAAACCCGCAGTTGTTATGGTTTTGTTATGGCCAGCGAAGAAATCATCAATCTAGCTCGCGAGATCAACCAAGCCAAAGATGACTTCAAAAAACTCGTGCAACAAATTCAGAAAACCGATAAAGACTTGTGGCTTAGCCAAAAAGCGCAACTTAATAGTCGTCATCAAAGCTTACGTAAGCAACTGTATTATACCGGCCTCGGCCGTATTCATCTAAAGCAACTGTATCGGCATATTCCTATTCTAGAGCACAGGCCCGAAAAAATTGGTTTTACCTGGTATAGCAATGGCCGCAGTATTAAAAAATTAACTGTCGCTCAGGCACAAACCAAATTACTCGCGATGGGAGAAGAAAAGTCACACATCCAGCAGCAGCTGCAGCATTTAAATACCTTGCCAGAACATGAAATGCTGGCACAGATTCAAACTCAAGTCCCTGTAGTACGGGCTAATTTGGTTTTTAAATTAATTAATGGAAAAGGACAAAGCGACACGGTGCGTAAAGCGATGAATGTTTCTTTGCCGCTATTAGTGCCAGAAGAAAATAATCCGCTAATGCCAAAATTCAATCAGATTGACGAGCAGCCACCTGTTGCGAGGACGCGAATTGCGAGAAGTGATTTTAAGATTTGCGAGGAGGTGTTTTTACCGAGCTTGCGAGTACATCGCTATCTTTAGCTAAAGCTAAAAGAAATTCACCACGGAGATCACGAATGCGCTCCGTGGTGAACCGCTTTTGCCTTATAGCTTATTCAAACCATTCAACGCAGCAATGCGATACGCTTCTGCCATAGTCGGATAGTTGAAGGTTGTATTAACGAAATACTTCAACGTATTCCCCTCCCCTTCCTGGTTCATAATGGCCTGCCCAATGTGAACAATTTCTGCCGCTTGGTCACCAAAACAGTGAACACCCAACAACTCTAAAGTTTCGCGATGGAACAAAATCTTCAGCATCCCAACGCCTTCGTGAGTGATTTGTGCACGAGCAATGTTCTTGAAGAAAGCTTGGCCTACCTCATAGGGTACTTTCGCTTCAGTGAGCTCACGTTCGTTCTTGCCGACCGAACTAATTTCAGGGATTGTATAAATACCTGTGGGCACTTCACTAACAAAACGGAAGTCTTCCATATCCGTGATGTCTGCAGCGGCTGCACGACCTTGGTCGTAAGCTGCAGATGCAAGTGCAGGCCAACCAATTACATCGCCAATGGCATAAATATGATCAATGTTAGTTTTCATTTGTTTATCAACATCAATAAAGCCATGCTCATCAACTTTAACACCTGCTTTTTCTGCGTCAATTTTATGCCCATTAGGCTTTCTCCCAACAGCAACAAGAACTCGATCAAAGGTTAATTTTTCAGGTGCATCGTCCCCTTCAAAATAAACAATAACTCCTTCCTTTATTGTCTCAATATTTGTGACCTTTGTTTTTAACCAAATATTCTCAAAACGTTTTTCCATTCTTCGGTGAAGAGGCTTCACGATGTCTCTATCACAGCCCTGAATTAATCCATCGCTTAATTCCACAACCGACACCTCACTTCCAAGGGCTTCATAGACTGTTCCCATCTCAAGACCAATGATTCCGCCACCAATAATGAGCAGTTTTTTAGGGATATCTTTTAGCTCTAATGCACCTGTTGAATCCATTATTCTTTCATCATCCGGAGTATTAGGGATCTCAGATGATTGCGAGCCAGCTGCAATAATGGCAGATTTAAATCCAATAGTTTTCTTTGCTCCATCATTAAGCTTAACGTTTATTTGATTGGGGGAGGCAAATTTACCTTCGCCTTCAATCACCTTTACTTCTCTTTGTTTCGCCATTTGAGCTAAGCCCATAGTTAATTTTTTAACTACTTTATTCGATTTCCAATTTCTAAGTTGGTCTAGATCAATCTTAGGTTGACTAAAAGAAACGCCATGGCTGGCTGTGTCCTCTGCATCAGTGATTACTTTAGCGGTATGAAGAAGTGCTTTTGAAGGAATACAACCCACATTAAGACATACTCCT
>CAJVZR010000076.1 GCA_913019965.1 uncultured Oleispira sp.
GTCGTTACTGAGCCTGTCGTTACTGAGCCTGTCGTTACTGAGCCTGTCGTTACTGAGCCTGTCGTTACTGAGCCTGTCGTTACTGAGCCTGTTGTTGAGCCAGCACCAGTTGCGAGTAAAAAAATAATTGCCCAAGAAGAGAAGCAACTGGAAGTTAAGCCCGCCGTAAAAGAACAAGTTAATTCGCAATCGTTAGATCAACTAGAACAACTGATAGCAGAAAATAAATTTACCCTCGCCTACCAGATGGGCTTGAGCCTTCGACCCCAATGGGAAGGAGAAGAGCAGTTTGACTTTAATTTCGCCTTAGCGGCGGCTCAAACAGGACATTACAATCAAGCTATTTTTCCGTTTGAACGCCTCTTAGACGCTTACCCTAATAATGCTCGTTTCCGCTTAGAACTCGCACGCTGTCACTACTTTCTTAATAACTTAAACGCCGCCGAGCATGAATTTAACCAGGTCGCTGCGAGTAAGCCACCCGCCGACGTACAAAAACATATCAATCGCTTTTTAACCCGCATTGCTGAAAAGAAGCAGCAGATTTCTCGCTCTTGGTCCGCAGGCGCGGGGCTCGCATTAGGCTATGACTCTAATATCAATGCCGCTGCAGATTTAGATTCTATCAGTATTACTCTTCCCACCGTTTCGGGAGTATTAAATCTGGATGATGAGCAGAAATCTAAAGGCAGTGCTTATTATCAACTTCAAGGCTTTGGTCAATACCAACAACCTTTAAGTAAACGCACCAGTGTAGACTTCTCAGCCTCTCTTTCGCAAAAAGATAATACGATTGATGATACCTACGACCTTACGAATTTAAGCTTAAATGGTGGCTTTAGAATGCTACGCAGCAATCATAATTTACGCTTTGGTGGAGTTTACCGCCAATATTGGCTTGCAGGAGACAGTTTACAGAATCAATTATTGGGTAATGTACGCTGGCAATGGTATTTCGCCCCCCAATGGAAGATCACCTCTGAGTTTGAGTTAGGTCAACAAGATAATGACCAAAACGATGCGTTAGACTTTACTCAATGGCAAGCTAAAGCCAGTCTTAATCGTAAAAGCGAAGCACTCAGCCAAAGTTTCCAACTGGGCTATGGCAGCGATATCGCCGCGGAGAGTAGTAATGATTTTCAAGGACGGAATTATTTATCCATTGGTTATCAAATGCAGCAGGAGATTGCACCTTCTCAACAAGTGTACGCCTTAGTAAATTATCGTAATAATAGTTACGCAGATGCCTTTGCTGATGATCATATTTTCTTTGCCAGAGAAACTCGTGAAGATCAACTCACACAGCTGACCGCTGGCTGGCTGTATAATTTCATGAAAAATACATCTGCTAAAGTTCAACTTAGCCACAGCCAAAATCAAAGCAACCTTGAACTATACGATTATCAACGTACTTTAATTGAGGCTGGTCTAACGATCAGCTTCAAGTAGCGGAGAAATACGATGCAAAATGTAATTACTCATTCTTTCAAATCAACATTGCAGCTCTGCTTTTTCTGTTTAGCCTGTCTTAGCATGGTCTTTAGCTCTTCCGCTTACTCTGCTGACTTGGCGGGTCGGATTATTATGGCTCGCGGAGAAGTCCAAGCGATTAACGAGTCGGGTGAAATAAGACAATTAAAGCGACGCGACTCTATCTATAGCCATGAAATAATTAAAACAGGTAAGAAAAGTAAAGTTCAGATCCGCTTTATTGATAATGCCTTATTAGCGTTAAAAGAAAACTCTGAGCTCAATATTAAAGCCTATGTGTATTCAGAAGCGAACGAGAAAAACAACCAAGTCTTTATGGAACTTGTCGCCGGTGGTTTTAGAACTCTCACTGGGAAAATAGGCAAAGGAAATAAAGCAGCCTACAAGGTGGATACCCCAGTTGCCAGTATTGGTATTCGCGGAACGCTATACGATGTTCAGATATCGTTTGATAAGATTTTAGCCGGAGTATGGAAAGGCGGTATTTCTCTTGATAGCCAACAAGGACAATTTAATCTAGGGGTTGACGCTAATTTTGATTTTGGCGAAATATCAGCCAATGGTGAGTTTACCGGCCTATTAACCCCTCCTGCTGCATTTACCCCACCGATACCTCAGCAGAAGCAACAAGAGCAATCTAAAGAATCCTCAGTTGATGAAGGCCCAAAGTTTAAAACGGATAATCGAGACAATGGTGATACTGAGCCCCCAGTTCCTAATAACTCAGATAGTAGCTTAACTAATACCCAGGATAATCAAGTCCCAAGCCCTTTCGAAAAAGATAAAGCGCCCGATCAAGAGACGGTAGAAAATGATGACAACTTCAATGAAAATACAGATCAGCCGAACCCCGATCCAGACCCTAATCCGGACCCCGATCCTGATCCTGATCCTAACCCAGAACCCGGCCCCGATTCAGATAACAGCCCTGACTTGCGTTTAAATAATAACGAAATGGATCAACTTTCGACCGACCCTAAACTCGCTATTTTGTTAAATGAAGATGGCCAACGTATCGCGATTGCACTGAATACCGATGGCACTGGGGATAACTTTTTCTTAGGGCAAACGACAACGCAAACGAATGAGCCAGCCTATGAAACTCTACGCAGGGGGAGCGCGAGCGAAGCGGATTTCAGCAATTTAAAACCTTGGGCGGATCAAGTGAGCTGGGGGATTTGGCAAGGTACAACTGAAACACCGATAGAGCGCTATACCGAATACGATAATAACACCGACTTTACCCCGTTAGAAAAAGACTTATTCTATATGATTGTTAACCCTGCTAATCAAACCGAGTTAAATTCCGGCCTGATCAGTGGACGCTTTTCCAGCAGCTCATCAAGCTTAGCGTTAGATACACGAGATTATATTGCTAGTGCCAGTAATGGTGGTTTAGTAACAGATGTCTCGACAGGATTTGACCTTTCTACGAGTACGACAACAACAGGGGAAGTCACATTTAATATCACCAACATTGATATTACCGTTGAAGTTGATGCGAACCCTAATGACGTGCAAACGGCTAATATTGATCAGACTTGGGCATTAACATCCAATACAGGTCAAGTGAGTAGTTCATCAATCACTATTAATAATCTAACAGGGTCTTTAATCGATAATAATAATCGAGGCAGTATCAATGCTTCGGGAGATATCACCGGTTTATTAGCCGCTCCAACGACTAATGGAGGTAACATTGATACCTTCGCTGGCGGTTTTAACCTATCGACCGATGATGGCAGCGAAAGTGTTGGCGGTGTTATCATTTTGCAAACGGGCCAATAATTACCTATTTACTGGTATGCCTGAAAACACCATCCCAACCCTGTGTAAGCTCTTGCTTACGCAGGTCACTTATCCGATCAATATAAACTTGATACACTTTATTTTCAGGGTTCCCTGCTTTTAATGCATAAAACTTTTGCATCGCTTCTTCCCACTGTTGATTTAGATACAATTCATAAGCCGCATCGAAACGGCTGCCTTGTTCTATTTGCTCTCGAGTAAGCGCTGACTTCAATCCTAATGGTTGAAATACACCAATAGGTTCGTCTTTACCTTTTACTTGAATACGATCAACAAATGAAAATGCAAGATCAGGACACAACTCAGCGGTGCGCTCACCTACAAGAATATCAGCCCCATAAAACTTAGTAATACTTTCCAAGCGCGAGCCAAGGTTAACGGCATCCCCTAGCACGGTATATGCTCGGCGATAAGAGGATCCCATGTCTCCAACATTCATAATGCCAGTATTTAAACCAACCCCTATTTTTATTTCTGGTAACCCTCGAGCTATGAACTCTTCGCTCAGCATAGCCGTCGCTTTCTGCATTTCTATCGCCGATAGAATGCCATTTTGAGCATGGTGCTCATCTTCTAATGGCGCTCCCCAAAAAGCCATCACCATATCACCAACGTATTTATCGATGGTGCCTTCATGATCAAATATAATTTTAGTGATAGGGGTAAAATATTGATTTAATAACGCTTTTAAATCCGCTGCGGATAAATGCTCAGAGATGGTAGTAAAACTGCGGATATCGGCAAATAAAACCGTCAATTCTTTACTATCTCCAGCAAATTGATAAGCATCAGGATCATCCAACATTCGATCAATATGGGCTTGTGGTACATACTGATTAAACATGCCTTTTATTAATCGCTTACTCGCATTTTCACGTAAATAACCATAGGCCAAATTTAATAAGGTTAAAACCAAAATCAATAAACAACTACTCGCAATGGGTAAATCTAGACGGTGAGCATGCCACAAATAAAAGTTACCACTAACAATAGTTGCTAGAGCGAGTGAGCTTAAAGTAATCGCCGCAACGGGACCCAGTTTAGGCAACCAAAGTGATAATAACGCCCCTAAGAACACTAAGATCGACAGTGTTAGGCCTGCCTCCCATTCTGGGCGATAAGGGAATTCTCCCGACAATAATGAACGAATAATATTAGCGTGCACCTCTACCCCAGGGAACTGGGTACCAACAGGGGTTGCACGTAAATCTGCCAAGCCAATCGCCGATGTGCCCACTAAAACAATCGCCCCCTCTAATTGAGTACTGTCTGCTTTCTTCTGTAAAACATCTGTCACTGAAATATAAGGAAAAGTTTGCTGCTTACCTTGATAAGGAATGATCACCTGACCATTCACATCGGTACGAGCATTCTGCCCACCCGCAATCAAATTAGTCATCACTTCGACATCGCCGATAGGAGTCGTAGAGACCTCTATCTCAGATACAAACAAATAACTCATCACTGTCGCTAGTGATAGCGAAGGGTATAACGAATTTTCATGTCGAATTACTAATGGCGAACGGCGGATAACCCCATCCGCATCGGCAAACGTCGAAACAAAACCAGCCCCAGCAGCATCCTGTTGAAGAATCGCCAAATTTGCCGCATAGCCCGGTTTAGAAATAGAAACTAAACGTCTCTCTTGTTCTTTATTGAGGGTATAAACAGGGGCAGGTAACTGACCAACATGAATTGAGGCTTCGTCTTGAAAAAAGTAGCCAAGTACAACATCCATATCAGTAATATGACGAGCAAAGCCTTTATCTCCATCGGCTATTTCTCGCCATCGCTGGGGAATTTCCCAATCAATATTATAATTTGCTAAATGCTGGTTTACTTCATTAACAGGATTTCGCTCGGGTTCAGAGAAAACCACATCAAACGCCACAACCACAGCGCCATATTCTGCCAGCTGGGCAACTAACTCGGCGAGCTTATGACGACTCCATGGCCAACGGCCTTCTGCAGCTAATGATCTTTCATCGATATCTAAAATGATGACCTTGTGATCAAGCATGTCTTCATCAATGGTTTCATCAACTAATTCAGTTTTACTCTCACTTTCAAAACTAAAAAAATCACTTTCACTCAGGCTTAGTGATGCGTTAAAGCGGGTATCGTAAAATAAAAAATCAAGACGATTCAGCCAGTGGTTATCATTGGCATTAATGCTAAGGCCTAGATAGATTAAATAGGCCGAAAGCACTATTCCTATATAGGCTGATACTTTTTGCTGCGGAATTCGAAACCATTCCATGGCACAGCTCCTAAGCTACTAATTGGCTAACATTAAATTCTAAGCATAGCAGTGTATCCTTACTCCCCCAATGTATGTAACCCATAAGAGAATAAAAATCAGACGAAAAAAAGCCCGACTATTAAGCGGGCTTTTAAAGGAGGTTTGACAATTGTTGTAGCTTTTATTGTAAATATATTAAGACAATTTAGATAAACGGTAACGTAACTGCCGGGGCGTTAATCCTAATATTTTAGCGGCCATGGTTTTATTGCCACCGCATTTTGTGACTGTTTGTTGAATTTCATCCAACTCATTTTCATTAACACGCTGATAAGGGCGTGAATATAAGGTCTGAAAATTAGGAACAACTTGCGTTGCCATGGTATGGGCTATTTGTGAGCAAACAAACCACATCTCTTGTAAAGGTAAACTACCCGCTAATACATTGCGTAAATCCAATACCAAAACCGCTAACGTTGTTTGGCGTAAGCGTAACGGAACTAATAAACAATGATCGCGATGACTAAAGTCCATGGGGGATAATGCGTCACGATTAAAAGCTTCTGGTCGCTCTGAGTCTTCACGGATAACCAATACCGAGCCTGATTCAAAAGCACGGCATAGCGAATGCTGCACAGCAAAACTATAAACACCGTTTTCAACTTGGCGTGAACAATATTTAGCTTGGAAACGATTAGCAGCATCAGGAATAGCAATACTAATATTATCAATCGTCGTCATACTCACCAGCAGTTTTAATAATTGCTGAATCGTTTGCTCATCATTCTGACGAGCTTCTATAACGTTACTTAATTGTGACATCCAATCAGTAGGAACTTCTATTTTATTGACAGAATGTCGGTAGTTTTGAATCTTGGCTACATCATACATACAGCTCACCTCCCGTTAGTGATAAGCCTTGTATCGCAACAATCATACCAATTTTGATTTTAACTAGAATACTGATGATTCGCGCGAATAAAGCGAGACAATAGTAAGAATTTGCCTCTTTTTAAGCCACGCAAAACATTCATGGCCCTATTAGAGTGCAACCAAGAAAGGAGGGAGCTACTCGTTAAGTGGAGTTAGGCGACCCCAGGATCATCATCAGGAAGGTATTCTTTTTGCAGCCAAGCAGAGAAAGCACGACAGGCATCATGACTGGTAAAAATACCGGCCAAACGGCCTTCCCGTAAGACAACGGCAGCATCCCAAGCTTCAGCTGACATTTTATCGAGCACTTCATCGAGACGGGTATGTAAATCCACTAAATAAATACGGCGGCGACAAATATCACCCACCGTCAACTCAGTAAATTCCGTCATTTTGTGGCCAGGCATCTGAGCGAGTTTAATATCCGCAGTCGATAGCAGACCAACAACTTCGTGGTTTTGAACAACGGGAAGATGATTAAACTGCTTTTCAGCCATTAAAGTAATGGCATCATTAATATCAGTCGATTCATCAACGAGCTGAGGAAAGGGGGTCATCACCTCAGTCAAGGTTGGCATATGGCGCATCGCGACGTGCTCCTTAAACTCCGATTCGACCTAGGGTATCCATGATTTGGCGTAGTATTTCAGCCAAGGTAGGATGTGCTTGCTCAAATTGAACCGCTTGCTGTTCTATCCTTTCAGATAAATCTTGATGCAACTCCTCCGTTTCTGAGGCGACTTTTACATCTTTTAAAACTTGCTGAAGTAATGCTTGGCTTTCATCATCCAAACTGTGTTGCTGCTGCAGTTGATCATGCACTTGTGTTAATAATTGGTGTAGTTTTTCATCAGCCATAAACATCTCCTTTTTATACAGTGTAGAGTGCTCGGGATAAAATTACTTAATTCATATCAATATTGACAGAAGAAAAGCCCTATTAGTCAGGCTTTAATTCTGAACGGCTTTATTCCATAAAGTATTGTAAGAATATCTTGATCAAAAAGCCGACCATCCCTAAGCCCAGTGCAAGGAATAAGATAAAATTACCAAATTTACCAGCGTTTGATTTTTTACCTAAGTCGTAAATAATAAAAAACATAAAGAAAATCAGCACACCAACGCCGATATAGAGAGACCAAGTTTCAAATTGTTCAGTTGTCATAATGCACCTCAAAAAGTCGGCGCCATAGTAACCATTCAAGGCGATGAACGCCAGTTCTGCTCTCATCAGAAAATACACGACAAGTACCGCAATAATTGGGTACTATTAGCCGCAATAATAATGACCCTAGTGGCTGATAATAACTATGCATGCAATAAACAAACGTTCGAACCATCTAATTCTGGCTTGTATTCTATTCTTGTCCGTTTTCTCAACAGCTCAAGCAGCTGAATTACCAACCCGAAAATTTTGTGTTTTTGACCCTATCGGTGTTAAAGGCCCAGCTTATCAAGGTATGTTAGATTATAAGGCGGCTGCCCTAGAGTGGGGGGTTGTTCTAGATCTTAAAGTACATACTAATGAAGCCGTAGCCCTCGCAGACTTTAAAGCAGGTCATTGTGATGCTGTAGGCCTTACCGGTACCCGTATTCGTCCCTTTAACAAATTTACCGCGACGATCGAAGCTGTAGGTGCCATTGATAATTATGAGCAAATGCGCAAGCTCGTCGGCATGCTCGCAAACCCAAGAGCGAGTAAGTACATGGTTGAAGGTGACTATGAGGTCGCTGGTATTATGCCTGCAGGCGCAGTATTTGTATTTGTACGCGACAAAGCGATAAATTCTGTTGAAGCCGCGGCCGGTAAGCGTTTAGCGACTATTGATTACGATACAGCATCCGTTAAGGTGGTTAAGCATATCGGCGCGACTATGGTACCTGTCAGCATCGCAACATTTGCCCCTCGCTTTAATAATGGCTATGTTGATTTAGCGTATGCACCCGCTATCGCTTATGAGCCTTTCGAAATGTATAAAGGCATGGGCGATAAGGGCGGCATTTTACGTTTCAATTTAGCGCAAATGAATGGTCAGCTCATTCTAAGAAAAGATAAATTCCCTGCAGGTTTTGGTCAAAATAGCCGCAACTATGCCTATAGCAACTTTACCAAGGCACTTGAGCACATCGTTGCCGCAGAAAAAGGGATTCCTGAAAAGTACTGGGTTGATTTACCCAAAGAGAAACACAGCGAGTACAAAGACATGCTTCGTCAGGTTCGCTTAGAGCTAAGAGATGAAGGTGTGTACGACAAGCGTATGTTAAAAATCTTGTTCAAATTACGTTGTAAGTCAAACCCTGGTCACTATGAGTGTATTGAAAAACTAGAAGGTTAAACTCACGTAAATAAAAGAGCAGTCATCACTGCTCTTTTATTCTACACGCCACTCTTTTACATCGGCCCTAGGGGCCAGCCTAGCCCTACCCAGAAACCTAGAATAATCGACCAAACGAATAAGAATGTCAGCGAATAAGGCAGCATCAAGGCGACTAACGTCCCAACCCCAACATTAGGTGCATAACGTTGCATCAATGCAACGACTAAGGGGAAATAAGGCATTAAAGGGGTGATAATATTGGTACTCGAGTCACCAATACGATAAGCGGTTTGAGTGACTTCAGGAGTAATACCATTGAGCATCAACATGGGTACAAATACCGGAGCCAAAACCGCCCACTTTGCCGACGCGCTGCCCACGACTAAATTGATGCTTGCGGCCATTATAATAAACATCACTAAATTCAATAACATCGGCAGCTGCAATTGCTCTAATACGTGAGCACCATTTACGGCTAATACTGCACCTAAGTTGCTCCAACTGAACAAGCTGACAAATTGTGCGGCAAAAAACATTAGTACAAGATAGCCTGCCAGGGTTTTCATCGCCCCTTCCATACCTTCAACAACTTCGTTATAGCCTTGATAAAGCCCGCTAACTCGGCCGTAAACGATCCCAGCTAGTGCTGCCCCTAACGCAATTAAAACCACCAGCCCTGACATAAAGGGGGAACGAACAATACTTCCAGTATCGACATCCCTTAGCACCCCAGTTTCAGGTATCACTAAAGTCGCGACCAAAACAATAAAACCTAGTAATACGAAAGAAGATATAGTTAACGCTTTCCTCTCTTGTGCTGACAATTCTAATTTTTGCTCAATCTCTTCCGGCTTATCAGCCAAAGACATTTTGGCCAGTGCAGGTTCAACCCAACGATGAGTGACCCAGGTCGCCAGCACAGCAATAATGAAGGTTGAAGCAACCATAAAATAATAATTAGCAACGGGGCTTACCAAATACGACGGATCAATAAGGTGGGCCGCTTCGGTACTAATACCCGCTAAAATAGCATCAACGGGCCCAACCATTAAATTAGCACTAAAACCCCCAGAGACTCCGGCAAAACAAGCGACAATGCCTATCAAAGGAGAACGGCCTGCCAGCGCAAAAATGACTCCACTTAAAGGAATAGCAACAACATAGCCTGCATCCACCGCTATGCTCGACAAAATCCCAACCATTACAGTTCCAAAAGTCAAAGCATTAGCAGGTAACCAATGCAGCATTCGGCGTAATAAGGCTGAGAGGTAGCCACTGTGCTCAGCAATTCCTAGCCCTAACATCACCACAACCACAGGGCCTACCGGAGCAAAGCTGATAAAGTTTTTAACCGCATTTTGTAACCACCAGCGTAAAGCATCAAAAGAGACTAAAGAATTAACTTCAAGTATTTCTTTACTTGCCGGATGGACTCCTGTGATGCCTAGCCAATCACATACGGCCGATATAATGATCACTAAAAAAATTAGCAATACAAAAAGAATCGCAGGAGCCGGTAAACGATTTCCTGCACGTTCAATGACTAATAAACTTCGTACCCAAATCGAAGGCATTGATTGGTTTTGCTCGTTACTGGGCTGACCCATAATCGTTCCTTTTCCTGTTAATCTTACTAGAAGCATTTGAGAGCTTTGCTGCTTAAGCTTACAATAGCACAGCAGTCACACGACTAATTCCCTTGCCATACGTCCCGCCTTCTAAGCTCTTAAAAAAGGTCCAGAATGGAATACTTCGATCACTGTATAATTGGTGCAGGCATCATAGGATTAGCAACCGCTTATAAGCTAAGCCTAAGGCACCCTAGCGATAAAATTTTATTGATCGAAAGCCATTCACAGTTCGGCAGTGAAACCAGTAGCCGCAATAGCGAAGTCATTCATGCAGGGATTTATTATGCCGAGAATAGTTTAAAAGCAACACTATGTCGTATCGGTAAAAGACAACTTTATGACTTTTGCAATCAATATTCCGTGCCTTATCAACGCCTCGGTAAATTAATCATCGCCAGCGATAAAGAACAGGTTAATCGACTTGAAAGCATTCAGCTCAATGCTCAAAAAAATGCTGTCGAGCTGTCCTTATTATCCAAAGCTGAATGTCAGCGCTTAGAGCCTAAAGTCAATGCCGAAGCAGGCTTGTTATCGCCTAGCACTGGAATTATTGATAGCCACAGTTATATGCAAACGTTATTAACTCTCGCAGAACAACAAGGGGTTTTATACAGCCCTAACACAGAATTTATCCGTGCAGATAAAACAGCAGATGGCTTTAAATTATTATTGAATACTCAAGATGGTCAGTATCAACTTCATAGTCGAAATCTAATTAATAGTGCCGGATTAACGGCTCCGAATGTAGCCAGAAAAATAGAGTCCCTCTCTTCATCACATATTCCTAACTATCACTTTTGCCGCGGGCATTACTTTAGCTATCAAGGCCAGAGCCCTTTTTCACACTTAATCTATCCCATGCCAAGTCCCAAAATAGAAGGACTAGGCATACATGCAACCCTCGATTTAGCAGGCCAAGTACGCTTTGGTCCCGATACTCAATATATCAACAAAATTGATTATCAATTCGAACAATATGATCAAAAATCATTAAAGGATAAATTCTGCCAAGCCATTCGACACTATTATCCACAATTGGATATCAGCAAGTTACAGCCTAGTTATAGTGGAATACGGCCCAAATTAAGCGGCGCAGGAGAGTTGGCACAAGACTTCGATATTCAAACAGCACAACGACACAAGGTCGAGGGGCTGGTAAATTTATTTGGCATAGAAAGCCCCGGCTTAACCGCGAGCTTAGCAATTGCAGACCATATTGTAGATAACCTGCATTAAAGCTCAGTGGTTAAGCCGACTAACTTAGAAGTAAAACTATGATTTGTCGCTAAACATTAAAGACAATTGGCGCAATAAAGTTGCTCTAATCTCTTCTTGATTCAAATCTTCCGGATCCAACAATAACCCTTCGTATTCGATGCGATGCAAGACAGATACTACAATATTGGCATCCGCTGCTGGTTTAGGTGAATTCATCAAGCCCAACAATTCGGTTAACTTCTGCATCAAAGCTTCTTTATGCACACTGCCTAGCTTACGTAAGTGAGGACTTAAAATGGCCTCATAACGAAAAGCCTGCTCAGCAACCAAAGCGTCTCTGTGCTGGGTAATTTGCTCAACCACATACTCCGTCATATTATCGGCAATGACTTCCGACATATCAGTAGAGCTGGCTAAGGCTTCAACAAAGGACTTTCCTTCACCACCGGTAATGGGCTCATATAAACGCATAGAAAATTGATTAACCACGTCCAATGCCTGCTCAGCATAAAGGGTAAACGTATCATTAATCAGCTCTTGAATATCTTTGAAATAATAAGTCGTCGCCGCTAGTGGTACGTCAGCTTCTTTAGCCACCGCACGATGGCGAATACCGCGTACACCTTCGCGCACAACAATGCGTAAAGCCGCTTCTAAGATTAAACGGCGACGTTGCTCACTACCGGCACGGCTTGTTTTACGACCCTGATATTTTACTGCAGCTTGCTGGCTGCCACTTATCGACATTTCCGATAGTTGTGTCATGTTGCCTCTCAATACATGAACAATTTTAAGAATTGCTTACATTATCTTTAGAATTGCACAGTAACTAAACCATTTTCGTCAGGACAAACGTACCATTCGGCCTTTTTCATTCTTTAGTGTGAGCTTAAGTTTGCGAAATTACCACCTTTTCAGCAAGCCAAAGATTAAATTGGAACACTTGTACAAACTAGTATTTAATAACCCCCTCCTTAAATCTCATAATAAAAATAATTAGGACGAATAAATGCGTACTTTTTTAATCGCTATTGGCTGCTTTCTGGCCGGATTTAGCCATGCTGATGAATCCCAACAGCGAATTGACTTCATCCAAAATCAATTTGAAGAAAATGCTGACCATAGTAAAACCTGGCAATGGGGCTGGTTCAGCTTTCTCGCTGGAACGAGTTTAGTCCAAGGTATCGGTGCTAATGTCGTCGATGATGATAAATTGCAATACGATATGAGCGTCGGTGCCGTCACAGGTTTCTTAGGTGCGGCAGACTTAATAATGAACCCAATGCTAAGCCATAATTACAGCCAGCAGCTAAATCAAATGAACAGTGCTCCAGGTATTGAGCAGAATGCAAAATTACAACAAGCCGAAAGCTGGTTAGCCAAGGCCGCCGCCCGTGAAGCCCAAGAAAAAAGCTGGGTAACGCATACACTTTCGACCTTAGTTAACGGTTTAGCTGGATTGGCCGTCGCCTATGATGATAAGCGCCCTGTTGATGGCTGGCTGACATTTGCCACAGGTGTTGCAGTGGCGCAATATAAAATTTATACATCACCAACTCACATGATGGAAGCTCAACAAGCCTATCTAAGCGGTAATTTTGAATACCAAGCGGCAAAAATTGAACCCAAGCGCTGGCATATTGCCGCAGCAGGACCTAATTTAATGGTGAATTGGAAATTCTAAGAGGATATCCCTAGTAAAATCGATTATGGCACGGCTCCTGCAATCTCACTGTTAATTGTCAATAACAGAGTATTAGGAGCTGCGTTATGATTTTAGATCGCCTCAGCAGTTACATGCAGAACCAGCCGTTCAGCGCCCAAAGTAGTACGCAAAATAAAGCTCAAGATACTAATAAAACTGAAGCAACGACCCCAAATTCAGTATTGCCGCAACAAGATAAAGACGCTCTGCCGGAAGAGTTACATCTTTCTAACCGCGCCAGCTACCTTGAATACCTATCACAAGAATTTGACGTTACCGACCTGAACAGTGATCAACTAAATCAATTACAATCAAAATTGAACGACTATGGTTTTATTTCCTCCGGGGATGTAAATGGCATGCGTTCGTTATCACTTGCTCGACAATTGACAGAGCCAAAAGACAAAATCAACGCGGTTGACCTGCTGGATAATTTTAAAGCCAAGTTTGATGAACTCGAAATTCCTTATAGCATGCGCCAGCAAGTCGATAAAATGAGTATCGTCATCCAAAATATGGCCTCAGCCCGTCAACTGCCACAAGCGAGTAAATAAATAGACTATTTTTTCTAGGGAGAGTCATTACAATAGCGCCTCTTTCAATTGAATGAACAGGTCTAGCCAATGAGGCACTTTCCCATCCACAAGTTGATCGCTGCAAGCGTTCTGTTTCTTCTCCCTATTTTCAGTCATGCCATAACCAATATCGA
Source organism: uncultured Oleispira sp. (assembly GCA_913019965.1). GTDB lineage: Bacteria > Pseudomonadota > Gammaproteobacteria > Pseudomonadales > Oceanobacteraceae > Oleispira. Next base: position 14,057 of record CAJVZR010000076.1, read on the forward strand.
AAAAGAACGAACTCAAAAAATTGAAGCCGGCTGGAATGGCCATGTTCATTTCAAATTTAGTGGTAAAGATGGCAATAATGAAGAAACAGACTGGGGAATCGGTAGCCACATTCGCTGGAATAATCAGGACTACAAGTGGCTAAACTGGTATAGCCGAGATTATGAGCGCAATAACGGCTATCGCACGGATGATCAAACTTTTCTACACACACGACTCATTCAAAACCACCAGCAAACCTTAGCCGCTGAATACTTTTTGCAATATCAGCAGTCGCCTTTTGCTGGCCTAAAACGCCGTTTATTAATCGGGAGCGGATTGCGCTGGCATAACTTACATATTGCAAATACTGATGGCAATTCATTATCCGCTGACGGCTTTCAAGGCATTGGTGTTTTTCAAGAACAGGTCCGTGAAGTAGATTTAGGCACGACTCAAGTAGAACAACGATACCGTGCCAATCTCTACAGTCATTGGCTGTATCAAGCTGCTGGCGAGCGGGCAATTAGCACCAGCGCGACACTTTATTTACAGCCCGATATTAATAATAGCGATGATGTTAAAGCGCTATTCCAGGCTCAATTAACCTTGCCAATTAGCGAGCAGTTACATTTGCAGTGGAAGTGGCAAAGTAACTGGGACAGCCGCCCGCCATCTGGGGTTTCAAAAGAAGTTCATGAAACTAAAATGCAGCTCAAATACAGTTTCTAGAAGTTTAGTTGCTTGCTTATTGAGTTACTGGCTTATAAAGCAGCCAGAAACTCTTTCAACCAAAACTTAGCGTCACGTTCTGGGGTAGTGGTTTCTGTCGCATCAATAGTGACCTTTGGCACAGGGCATAGCGCTTGCAATTCAAAGAAGCGCTGCTCCATCAAATTAGCAGCGCCACAAAAATTAGCATAAGAACTATTCCCTAAAGCGATAACGCCAAATTTCATCTTCGCCAAGAGTGACGCTCCATTCGCTAACTCATTATAAAAAGGCATCAGGTTATTAGGAATCTCTCCCTTTCCTGTCGACGAAGTGCAAATCAGCACAGCATCCCAAGATTGAGAGTTTAATGTGGCTAAGCTGGCATGCTCATCAAGTACTACACTATGACCTGCCACTTCTATTACCTGCTTCAATACCTCTGCCACACCTAGAGCCGTTCCTGTGACAGAACCTACGACAAGATAAATATTAGCCATCACCGACAAACCTATAAAAGATTAAAAATACGATTTTATAGCCCTTTGTTATTGCCTGTCTTCACTAGGCTAAAAAAAAGTGGCATAAAATCGACAATTTGCTGGTGAAAATTCAGAAATTTGCGCTGCTTCATCTCCGTTAACGTGCCATGAGCACCACAGAGTAACAATACTTCCTGCTTTGGCTCCGCCAGTGCTTGAATCAAGCCTGCTTGAGTTAGGCCCTGACTCTGAGCCCATTGACTCAAAAGCTTGGCGATATCACGAGGTGAGACTTGCTTTAAGTGAACCCGATTTGCACCATCAACATCAAGCATGTCTTCGATAAAACTTAGGTACAAAGGAATAGGCTCTCGTTCGACTTGAGGGCCTGCTAAACCAGATTCAGCTAAAGCTGCATCAATCTCGGCCGCTATCTTAAGAGGCGAAGGTAAGGTTTGAGGATGTTGCATAAACAAACTCCATAGAATGCTTTACTTACATACAAGGTTAGTAAATATTTCTAGGAAGGCGAAGTGAGCAACGAAAAGACGGCAGATTCTGGATTTGATCTAGAGCAATTCTTAAATTTAATCGCCCAGCGGCTATTTCCTCGCTGGTATGCTCGCCATGCGGTTAAAGAAATTGAATTGCCAGATATCGAAGACATTAATCCAAGAAGCTATCTTTGCCATCGCTGGCTGAGTTTAATTAGCGTCCATGAAGCCGCGGCAGAAAGCTTAATAACCAGCCACCAGCAATGGCACTCCTTAGCCGAATTACTTAAGAAACTGATTGTAGAAAACGAATACCCACGTTCTTTATCCATCAGCGCGGTTCATGGGGTAAAAGTCAGCCAGTGTGATGACGACTACCCTGATTTACTGTCTTATGCCAAAGAGCAAGCAAACCAAATCCCACAAGAAACCGACAATGAATTCAACCGCAATATCAGCCTCGCCTTCCCGGAAAGCAAACAACCTTTTCATATTTGTTATCGTGAGTGGGATGGACGTTACTATTACCTCAATGAAGATGAGCCACGTCACTTTGCAGCCCTATTATCCCAATGCAAAAAACAGCAGCGGGATCACAACCTAGCCTGCACTATCCACGTAGAGTCCGTTCAAGGGCGAATGCTTGATCGAGTGCGATCTGGATTCTGGATGCTGTTAATGAAGCGCGAGTTCGCTTATCAGTTATTTCAGCTCGTCAAGCAAGGGAAGTTTGAATGTGAAATCGCTGAATTTGAATGGCGCCGTTCCGACCTCGTTTTTTTCATTGCCCGAAAGAATGACCAGGCCTTAAACGACATCATATTAAACCTGCTCAGCAATCATAATTCCAAACAAGTGCTCGACTGGGGCCGCTTCTTAAGTCGATCTCATTTCCCCTTCCAGAATAAATAATCAGTGCTGCCCTTAACATGGCCTAAATGTATCAACCTTGTGTAAAATCATAAAATCGTTCATTCTGTCGTTCTTTATCTCAAAGTTATAACAAGAAAAAGGATCGGCCTAGGTGATTAGAGGAACCTGGAGTTTGAATGAGCCCTTAGTACCTGCCAATATTTCTGCCATCATGGTCAGAATGGGGCAAGAAAAAGGCATATCTCAAGACGCTCTGCTTGAAAATACCCAAATTGACCCAGCGGCCTTCTCCGACCCTAAGGCGCGCTTAACTTATCAACAAGTCATTATTCTAACCAATAACATGTTGAAGCTTTATGATGCTCCTACACTGGGCTTAGAGCTGGGTAATGCCATTAATATTAACCAATTTGGTATGCTCGGCTACGCCATACTAAGTTGCGCCAATCTTCGTCAAGCCTTAAACCTAGGATTAAAATATCACGTTCTGATAGACCCAGCGTTCAACTTCGAAGTCTCTGAACAAGAAGACATTACGTCTGTCCGCTTAACCTCTCACATCCCCATCGAAAGCATTTATAACCTGCTATCCGATGTTTTCTTAACAAACTTCATCAGTCTTGGCCAATTTTTAACCGGCTTAGACCTCATGCCCAAAGCGATCAATATCAACCGCTCGAAGCCTGACTACTTCGAAGTGTATCAAGAATACTTTCCAAACTGCCCCATTCATTGGGATCAGCCGCGTACAGAAATTCTTATTGATAGCAGCCTATTAGATACACCGACCACACTGGCTGACGAAGCAACGGCTAAAATGGCCGAATCCCAATGTGCTGACATATTATCCCGCATGGGGCCAAGAGAAGGCATCGTTGTTAAAGTTCGCCGCATTTTATTAAGCAATCCTGGCCACTTCCCCCCCATTGAGACCGTCGCGAGTCATCTAGCCACCAGTACTCGTACCTTGAGCCGAAGCTTGCAAGAAGTTAGCACTTCTTATCAGAAAATTCTGGATGAAGTGCGTAAGGAAATGGCGATTGAGTATTTAAAAACGTCAAATTTACCGATTGAAGAAATAGCAGCTCTGATTGGCTATAACGACCCATCTAATTTCCGTAAAGCCTTTAAGCGCTGGACAGGTCAGCCTCCTAGCTATTATCGTGCGTCTAAATAGAAGGAGATTAAAATAGTACGAGTTGCTGCTCACTCACATCAGGGCAGCGTCCGCCGATACCGATTAAGCGGACCCCTTGAATTTCGTCCCTGTCCTGTCTTAAGCGAGCTTGCTGCAATAACTGACGAAATGATTCTAAACTAGGCTCTAGGAATTGATCAGCCAAGGTGGTTTGGCTGAAATCATTGAATTTAACCTTAACAAATGGGGCTAAACCTCGACTATCAATATTGGCTTTTTCGGTGCGCTGTAAAAACTTCGTCCACAAAACTTCGGCTTCCTGATCCAACTCTTCAGCCAAATAAAGGTCTTTCGAAAAAGTATGCTCAACACTGATGGATTTCCGAACCCTGTCGGTGCTCAAAGCCCGATCATCCTGACCACGGCAGCGTTTAAATAATGAAGCTCCGGTACGACCAAATAGATTCACCAATTCAAGCAAACTATAAGCTTGGGCATCACTACAGAGTACGATCCCTTTTGACGCCAAACGTTCGGCTGTTTTAGGTCCAATCCCCGGAATTTTTCGAACTTCTAACTGCTCAACAAACGCATCAACCTGATGGGGCTTAACGGCAAATAAACCATTAGGTTTATTCCAATCACTGGCAATTTTAGCGAGAAATTTATTCGGTGCAGCACCCACCGATACCGTAATGCCGACCTCAGTCTCAACTTCAGCACGAATACGATTGCCAATTTCAATGGCGGAGTCATCAGGATTGAGTTCTAAATAAGCCTCATCAACCGAGACTTGTTCAAAAGCGATGCCAAAACGGCGAATGATATTCATCACCTGCTGTGAAACTTCGCGATATAAAGCCATATTACCCGGCAATAAGATGAGATCAGGACATTGTTTTATTGCTAACGCCGTCGCCATTGCAGAACGAATTCCGTATTCACGGGCTGGGTAATTACAAGTCGAAATTACACCGCGGCGCTCAGAATGACCACCAATCGCAATAGGAACTCGACAAAGTTGAGGGTTCTCCCTCATTTCAACCGCGGCAAAGAAGCAATCACAGTCGATATGTAATACTTTTCTCATCCAATAATGATACTGGATATACGAACAGTATCAAGTATTTAAAAGACTACTCTTCGCTTTTTGAAGGGCGTAATTTCTTAGGAACAAGGTGGCGAGTAAAATCCTGCCAACTAATTGATAG
>CAJVZR010000077.1 GCA_913019965.1 uncultured Oleispira sp.
GAAACATCTGCTTGAATCAGAAAAAATGTCTTTGTTAGGTGGATTAGTCTCAGGCGTTGCTCATGAAATCAATACCCCTGTAGGGGTGTGTATAACCGCATCTAGTAGTCAAAAAGAAGACTTGAAAGAAGTACAAGGTTTATTCGAAAATGAAAAATGACGAAACAACTGTTTCAAGAGCATATTCAGCGCTCTAATTCGATGATAGACATTACTATGACCAACCTTTATCGAATTGTTGATTTGATATCATTATTTAAAAAGCTTGCGGTAGATCAAGAATTGGATGAGGTGGTGCCGATTGATGTTAAGAAGTTTGTTGATGACATAATTGATACGCTTAAACCGGGTTTTAAACATAAAATGTTAAAGGTTGTGAATGAAGTTGATGGCCAATTAAAAATTAATAGCTATCCTGGCGCAATTGCCCAAATAATTGGCAATATAATTAAAAATAGTGATCGCCATGGTTTTGAAAGTAAACCCGTAGGAGAGATTAGGATTAGAGCAGATAAATTTGGTCATCGATTACACCTTACACTATCTGATAATGGTCAAGGCATGCCGGAAGAAGCTGTAGAAAAGATATTTGATCCTTTTTATAGTTATCACCGTGAAACACAAGGCACTGGTTTAGGAATGAATATTGTTCATACGATTGTTTTGCAAAAATTATTAGGTGAAATTCATTGTGCGTCCATAGAAGGTCAAGGGACGCGAATCGATATTGATTTTCCGGTTAAATAAAATCTTACTTAATAGTTTAAGCGATAAACCAAATAACCAATCAAAGCACACCAAAACAATATACCAATGAGAAAGACGACTAATGCCGTACGCTGCTTTTCTTTCTCTCTAGGTTTAATTCCTTTTAAACGCATGGTGAGTTGAGCGGTCAAATTAACCGAAGCGATGTTGGCAATTAACAATAAACCGGCCCCCTGAGCTTCAGGGTAAGCGCCTAAGCCTAAGCAAATCCCTAAAGCCACTGTCGGAGGTAGTAGGGCAACAGCTACCATAACGCCTACCAGTACTGAAGAAACGCCAGTCGTAATTGAAAGTGCTGCGGCAGCTCCAGAAGCGAGAGCAAGAACGAGACCATCCATACCAACAACGGTACGTGATAAAATTTCAGGAGTAAGGCTTATCCCCGGATAGAATAATGAGAGAATAACCGATAAACCTAGCGCAAATAAAATGCCTATAGTGAGGGTCTGTAATGCACTAAAAACCCCTTTGACTTGCCCTAATATGGTTGAAAGAGACAAGGCTAAATTAGGGCCCAATAGTGGGGCGATTACCATCGCACCAATGATCACCGCAACATTGTTCTCGATTAGACCAATCGCAGCCACAATCGTACTGAGGAAGACCAGCATCATGTAGTGGCTATCGAGCTTGCCCTGAGCCTTTAATTGGCTCAATAAGGCTTCACGAGAAATTGTGGCGGGGCTATTGGATTGCTGTTTTTCATAAGGAAGGGCAATCTCTAGAGGGTATGCGAGCACTCGAAAATTACTTTTTCCATCCATTAAGCTCTGCAGTTGATCAAGTACCCTTTGAGATTTGGACTTCTCTATCAAGATTTTGATAGCGATCTGCTTATCGCTGGAGCTGCTAATCCAATAATCTGTAGCCTCATTCTGTTTGGCAATGCGAGTGATTGCGTCTTCATTCGTAGGCGGTGCTATGGCTTCGATAGTGATCATATTGAGGCTTAATTCCTTTTATATACCCTTTAAGCCTATCATTAAATCAAATATTGGGTCATCAGCATGATTAGAACTTATATTGAAAGCGTAATGAATAGGCTTGGCCTGATTGATCATTATTAATACTATCCCCTGACATAGTCGGAATGATTAGATTAGCCATCAGTTTAATATTAGCGGTAGGGTAATGGTTGATACCGAATAAACTGAAAGCTGCTTCGCTACCAATATCATGGTCGCGTACATTTAAGATTGATTGCCGTATAACCAACTCCGTGCTGCTTTTGAAAGAGCCGTTCTTCATTTTATTCTGTGATTTATATCGGCCCTGGCGATATTTGTATCGGCCTGAAAGTCGATAGCTGGCTTGTATATAAGCTCCGAAATAATTCCAGTTTTTACCCTCCTTTTGTGAAATCGAGTTTTTAACAAACTCCGTTTGGAAGAGTACATGGTTGAATTGCCAAGCAGCATCAACTTGATAGAGCTTGCTAGTATCAGCATAAAAACGAGCGCTTCGAATTATGTTGTCAGCGCTATGAACTTCACCACTGTGCTTTATTTGGACCTTATTTCCATTGAACCAGCGCTTAGAGGCAGAAGCGCCAAAATGGACGCTTTGTTGAGCTTCAATTATCGGTGCATAGGTGAAGCGTAACGTTGCAGCTGGGGTGTCTTGGGAAGCTGGTTGTTCGAACAGGTTGAAATGTGCAATCGCAAATTTATGTTGGCTGTCTCTTTCTAGGAAATAACCGAAAGCTAAAGTATGTGATTTTTTTTTGTAATCAATTTTCAAACCATAACTTCTCCCTGGCGCAAAGCTGCTGCTCAGACTCGAGCGTTCTATGGTTAATAGATTTGATGAACTGGTCTGTTGTTCTAGGCCAAAGGGCTCTTTCATGCGGCCAAGCTGTAATCCCCAGTTATCACTAAGCATGTAGCGCATATAGGCATCGCCGAGTGATAAATTATCGCTGCCAGGTAATTCTCTTGAGTATTTCAATTGTATTTTGGCTCGAAAATCGGTATTTGGCGAGAACGTTAGCCCAAGCTTGGAGCGCCGAATTTCTGTTTTATGTTGGTAGTTGGCCTCGTCCTTATTAAAGAATGGACCATAATAATCATGGTCCAACATGAGGTAACCTTCTACATCAATGAGTTCTTTCCTTTCTAATGGGCTCGTATGAGCTTTAGTACAGAAGAGTGCTAACAATACTAGGGAAAGCGCTTTGTTAGAAAAATCACCCATGGTTTTCAGCCATGTTACTCGTTGTATTGGTATTCTGTATTTGCGTATTCGGTCTGAAGTGTATTTTTAAACAGGTACTATCTCGCAAGAAATCAATGCTTAAAACCTCTACTTGTTGAACGTCTAATCCCGTGCGATTTTTTAAGTCGTTGATTAATTCAGCACGATAGTGAATGTTAATCAGATCAATTTTTTCATATTCAATTTCTAACTCATCTAAAGACGGCAATACGATGCTGGTTTCTAATAAATAGGTTATGAAGCAAATTGCTAATGATATGCAGAGTAATTCAATACTTTTCATCGTTCCGACAGCAGACAGTAAAGCAATGGCAATAACGAGAAATAGATAAGTCATTTCTTTGATGCTAATCGATTCAGTTCTATAGCGTAACATTGAAAAAACGGCGAACAAACCAAAGGCAAAGCCCATAGAGACCTCGGCGGAATGCAGCAGTGATGTAACGAGGAAGACTCCCATTCCAAACAACATAAATGAGGATGCATTTGCTCGATGTTGAGAAAATTTGTAATAGCAAAAGCGAATTAAGATCACAATGCTTAATGTATTTATCATTAAGCGTATAAAGAAATCAGTGTCGAGGGTGAAGTCCATGAATGCCTCCGGCATGTATTAATAGTTTAAATTAATTGACTATTTGATTGTCTTAATCTTCTTCTAGTTAAGAGAATTAAGATGGTTTAACTTTTTAATAATGGGTTTGAAGCGGTTCTGCTTCAACTTGTAAACGTTACTTGAAGTTGATCTTGAAGTTGATCTTGAATTTGTAAGTATCGTGCCCATGCAATATTTACTGAAGTTGATGTCTTGATAGCCATTGATTTTCAGTAGTTGACTGCATGGTGATGCTAATTGCCTGTTTTCTTGCTTGATTTCCACAATAAAAACTTTATCTTGAATGGATTGTGTTTGATCAAGAGCATTGCGAAAGCTGAGATTCAAATCTATCGTTATGCGTTCTAAATTTCGTAAATTGAGCAATGTAATTCGATGGTAATTTACGAATAATGCGGTTTCTAATTTTGTCGAGTAACCCAGTGATTCTTTCACAAACTCATTTATTCTATTCTGGTTAGGCAGTGTACAATCCATTGGGATTCTCTGCTTAATCGTTCGCTTTTTATTGTTTTTGAATTTTACTTCCATGAATCCTTTATTGGATTCGACGTAGCGGCGAAAACGAATTTTATACCGATTTAGCTTTCCATTATGGTGATCTAGATAAAATTGCTTTTTCTTAGTATCAAAATAGGTGGTTTGGTAGTTAAAAATACGATGATTATCCGTATTTAAGATACTGTAATCATAAACTAGTGATTCCATGAAGTTATTAAAGAATGACATGGGTAGCAAATATTTACTGTCCATCCGATTCATTAATGCGGCTGTATTTTGTTCCGCTAACGTATGCGGAACAAAATGATTAAGCACCTCTAATTTATTGTCATGTACCCCGGAAGAAAATTGTAGATGCGCTGCTTCATACTGTTTTGGGAGTAATGTTAATGGTTGTTCGAATTGGCTGGTAATCATAAAACCACTCCTAGTATTCAGTAATCATATAATTAGGAACTCGAACAGGACTCATTTGTGCGCTAATGCTACCTTTAATTGCACTACTACTATCGCCAGTGCCTGCTTTTGAAAGTTCAATCGTTCCGCTATGACCGACATTAATCAGTTCAAGCTTTGCGGGTATCGTCGTATTATCAATCACCTTGAATAGCATTAGGTTGTTCGCAATGCCATGTAGCTTTGAAGAGCCTGGCTGGTAATTAGGTTTTTCAATGAAAACTTGTAGAATATAGCTGTCTTTATATAGGGGAGGCGTTGCGGCTCCGATAAAAGTCAAGCCAATAACGGGAGGTGAGGTTGATTCGTCTTCTAGATACGCTAAGCTATCAAAATCAGAGAAAAGGGGTACCAATGTCATTGATGCTACTCGACGAATACCTTGGTTGTCAGTAAATATAAAAGTTCCTTCATCATTATTATCATCCTTGCTTTCAAATTCAGCACTTAGGCTAGTGATCATTTTATCGCTTGCGCAGTCGATGCTGCTGTCAGGAAGTAAATAAGAGGTTTGAGCTACCCCACCTACCATTGCTAGGGTTAGATGATCTCTTTGGCTTACCTGTCCAGAACTCTCGTTGCCAGTGATAAAATCTTTCATCGATTGAAAATCGCTGGTCGGCGTATCGGTGATCGCCTGAATTTGATCCAGCTTGGCCAGTAAATCTTCTTCTATCCAATGGTCCGTTAATAAAGTATTAATCGCACTAAAATATTGAATTCTAGTTTGTTCAATATCGTATAAACGTTTTGCTAATGAGAAATTTTTATACAATGGAGCAGAGTCAGGCTTAAAAGCATTATCTGAAGTAAAGGCACTATCAGTACCCCAAGGTATAAAGTGGAATAAATCATCTTCAGGATTATGATAAAGATAAAAGTTATTGGTATTACCGGTAGCCGAGTCCCAATGTCCAATTAATGTTTCCACTGCCCAATAAGTTATAAACTCATTAACATCTATGTGCTGCGCTAGCTGTGTGAGGAACTCATCTCCTTCAAGCTGTAATACCGCAGCCAGATCATCTAAGTCACTGCGGTCATTCGCGGTTTTATTGGTTTTTAATTCAAACCGATGATTTAACTCGGAGCCCAAGTCAGCAATTTGCGCTTCATATAAATTGCCCGATTTATTATTAAAGTTACGCTCTAAAAATGGCTTCTTGATACTTTCGACATGAGTATAAGTGCCCATATCCTCGTTGTTGATCACAACGTGAGCGAGATTACAGCGCGGAGCGATAATGCCAGCAGCTCGGTATAAATCATATGCCATGCACTGATGGCTATGGCTTGGATCCTGTCGATCATTGTTCAATGTCATACGCTTTAAGGTCTTATAGGTTCGTCCTTCTTGGTGAGTATCAAAATTTAATTTGATAGAAGGGCGAGCTGTACTCAAAGAGCCTAGGTATCCTTTTTTCCTGATCGCTACGTTCGTCAACTCTTCGCCGTCGATATTTGCCAGTGCTTTAAAATCAGTGTATTCAAAATCAGTTGAAGGGCACTGATCCATTGCAACATCGAGTTCACGGCCTTCAGATCGAAGTTTAGCAAAGTCATCTGCTGGCATCTTTAGGTAGATTTGGAGACGGCGCTGATCATCAAATACGTCTTCGCTAATATCGCCCTCTATAATAGGAACGAAAAATGCGTCGTCGTCTTTGGTCTGCGTACTTCCACCGCAGCCGATAAGAGATATGGATGATAGAGATAATGCTGAGGCTAGTAGCAGCGAGAGCTTTGAAGGCTGGGCCATATTAACGTCCTTGTTTAATCAATGAATCATGTATCTAGATTAATCATTGATGGCAGAGTTGAGATTCTCCAAAAGGACCATGAAAGGGTGTAGTTGTGTGATGTGTGTCACATTTTGTAGTTCGGTTAAGGTGAGTGGTTGCGATTAAGAATGGCAATCGCCTCAGTGCGGCTACTGACTTGTAGTTTTTGATAGATATTCTGAAGGTGGCGTTTAACGGTGGAGAGTGAGATAGCCAGCTGATCGGCAATTTGTTTATTACGCAGTCCTTGATTGATAAAGCTTAGTACTTCAAGCTCTCTTGGGCTTAACCCTTCAATCATCCCTTGGTTATATTGATCAAAAGATGCAGAAGAAGTAGAAGAGTGCTTTTCTTGGTTTAGACCTGCTTTATCTTCCTTTTTATCCATTCCCTTACGTTCAATATGGTTCTGTATCGTCTGCTGTTCTCTGGATTGGATGGCTGTTATTAAACCTTGGCAAAACTCTGTCTCGATATCTTGTGCTAGGGCAAGCTGTATTAGTGGTGAGGTATTTGTTTCATCATCAATAAAGAGATTAATAAACTCGTGCTTAGCATTGATGGATAATGCTTGTTTAAAGTGCTCTAAAGCTTGATCAGGATAACCTTGTTTTTTAAGGATTTTGGCAGGAATTAAATGGCAGGTAATCGCGCGGCTTATATTGCCGCTTTCAATGCTGATTAGGGCTAATTGAGAAAACTCTTCGCTAGCTTCAGATGTCATGATTAAACTGCGAGTCGCCATAATCATGCTTTCGTAAAGACGACGAAATTGACAGTGATCACCTTTCGATAGGGGGGGATTACAATCATCTAGGGAGAGTTGCAGTAACTGAAAGCTATTGCCTTGTCTTAGCTCTAACAAGGCATCCAATATGTGAGTCTCTAAAACGACGGAGAAATGACTGTTTATATTCCGGCCAAATTGATTCTCAAAGCTTTCTAGTTGCCTAAGGCATGAATGGGCTTCTTTATAGCGTCCGGTACTGATTAAAAGGTGAAAGTGCGTATAAAACTTGTTGTAAATGACCTCACGGGGTTCTGTATAGTCATTAATATTATCCAGAATTAATGAGTAATTATCCCAAGCTTTTTGTAGTTGATTATCTTCTAGGTACAGAGTAACCAACGCCGCATAGATTGAAGATACATTGGGCAGTCTCTGTAATCCGTGCTTGTGTAACCACTGGATATTTATTTCTGCCAGCTTTATGCCCTGGCGTATCTGACCATTATGATAAAACGCATGCAGTAGCCAGCCTAATGTAGAAATAACACATAAACCGTCTTTGCTATTTTGGGCGAGCGCTAGGGCCGATTGAAAGTAAGGGAGCGCCCGATTTATCTTATCCGCTAAGAATAGATCAACGGCTTTACCGAAGATTAGCCAGCATTGTAATTCATGCTCAATATCTTCAAAGGCACTCTCAATATCCGCTTGCAGTCTATTTGCTCTTTCAGCATTGCCGCTAAAACGAGCCATTTGTGCTCGTAATATTCGACTTCCCATTAATAAAGATGTTTTCTCATGAACGCTAATCGAATTGTTATCTAACGGGTTCTCAAAATACGTTTCAATATGGCCCGTGTATTTTTCGACTTGATCATAATTGAATAGACTGAAATTCAACAGACCTTTAATCAAGCAAAAATGGGGTAGTGAAATAATAATATCTTCGGGAATTCGGTGTAATACACTTGATACATGGTCGAAGTGATGGATGCTAACGAGTGAAGGGTAGAGCAGCTTCATCGTTTCTGAACAGCATTTCCAGTCTTTTAAAGTAATGCTAAGTTCAAGTGCTTGATGATAATCTCTTATATCTCCAAGCCATGCCAGTGCCGTATTCTGATTATGATGAAGACGTTTAGCATTCTCTTTGACATGGTCTTGTAACCATTGACGAAAAAGGCTGTGCAAACGAAAAGTCGGGGATTGCTCGTCAACCTTACTGATGAATAAGCCTTGCTGTACTAGGGTTTGCAATATTGTTTCATTCTCACGTTCAGGATCAAAACGCTGACACAAATCGAGGGTGAAATAATCAACAATACTAATATCATTGAGAAGCTGCTGGCTTTCATTATCTAGCTGCGAAAAAATTTCATCGAATAAAAACTCTGCTAATAAGCTATCGCGGGTACGGGTGCAGTCTTCAAGGCGAGCGCCAGACCTCAAGGCTAACCCTGTTAATTGTATGGCTGCAGCCCACCCTTCAGTATGCTCACTGATAATCTCTAATTCTTGCTGTGACAATTTAAGCCCCAGTTTCGTGGCCAAGAAATCAGCAATGGACTCCGCTTTAAATTTTAACTCTGTCGCATCGATTATATGTGCCTTAGCTTTTGAACATCGATTTGGCAACATCAATTTAGGCAGCTCTCGGGATGTAATAACCAGCTGTAGCCAATTAGGCATGTAATCGATAAAGCGATTTAAGGGTTGTAAGATTTGAGGGTGGTTTATGAAATGAAAATCATCTAGAACGATCACAACTCGGCTAGGACGATTCCATTTACGACTGAGTTTTTCTAATGATGAAAGTAATAGATCACAAATTACCATATAGTCTTCGACGAATTGGTTGTTAAGCATCTGCAGGGCTTGGTCGTCTAAATCACGGTCAATCTTCTGAAGGCAGCTGTATAGATAAATCCAGAAAGCGCTAGGAAGGTTATCTTGTTTGTCGAGGGATAACCAATAGACCGGATGTTGAGCATATTGAATCCAGTCGCATACCAGACTGGTTTTACCATAACCCGCGGGGGCATGAATAACCGTTACAGGATCTAGGCTATACCGATTAAGGGCCTGTATTAATTGCGGGCGATGAAATAATTCACCATCGGTAGGAACTGAAAACTTCCGTTGCAATACGACTTGATGCATCCTTGCTGCTCTCCTCGATTTATAACATTTAGCTAAGTAGCGCGGTCAAGCGCTGCTTTAGCTTTGAGGGGAGCGGTATGCTCTTATTCGTTTCCCGGCTCATGCATACCTGAGTAAGGTGTGCCGTAAAGGCTAGGATATTTGTTTTGCTGCTGATGCGACTATTTTCTAACCTAGCTTTTACTGCGAAAGAAAAACTTCTTTCGGTTATCTTATCGACAGAGACATCGATTGAGAGTTCGTCATCCCAGGTCACGGGGTGGTGAAATTCTAAATTAAATGCACGTGCGGGAGGTAAAATGTCATAACCCATAAGTTTACGCAGGCCGCCACTTTTAGGTTTATTGGAGTTTGAATCACTAGGATCATCTTCTAACCAAAGGGTTAATGCATCCTGAATTGCTTCAACCGCAAAATATGAGAAGCGTGGGGTATAAACGATGCCCTCGGGGTCGCAATCACCGAATAGTACTGTTCGATGAATCGTTATTGTTTTTTGTTCTGCTATTTCAGCCAAGTGGATGATTCTCTTAATTATTACCGCGAGCAGCAGATTATCATCAAAAAATGTCGAGTTTAAGTTTTTCATTCCAAAATAGTGGTGGTAATCCTTATTGATTGCCACCAGAGAAATGATGGGTTGTAGGCTATAGCTTCCAAGCAATCACTTGGCCATCGAGCATAGAGGGGGTGAATAATCGCGAACTATCACCGGCGATATCTGCCAGGCCCGGTTTTAAGGTCAGGATTTTACGGCTTTTATTGTCTGTAATTTTAAACAAATCACCACTGATCCAATCGCTTACGTAAAGGGTGTCATTATGTTGAACCAAGCCATCAAGGTTACCCAGTTGCTCGCTACCTTTTAGTACGGCTAAGTCGGATGTTTTTATATCTAGGGTATAAATACTGCCTGCTGTTTGAGTCGTGAAATCGTTATTCATGCCCATTCCCCATGACGCGACCAGTAATTTACCTTGTTGCCATAACAGACCATTAGGATGGGGCAATTGCTCGTGGCTAAACCAAGGAGCAATTTGGTCATCGGTTATGCGATAAATACCCCCAGCCAGTAAATCACTGATGTACACAGTACCATCATCGGCAATCGTGATGTCGTTGAGCATCTTGGCTTGGTCGACCGTATATTGCTTAATAACTCGGGCTTGAGAAATACTCACTTTATGGACTTGCTGCATATCGGCTATGTAAAGGAAGTCATTATGTATTGCCATACCTTTGGGGGCATTTAAATTCTCTAACCAATGCTTGTCTAGCACTTCTCCCTTTATGGAAAGCTTACTGATATAGCCTTTGCCATTAAGTTCGGTTGGTTGGCCGTTAATGTTGCTCACGTAAATAGCTTGGGTCGCTGAGTTAACGACCACGGATTCAGGCTGATCGAAATTATTCACCTGCCATTCAACTTCCAGTTCATTGGCCTTGACTGTGGTGATATTTATTAAGCTGGTTACGCTTAAAGCGATTGCCGGTAACGTACGAGTCATTGCCTTTTTAAGCTGATTAACTGGGTTGCTGCGCTTGATCCAAGTATTCATAGGTACTGTCCATTTATTGCTTAAGAATGTATTGCTTAAAAATGTATTGATTAAGAACGTCTGTTCGACAGTAAGAATATATTGATGTACCTTTTGTGCGAGTTAATTGAATTTAAGTATCAAAATATGATCCTTTATCGGGTATTTAGCATCGTAAATAGCCTTAGGCTTGGCAAGGTGCTGCGATTCAGCCTTGAATGGCAGAGAATAGAATGTAATGGAAGAAAGAGTGGCGGAAGAAAAGATGGCTGAAGAGAAGATGCTTGAAGAAAGTGATATCACAGAACAACGGCAAAGAACGGGCTTATTCGCCAGCTTAAAGCAGGTTTTAAAAGCTCAAGGCATTCGCTATAAAGATCTAGCCGAGAAGCTGAATACCTCGGAGCCGACGATAAAGCGCTTATTTGCGGAGCAGGATTGTAAGCTGAGTCGCTTGATGGAGGTCTGTGAGGTCATAGGTATCAGTTTTACTGAGCTGGTGGATTTAGCCGCTAAGCAGCCAATTAATCCCAGTACACTATCGTTAGCAACGGAGCAGGCACTAGCAGCGAAGCCGGGATTAATGTCATTCTTTATGTTGTTAGTCAGCGAATTTGATCTAGATTCGATTCTTGAGCATAACCAATTAACGGTTCAAGACGGTTATTTGTATTTACGTGAATTAGAAAAGCTGGATTTGATTCGCTTACGCCAAGATGATTCTTATTACTTTCGGGTTGATCGGCCGATTGCTTGGCGCTTAGATGGACCGTTACATCCCATTCTAGTGAAAGTAAATCAAGGCTTTATTAAGGAGTCGATTAGCCAGAATAATAATGAACATTATCCATTTTATTCTGCTAGCCGATTGTTAAGCCCTAATAGTATTAAGCAGTTAAGCAGAGAAGTTGATAGCCTTTATCAGACATTTCAGAAGCAAGCAGCGCTGGATCAAATGTTTTATCCTAGAGAAGAATTACTGCCCTATAAAATGGTCTCCACCTTAGGCCCTTTTGATCTGGTTCGATATTTTAAAGTGCCTGCTTTTAATGGAAATAAATTATTTGAGCCGAACTGAAACTGTTCGGCTCATTATCGTTATTTTATGGCAGGCTTATCACCAGTAACCATGGCACTAATCAAATTCTCTTTATGCTGTTTACTGGCAATAACGACCCCAAGTACATGAAGCAGAATTAACAATAAAAGCAGGTTAATAGAAGTCTCGTGGACTTCTTCCCAGAATTCTTCGGCTTCCTCATCGACTCCATCTTTATGCACTTTTTCTTTATCATGATCTTCTTTGCCTGAATCCGCATAGGCTTGATTGACTATGGATATCGAGTATTCGTTAGCAAAAGGCCCTTCGCCTTCTTCAATCCCATACAACTTCATTCCACTCAATGTGGTGGTACCTAAAACGGTTAATAATGCCAGTATCATCATGCCGCCAGCAGGGTTATGGCCTAGAAAGCGCTTTGGGTTACCCTTAGCCATACTTTTAAGATAGGCCATGACATTGCTAGGGGAATAGACGAAGCTTTTAAACCGAGCGTATCGGCTACCGACAAATCCCCAGAGGATGCGTAAGCACACCAGAGTAAAGATGGCATAGCCGGAATACGAATGAATCTCGAACTCAAACTCCCCCGATAGGTAACTGATTATCACGAGAGCGACTAAAGACCAGTGGAATACACGGATAAATGTATCCCATACCCGAACCTTGTTACTTTTAGGTTGTTGGGTAAATGTTGGGTTTGATTGTTCGTTCATATTAACTGTCCTACTCACTGATTTATTGGGTGTTGATATTGGTATTAGTGCTTGGGTATGCTTCTATTATTGGCTTGGGTTTAGTTCTAAACTAGTGGACAAATGTAGGATTGAACCTTCTCAAGCATGATGAATACTGGGGATAGGACATATGCCCGATGAATTATTTAGGAAATATTAATGCAAAAGTACATAGCTACTGCGGGTTCGCTAAAAGAGCTAATAAAGGGGAAGGGCCAAGACCACTTGATTATGCTTTTTCTATTAGGTGTAGTGATTGCTAGTGGGGCTGATTTAGTGGCAGACGTCTCTCATGGGGCTGCGATAGGACATGTATTGCAAGAAGCAGTGATTATGTTGATCGCTTTTCTAGGTCTTTGCTGGATGCTATTCAGCCTAGTGCGTAGCCATGATGAAATTAAGCAGCTCTACCAAGAATTAGACAGTATAAAGAGCATGCCACAGCCAAGCTCTCAGCAGATGATCGATGCCAAACGTCGCTTGGGGGAAGTGATTATATTGCAGTTTGAAGAGTGGAAGCTAAGTAAAAGTGAGCAAGAGATTGGCCACCTGTTATTGAAAGGCTTTAGTTTAAAAGAGATATCAACATTACGTGGCACTGCAGAAAAGACCATTCGTCAGCAAGCGTCATCAATTTATAAGAAAGCAGAGGTGGCAGGAAGGCACGCCTTTTCGGCTTGGTTTATCGAAGATTTATTATAATAGAGCGTTACGTCGTCGTGTATGCTTGGCACTAAACCTTTAGGAAATTATCAATGAGTAAGTACGTCAGAGATTTACTACAAGAATTTGAAACTCAATCCGCAGTCGAAGATCACTTTCATTTATATGTTTTAAAAGTCACCGTGAGTGAAAACGATGAAGTAGAGCAGGTTGGAAATGCCTTGCCAGTGACGAAGATTGAAATTGATGCGGAAGATAAAGAATGTTTAATGCATTTTGACGAGCTATCGACTGAGCGTGTAACCATCAAAGAAGCAAAAGCTTTTTTCTCTGCCGAAGCTGCTGTTAATGGAGGTGCGGATAACGACGTTTCGAATTATGAGGTCTGTGCTTGTGAAGAAAAAGAACGGGATGATGCATTCGTAAGGCTAGACACGCCCTTAATCGGCTTTGGTGAAAACCCAGAAATGAATTGTTTCTTTGTCGTCTGCCAAGCTTAATAACCTGAGTGGCTCAATAGAGGAAAGGGGATTTTCTAATGTTTAATAAACTTAAAACGTTATTTTCAAGTACGATTTATATTCAGTTAAGAGAAGAGCGAATAACAATAACGAATATTGATACTCAATCTGTTTACGATCAAAGACCTTATATCGCGATCGATGTCTCTAATCCGAAACAAAAAGTGATTCGTGCGGTGGGCGCCGATGCTTATAACCTTCGCCTAGATAAAAGCCTTGAGGTAACCAATCCCTTTTCTCATCCTAGGTTGTTGATCGCTGATTTCAAAAGGGCAGAAAAGGTTTTGATGCAGGGGCTGCGTGAAGTGAATCCCTCAAAAATCATAGCGCCTCGGCCTATAGTTATTATTCACCCAATGGATAAGCTTGAAGGTGGACTTACCGATATTGAGAGTAAGGTATATCGAGAGTTAGCACTGGGCGCAGGTGCCATAGAAGTATATCTGCATGTGGGTGAAGCGCTTGAACCAAGTAAATTTAGTATGGATCAAGTATGCACTCCAATAATCTGCTGAGATTTAATAAATAATTTTCTAAATTAGTATAATTTCCTTAGTTATTAGCTCCATATTCTGAAAAATATTTGTATTTTTCTTCGTAAAATAAGAGTTGTTTTTTTAGAAAATAATAGTCCGTATTCTGTTTGTTATAGTGATTTTTAGTCTATAAAAACAGGTGTTTTTATCTAGTTCTTTCTTTAATTAAACTAAAATTAATACTAGATAAAACACAGTATTGGTGGCTTTATGTTTGATTCAAATATAGAAAGCAACTCCGAAGAACCTCCTATTAGCTCTGCGGATTATAACGATCAACTGGCCGATAAAATCACCACCTTGGCTGGTCAAATTAATGCCGCTAATTATCGTTTCCTTAAATTAATTGCCGAATTCGATCGCCGGGAAGGTTGGGCGGGGTTTGGCATTCGCTCTTGTGCGCACTGGTTAAATTGGAAATGCAGCATTGGGATGACGGCCGCAAGAGAGAAAGTGAGAACGGCACGAGCGCTGGATGGCTTACCCGGTATTAATGCAGGTTTTGAAAAAGGTGAGTTAAGTTATTCAAAAGTGCGCGCAATGACTCGTATAGCGACTCAGTTGAATGAACCTTTTTTATTAATGGTTGCAGAATACAGTACGGCGCAGCACATGGAAAAACTGGCTAATACGTTTTGTACCGTGAGTCATTGTGATGATGGCATGAATAGCTGTGTGAACTCTGAATTGAATAAGGCGCTAGCTGCTAAAGGGTATATAGACCAAGATGAGTTTGGCCGCAGTAAAGCCCAACGTGAGAAGGAACTCATTCAGCTTCAACAAGAAAATCGCAAGGTCACCTATTTTCATGACGATGATGGTTCGTGGATTATTCAAGCGAGGCTACCCGATGAGGAAGGTAGCTTGTTGATCAAGGTGCTTGAAGAACTGGGTAATCAAGTTGTAGATACGGCTGATTCTGAAGCTGAATTTAAAAGTAGCAGCCTAGTCATGGGGGCTACAGAGGAGAAAAGCGTTACCGCGGAAGCGTCGAGCACGGAATCAGTCTCTTTTATTCCGGACAAATTAACCTTTCCTCAACGCCGAGCCGATGCTTTGGTTGCCTTGTCTGAGCAGTATCTTGCCAGTTTAAATAAACCTGCAGGCGTTTCGTTAAAAGCCGCTGAGCGTTGTCAGCTTGTATTGCATGTACATACGGGTAGTAACTCGGGTGACGGCGCTAATTTAGCGGCTAACCTAGATGCCAATTTAGATGGCCGCTGGTTAATGCCTGATGCGGCGAGGCGTTTAGCTTGTGATGCGAGCCTGTTGATGGTTACCGAGGATAGCGCGGGTAATGTATTGGATATTGGCCGTAAGTCTCGAATTATTCCGCCAGCTATGAGTAGGGCATTAGCGATTCGTGATGGTGGTTGTTGTCAGTTCCCGGGTTGTTGTGAAAGCCGTTATACAGAAGGGCATCATATAAAGCATTGGGCTGATGGTGGCGATACTAAGTTGGATAATTTAGTGACCTTATGCAAATACCATCACAGAGAGCTGCATAAAGGGACCTTCTTTCTTTGTTTGAAGCCCGAGCAGCCAACTCTGGTGCAATCTAAACCAGAACGCTTTGCAGATCGCTTGTGCTTTTCTAAAGTAGATCGTTATTTTGATTCGCCATTTAACCGATCTAAAGACTTCGTGATAGTAGCCAACCCCGCTAAGTTTACCTGTGCTTGTCATCGCTTTTCTGAGCTAGAGAAGACCTTAAATGATGAACTGAGTGAACCGATTACTGCACAAACAGCGGTGACGAAGTGGGCTGGGGAAGCGATGGATTTGAGTATGACGATAGAGGGGTTGATGCGCTATCAACCTAAACCAAAATCGAGCCCTCCCCGTTGCACAGAATTTAGTGGAGTTAGGCGCTACTTAATAAAATAACGCACACCTTGACCAATATCTTCAACTTTAAGGCAGTTTTAGAGACAAAATCAACTAAATTACGAGTAGCCGTTGCTTTGGCACTTAGCCAAGGCAGAGAGCTTTTCGCTATTATAAACAAAGTTGGGCCTTTGCCTGTATTATCAGAATTCGTTCGTTTTTTAACCTGAAATATCACTTGAGCCGCAAATTATAATTTTTCGGCTCATTATTGCTGGTAATTTGATTCGCAAAGACAGTGTTTTCGGCTCATTAATGGTTAAGAAATATATGAGTCTGGAGTTTGTTTATTGTTTGCGTTACTCCCTTTTATCTATAGGTTATGATTATTTTTTAAGATGCTCTAAGTTCACAGTTTATTACCTGCAAGTATAAAAATGCGTTTCAAATCCGCTTATACTTCGAGAAGCATTGCAAAGCCAAGTCGCGGGTGCTATGGGTGATGATATTCGTGAAGCATTAGAAAACTTTGAATTACCCGAATCCCTTCAAGATCAATTTTGTGAGGCTGTAGTCCAATGAAATTAAAATATAACCATGGATACGAGCGTACCTGCGCGGCTTATGGCAAATTTCAATCGTTATGGAAAACCGACGATCCAGAATGGCTTGCTCAGCGTAAAGCTGCATGGCGACATAAGGTAGAGCAAGAAGGCAGTGTGCCTTTGACTAAGTTTTTAGGAGAGTTCTATGTGTATGGCAAAGAGCCTGCAACTTATATAGAAAGTGATACCGGTGAGTTATCGACAATACATTTTGAGTTTAGTCATAGAATTGCCTACACTCCATTTGAAAACTCTGAACAAGTTAAAGAGTTTTGGCGAACTACGGTTGATTATGCAGAGGGATCAGCTAGGCAGGCGCACTCCCATGTACGTTATGCGGTAGGGTGGTTAGAGCACTTACCTGAGCGTGATGAAAAAGTACGGTTTTTAATAGAGACTCTATTTACCCCTGATTATTTTATGAATACTGTAGAAATAGCGGATAAAGAAAAATTGACTACGATTAATCCACGCGATTTTATTGCTGGTTATGCTCAGTTAAGCTCATTTTATAGAAAAAAAATCAACATATTCCATGGGATTATAGAAACTTTACGTTTGAATACTTTATGTTATGTGTTCAATACTGCGACCAGCATCCTGAAATTATACAGGCTGCGGAGTTAGATAGAGATGTAGCGGATATGTATGAAACCTTATTAGAACTCAATGATACTAAACTCGACCACTACCGTTTAGAGCTTAAACAACAATTGATGGGCGCTGCCCAAGGGCCTAATGCCTCAGGTTTATTGAAAGAGGCTTTGCAAACGGCTAAAGAAAACTTAGAAGATTAGTGGTTTTAAGGTGTAGTAATGAATCTAGTCGTATCGATATTAATGCACAGCCAAGATGACCGAATAATAGAAGCACTTGCATCATTATTGCCAGCATCGGGTAGACCCATTTTTGCAGATGAAGTGAACCCTGAGTGGCAAGATGTATACGAAGCGATAGAGTTGTTATTAACCCCTGATGAACTTGTGCACAAAGGCCGTTATGTTTTTGCACAATGGTTTGAAGTGCCGTATTCGGCGCAGTCGATTCTAAACACTTGCCAAAAAGCCGGGGCGGACATTGTATTCGTACATTCCTCAGAGGAACCTGCTGCAGCGGATGAGAATTCAGGTGAAGATGATTTACAAGGTTATTGCTATTTAAAGGTTGGTGAGCAATTAAAGCCTTTAACCTCAGATAATATAGAAGACTTATTACCTAGTAGTGGTTTGCAGTGGAATCACGATTTGGATAGAAACGTACAGCAGATCGTTAATTATTTAATGTCATAATAATATTCGATACCGTTTATAAACCGCCATTATATTAATGGCATAAAAAAACCGGCTCCTCTCGCGAGTGCCGGTTTTTTAAGCAATCAGTAGTCTAGTTTTCAATCTCAGTCAGTAGAAGCCGATTAAATCGGAGAGCTACATATAAGGCTAAGCTTAACCTTTATAAATCCACTCTTCGTCATCCATCTTTTGTGCGTCTTTCTAATCTTTTATCTAGCCACTCATTTTGCTCTTAAGAAAGAGCCTAGCTCATACTTAGCTTAATGCAAGATAAGTACAAGCAGGCGCTTACTTTCTCTTAAGCTTAAACAGCTTTAAGAGGAATAGCTGGACGCGCTAGGTCTTCAGACGGTGGCGCGAAGCTTGTTAGGTTAATACCTTCAACTGCTGCTTTGTACTCAGCAATTGTTGGGAAACGACCCAAGATAGTAGAAAGAACAACCATTGGCGTAGAACCTAGTAGAGATTCACCTTTCTTCTCAGCAGAATCTTCTACAACACGGCCTTGGAACAAACGAGTAG
>CAJVZR010000078.1 GCA_913019965.1 uncultured Oleispira sp.
CTGCTTAGCATAACCTGCTGATCATTTAATATTAACGTGATATCACCACGCACATTTTTAATGTCTCCAGCAATGCGGAACGCCTTTGTCACATCATCAGGAAATTGATCAAGTTGATCGTGAGCACCGTCACCATCACTATCTGGAATTGAGTTGTTTTCACTACACGCAGTTAATAGCAGAAGCAAAAAACATAAAGAAAGAGTAGAACGCATAATATAAATCCATTTAGACTAAAAGCTAGCTGCACAATCCTATGCAGCTAGGTACTCATAATTTATTAACTTAACGCAAAAACAACTGATAAGCAGGATTATCGGACTCATTCCAATAGGTATAACCCAGTTCGGTTAGATACCCTTCCAGCTCTTTATGCTGTCGCTTATCTTTTGGTACTTGTAGGCCGACCAATACACGGCCATTGGCAGCACCATGGTTGCGGTAATGGAATAAAGAAATATTAAATTTCTTACCCAAAGATTTTAAGAACTGCAATAACGCACCAGGGCGTTCAGGAAATTCAAAACGATATAACAACTCATCATTCACCGAGTCCGGCGCATGACCACCCACCATGTGACGGATATGATATTTCGAAATTTCATCTTCGGTTAAATCTAATACCGGGTAGGCTTTCGCTTCCAGCTCTGTCAACAACTGCTGGCGTGCTTCTTTCTCTGCACCTACTTTCACACCCACATAAATCTGGGCGGAATTATCATCACGATAACGATAGTTAAATTCGGTAATCGGGCGCTTGCCTAATAGACTACAGAACTGTTGAAAACTTCCCGCACGCTCAGGAATCGTAACCGCCAAAATAGCTTCACGCCCTTCACCGATCTCAGCAACTTCAGAGATATAGCGCAAACGGTCGAAGTTGACGTTCGCGCCGCTCAAGATAGACACTAAATTTGCGCCTTGAATGCCTTCGCGTTCAACGTACTTTTTCATGCCGGCTATGCCTAACGCCCCTGCAGGTTCACACACCGCACGGGTATCATCAAAGATATCTTTAATAGCGGCACATAACTCATCCGGAGAACAGGTAATCACTTCATCGACATAATGACGGGCGATATCCCAAGTATTTTTGCCTATTTGAGCCACAGCAACACCATCGGCAAAAATGCCAACGTGAGGTAAAGTCACTCGTCTACCGGCCGCGAGCGCCGCATGTAAACAAGCAGACTCCGTTGATTCAACACCAATTATCTTGATTTCTGGGCGTAAGAATTTCACATAGGCGGCAATGCCCGCAACGATACCACCACCACCCACAGGGACGAAGATAGCATCGATAGGATCATTCAACTGACGTAGGATTTCCATGCCAATCGTGCCTTGGCCGGCAATGACTTCAGGATCATCGTACGGGTGAATATAGGTTAAGCCCTTTTCTTCCACCAGTTTTTGCGAATAAGCAAAGGCTTCATCGAAGGTATCGCCATGAAGAATCACTTTAGCGCCACGGGCTTTACACGACTTCACCTTAATGTCTGGGGTGGTACGCGGCATAACGATGGTCGCTTTAATGCCTAGCTCTTTCGAAGCAAGCGCCAAGCCTTGCGCATGATTGCCTGCCGAGGCGGCAACCACACCCGCGGCCTTCTCTTTATCACTGAGTTGTACAACCTTGTTATACGCCCCACGAATCTTAAAAGAGTACACAGGCTGCTTATCTTCACGCTTCATCCAAATATTATTGCCCATGCGCTCCGATAAGAAAGGCGCAATATGCAAAGGCGACTCAATCGCAACGTCATAAACGTTAGCGGAAAGGATCTTCTTGATATATTGGTCTAGTAACTTAGAGCTGGGATTGGCTGAAGCACGAGCTGTCATGATCTATACTTTTTTAGTGTATGAAAACAAGCATTGTAGCGAATAAGGATTTATAATGCTTGCCGTGACCTTATTTAATTTTGCACCCCATATTTAGAGCCTAACCATGTCATCATCTGCAAATACACTAACTTCTGATCAATTAAAAGCTGCCGTAGGAACTGCTGCCGCTGAATATATCAAGCCGCACCTAGAAACTGACTCCATTATTGGTGTCGGTACGGGCTCTACAGCGAATTGCTTTATCGATGCCCTCGCCGAATTTAAGCACTTATTTGATGGTGCTGTTGCCAGTTCAGAAGCGACGGCAGAGCGATTAAAAGGCCACGGCATTCCTGTTTATGACCTTAACTCAGTGGTTGAGCTTGAGTTTTATGTCGATGGGGCTGACGAGATCAATCACCAACTTGAAATGATTAAGGGTGGCGGTGGTGCATTAACCCGTGAAAAAATCGTTGCCGCAGTGGCGAAAGAGTTCGTCTGCGTCGCCGATGAAAGCAAACTGGTCGACGACATGGGTGTATTTGCCTTACCAGTCGAAGTTATCCCAATGGCACGCAGCTATGTCGCCCGCGAAATGGTTAAGCTTGGTGGCGACCCTGTTTATCGTGAAGGTTTTATCACCGATAACGGTAATATCATTCTAGATGTTCATCATTTCAAAATGGCTCCAGGCTCTAAATACGCACCGAAAGTGCTAGAAGAGCAAGTTAATCAAGTGACAGGGGTTGTCACCAACGGTTTATTTGCCATACGCCCAGCTAATACTTTATTACTAGCGACTCAAGAAGGTGTTAAGCAAATTAAGGCTTAATCGCATTCGTAAAAATAGCAAGGAGCTAGGCAGAAAATGAAATCATGGGTTAAAGCACTGTTAATCAGTGCTGTTATTCTAATTACCTGTATTTTTTATCTGCCGACTCTGGTTAAGCAAGGTTTAAATTCCTTACTACCTTGGGCCATGGAACAAGCCGAGCTAGACCAAGTTGAGCTTAATATTAATCATTTAAGCTGGCATGAGCTCAACATTCAGCACCTTAGGTTTTCAGCCGTCGCTCAAGATAGACAATTCTCTGCGCAAAACCTTCGTATTAATTTTACTCCCTGGGGATTGGTCGCGGGAAAGGTTAAGCAAGCAAGTATTGAAAAAGCCCATTTAAAGATTCAACCCTCTGAGCGTATTCATTCAAGTAAGCAAATGACTACGACCAATACTGATACTTCCACTAACAAGCGTGAGCAAGAATCGGCTGCCTTTATTTTGCCAAGCTTAGCCGATGTTTTTCAGCAACTGCCTGTGGATAAAGTAACGATTGATGACTTTAAGTTAAGCCACCCACAAGGGACTGTTCAGACTCAATTATCACTTAATAAGCAAAGACTAACGATTACAAACCAGATTCAATCGCCCCAACTAACTCAAGCGCTTCGGCATAGCTTAAGCATCAACGATCAGGGGGAAATAAGCAGCCTGATTTTTATCGATCAACAAGCCGCACCGATATTCAATCTGCAAGCCAACTGGTCTAGTCCGAATCAAGCCAGTGATAAAATACAGTTTGATTTACAACAGAGTGCCGATATTCAATCTTGGCTCACGCTATTTAATCGTCAACAACTGGCCCATAAGCTTGATGCAAAAGTAGCCATTCAAGCGTGGAACCTTAAACTGCTATTACCCAAATTAGTTGAAAACCCTTATCAAGCACTTAGCCAATTAAGTGCAGAAGGCTTATGGCAGGTTAAAATTGACGACTTTAATATTTATGATTTTTCTAAACAAGAAGACATTATTGAACAAGCAGATTTGGCGATAAACCTACACACGGACATCGATCACCAAAGACCTGAACAATGGCAATTTACGTTAGAAACTTTTGACTTGTCTGGCGAGATCAATCAACTCGCGCCTATTAACTTAAGCGTTCAACAGCACCTTAAGAAAGGCATAAAACTGGGCTGTTCTTTCCTTACAAAAAATACCGAATGCCAATGGCAAGGCAAGCTAGTACAAATCGTTTCAGCCGACCAGCTAACGCATAAAACAGAATTAAACCTAGCGGGTCAATTCAAAGATCATCCACTTCAAGGGCGAAATTTTAATAGTCAGCAAACGTTTTCGCTAACGACACAACAAGAAAACTCGCTCTGGCCAAAACTCAGTAATAACAGCCGTGGCGAAATAGTATTGCAAGGGCAGCAAGCAGAAAATAACTGGCATTGGCAATTGAGCTTGCCTTATGGCATTAACAATAAGAGCCAATACTTAGAGCCTATGCTTTTCGGTGAAGGGAAGAAACAAACAAGAGCACAGTTATCTGAGGTTCATTGGCAACTGCTCGCCGATTGGCAAATTGCGGGAATTAATGCTGAACTCACTCAGGCAAAGGCCTTTAGCTTCGCCATTAATCAATTGAAATGGCGACATAAAAATCAAGTCGTTGAACTCGATAATGCCAAAGCGAGCTGCAACCTCGACTGGTTAAAATTGCAATACTCTCCCCAGTTACGCAGTCAGCAGGCATTATCTCAATTGCCATTGAACTGTGATTGGCAGTTGGCTAATAAAACCAGCCAATGGGATAAGTGGCCACTACCTGCTCTTATGTTTAAAGGTGAACTCGACCTTACCTCTTTAGATTTCTCACAAGCCAAACTCGATGCGCGTATGAAGTTAACTGGGTTAGCCAATAGTCTTGATTTAACCCTACTCGCTCAGCATGATTTTAATCAGCTGCAAAAAGGCAGTGCCCAACTGTACCTCAATAACCTTAAGCTTGATTGGCAACAGTTGGGGCTAGCAAAAATGGCGCAGCTGACTCAAGCACAATTATTAGCAGGTTCACTCTCGGCTCAAGGCTGGTTTCAATGGCAGCAGTATCAACCCGATATTTTTGATGACAGCAATATTGCTTGGCGCTGGCAGCCGGACCTAATGCTACGCATTGACGATCTCGCCGGTATCTATCAACAACAAACGACTTGGGAAGATATTGATATTCAACTTGCCCTTAGGCGGCCTTTTTATAAAGACTACCGAATTGATAGTCAGATATCGGCACTCAGTATTAACCCTGGTATTGAAATCGCCAATGTACTCGCGCGCAGTACTACCACGATTAAAGAGGATTTATCTCAAGCCCTCGTCGTCATCGAAGAAGTACATTCCGATGTCCTCGGTGGCCGTATTAACGTGCCACTAATCCACTTTGATACCCGTGAGAAAGTGAATTCATTTGGCATTGAGGTTGAAGGTTTACAGGTTGAACAACTGGCGGCATTAGAAGCAGGCTCTGGCATAACCGCCACGGGTAAGCTCGATGGGGTATTACCTATTATTCTATTACCTGAAGGTCCGCAAGTGCCCGCCGGCAGTTTATTTGCGCGCGCTCCTGGAGGCATCGTACAGTATCAAGGACAGACAGCGGATAGCCTGAAACAAAGCGATCCAACCGTGGGCTTAGCGATGCAAGTGCTAGAAGACTTCCGTTATGACAAGCTGCAAACGAATGTTATTTATCAGCCCAATGGCGAACTAAAATTAGGCCTGCAGTTCCAAGGACATAATCCAACCTTTTTTGATGGCCAAGCGACGCACTTTAATCTGAACCTAGACTATAACTTACTCGACTTACTCTCTAGCTTACGAATTAGTAATGATATCGTGCAAAAACTTGAGAATAAGTACCAATAATGCAAAAGTAGATGCATTAGCAGAGACATAAATCGAGACAGACTGCTGCACTACAGCAAGGGGAAAATAATGAAAACGCTCGCCCTAATACCACTGGTCCTTTTAATCAGTGCCTGCACAGTAAAAGTTGCTGCGCCAGATAAGCCGATCACGATTAACTTAAATGTAAAAATAGAACACGAAGTTCGAGTTAAGGTAGAAAAAGAGCTCGACGATTTATTCGCTGAAGATAGTGACCTCTTTTAATCACCTCTAAACCTATAAGATAAGAAGGAACATATTATGACGTTAAAATCTTTATTCATGGCTACCTCTCTCTTGGTGATGAGCCAGATTTCATTCGCGCTTACCGTTGATGAAGCGCAAAGCCAAGGCCTGCTAGGGGAAAATGCCCAAGGTTATTTAGAGATGACACCTCGTGGTAATGCCGAAGCTAAATCCTTAATGGACACGGTTAACGCTAAACGTAAAGCAAAATACCAAAGCATCGCAGGTAAGCAAAATACGACGCTGAAAGATATTGAGAAAATTGCTGGCGAAAAGATTACTAGCAAATTAAATGCGGGTGAGTTTTATAAAGATGCTGATGGCCAGTGGCATAAAAAATAATTCGCTCGATAATTTTTCAAACATTAGAAAAATAAACGATTAATTAAAATACAATTATAAGGAATACTACAATGGAAATGTCGACGATAATTACTCTAGTCGTTATTGCTGCTTTGATCTTTTATATCATCAGCATTTATAACAACCTAGTTACTCTTAAAAATCGATTTGAAAATGGATTCTCTCAAATTGAAGTTCAGCTTAAGCGTCGTTATGACCTTATTCCTAACTTAGTTGAAACGGCAAAAGCTTATTTAAAACACGAGTCAGAAACCTTAACGGCCGTCGTTGAAGCCCGTAATGAAGCCATGGCAGGCCTTAAAGCAGTTGCTAGCGATCCATCCAGCGCTGCTGCAATGGGAAAATTAGCCGGAGCTGAAGGCGCACTTGCCGGAGCGATGAACCGGTTTAATGTTACCGTTGAAGCCTACCCTGAGCTAAAAGCCAATACCAATATGATGCAGTTGACGGAAGAGTTAACCAGCACCGAAAATAAAGTCGCCTTTGCGCGCCAGGCATTTAACGATGCGGTTACCGCATATAATACCTATCGCCAGTCTTTCCCACCGATCTTTTTTGCCAATAAGTTTGGTCATACTAAAGATGCTACGTTATTAGAGTTTGAAGATAGCGTGCAAATTCAAGCAGCACCTAAAGTTAGTTTCTAATGGATTTTTTCGGCCATCAAGATCAAGCGCGTAAACGCACTCGTCAGTTAATACTGTTGTTTGTGCTCGCGCTTTTTACCTTAATATTTTTAACCAACTTGCTGGTCGCGGGATTCCTTTGGGGCAATCCCGATATATTTCCTAACTTAGCCAGCTCAACAGCTAGTTCAATTAAAGATCCTTCCTTACTCGACATATTTAATTATATGTCGTGGCAAGCTTGGTTATTAATTTCAGCTGTCGTCTGTAGTTTTGTCGGTTTAGCTTACCTGTATAAAGCGGTAAAACTCAGTGGTGGAGGTTCTTCCATTGCGCAATCATTGGGCGGACGGGTCTTACACCCCGATACTGAAGATTTCTACGAAAAGCGTTTATTAAATATTGTCGAAGAAATGGCAATTGCTTCCGGCATGCCGGTGCCACAAGTCTATTTAATGGATGACGAAATCGGCATCAATGCTTTTGCCGCAGGCTTTCAGCCTTCAGATGCCGTCATCGGTGTGACAAAAGGCTGCTTAACAAAATTATCTCGCCTGCAATTACAAGGGGTCATCGGTCACGAGTTTAGCCATATTCTAAATGGTGATATGAAAATGAATATGCGCATAGTTGCGATTCTATTTGGCATATTATGCATTGGTTTATTGGGCCGTCTCATTATTGATATGGGTTCCCGTCATAGCTTAATGAGCCGAGGCCGTAATTCTGGCAGTGTTTTTTCATCATCCTCAAGCAATAAAAAGGAAGGTGGCATTCCCCTCTTTTTTATTGGTTTAGGTTTTATGGTACTGGGTTATAGCGGTGTATTCTTCGGCAAACTGATTCAAGCCGCGGTTAGTCGTCAAAGAGAATATCTAGCCGATGCGAGCGCGGTGCAATTTACCCGAGACCCACAAGCGATTGCGGAAGCCTTAAAAGTTATTGGTTATGGCGGAGTAGGCTCTGCCATTGGTCATAGCCGCCGCGAAGAATTTAGCCATGCATTTTTTGGCAATGCCATCTACAGTCACTTCTCTAATCACTTTGGTTTTCTAGCGACCCACCCCAAGTTAGAAGAACGCATTCGCAGAATTGATAAACATTGGGATGGTGAATGGGTTGAACCGCAAACATTAAAGCAAGCTTACGACGAGTCACCTTCACTTGCTCCAAAAGCTAAAATCCGTACCGAAGAGCTATTAACAGGGGTCGCAGCCGCGATGACCGCTGCGATTGATTTTGATGCGCCACAAAGTGCGAGTGAAGATAAACGCCAGCAAGATTCTGCCAATGCGGAAGAAACCTTAACCTCCGCGGCCCATGATCCAATGAAAGCCAGAGCGTTATGCTATGGACTGTTACTCGCCCCCAGCAATTCATTAGTACACGATCAGCAGCTAGAACTGATTCGCCAATACTGCGTTGAAGACTTAGCCCTGCAAGTTAATTCATTATTGCCCGACATTTTACAGCTGAGTGATAGCCAGCGCTTACCCATAATCGATAAAGCGATACCAGCACTTAAAATGCTGACAGCGGATCAATATACCGAGTTTAAGCAGCTATTGATTAAGCTGGTGCAAGCGGATGGCAAGATTGATTTATTTGAATGGTGCTTATACCGCATGATTCTTCAATATTTGAATCCAGCCTTTGGTAAAGCAAAAGAAGTTAAAGCCAAGCATGGCAATGTGAAAAAGCTGAATAACGAGATAGAAACCATCCTATCTTTCGTCGCTAATCACGGTCACGATTCGCTCGAAGGTGCCATGGAGAGTTTTAATATTGCCGCGGGCATTGCCGGTTTCGAAGATTTAAAGCTACAGGCTAAAACGGAATCCTTCAAAACCTTTAATGTGGCCCTCGATACCCTCACACAAGCCTATCCACACGTGAAAGGTCGTATCATGAAGGCATTGGCTGCCTGCGTCCGCGTAAATGGCGTAGAGGTGGCTGAGCGCGAGCTGGTACAAACCATCGCAGCGATTTTAGAATGCCCTACCCCAGATCTTTTCGACTAACTACTGATAATAACGACACAGAGTTTTTTACACTTGGCGGCTTCTCACCATGGAGCCAAGCCGCCTCGACTGATAGAATGCAGCCAACTTTAAAATTCACAGTGTCATGACGGATTTATTCTAATGAAACAATACTTAACTTTCGGCTTTGTGCTAGCGGGCTTGGTCAATATCTTTGGTGTTTTAGGCTTCTCTCTAGGCTTTCAAAACGAACTATTAAATAGCTACTACCCACAAGTTTTCAGTAACTTTGGTCTAGGCATGATCTTGGTTTGGGGCATGGCATATATCGCAGTCTCAACCGAGCACCCTCGCGCATCACGCTTATTATTCGTTTTCTTCATAGAGAAGATGGTTTATGTCGGTACTGCGCTTTATTTCTGGTTCGTGATGAAGCCCGATATTATGGTGATGTGGAATGAATCCATCGTCACCACTATCTTCATGGTGATCTACGGCATTAACGATTTGTTATTTGGCCTAATGTTCTTATACGCATGGCTTCAATACCGAAAATAAGCTTAATCACTTAAGCCCTATTTGAAGCAAAAAAATACCCGTTAAGCATAGGCCTAACGGGTATTTTTTTGTCTTGCAAATAATCCAAATGAGTTAGTCTTCTAACATCATCTTACCAAGCAAGGTATGGTATAGCTCTTTATCGCCAACCACCCCTTGAACCTGCTCCTGATGATCTAGCTCACCGGTACTTTCCATAACAAAGACGGAATGGTCTGTATGGAAACGAATTTCCATCACATCACGCATCGGGGTATCAGCGGCAACACAAGTTGGTGCAGCGGTTAACTGTAAAATGTCGTCTCCGACC
Source organism: uncultured Oleispira sp. (assembly GCA_913019965.1). Classification (GTDB taxonomy): domain Bacteria; phylum Pseudomonadota; class Gammaproteobacteria; order Pseudomonadales; family Oceanobacteraceae; genus Oleispira. Next base: position 9,646 of record CAJVZR010000078.1, read on the forward strand.
TTCCATTCTTGTGCTGTAAATTCTTCACCACGGTAATAAACTTGCTGCTGATCTTCACTTAACCAATAATCGTGACGCTTACTTAAACAATAATAATTGTCTTTCAACGACATCTCACTAATCGGGCGCATAATCGATTGCGCTTGCAATACATGAATGGGGTTGGTGTGAGCAACAAATTGCTTTACGTAATCATTGGCTGGATTTAAAACAATCTCTTCCGGCTTACCGTGCTGTACAATTTCGCCATCTTTCATAATCGCAATATTGGTGCCTAATTTCAGCGCCTCATCCAGATCATGACTTACGAAGATAATGGTTTTTTGCAGTTTCTCTTGTAACTGAATCAATTCATCTTGGAGTTGAGTACGAATCAGTGGGTCCAATGCCGAGAAAGGCTCATCCATTAACAAGATATCAGACTCTGTTACCAGAGCTCTGGCTAAGCCGACTCTCTGTTGCATACCACCAGACAGCTCATGGGGTTTTAATTTTGCCCACTGCTTTAGCCCTACTAGTTCGAGTTGAACTTCAACCCGCTGTTTAATTTCTTTTTTATCGATACCTTGCAGCTCTAACGGCATCGCCACGTTTTGCGCAACCGTTAACCAGGGCATCAGAGCAAACTTCTGGAATACCATAGAAATACGCTTCATACGTACTTCACGTAAAGTATCCGCATCAGCAGTGACTAGATTGACGTTGCTACCATTATGCTCAATTTCAATCGAGCCACGGGTTGTATCATTAAGGCCATTAATACAGCGTAATAAGCTCGACTTACCTGAGCCCGACAATCCCATCAAAACACAAATCTCACCCTTTTGGATCGAGATATTTGCGTTTTTAACACCGACAACTAAACCGGTCTCATTACGAATTTCTTCACGCTCTTTACCGGCATCTAATAAGCTTAAAGCTCTTTCCGGTTTATCACCAAAAATGACATCAAGATTTTTAATATTAATCATTTAGCTTGCCCCGCTTTAAATAAACGATCCAATAAGATCGCTAATAAAACAATCGCTAAGCCCGCTTCAAAACCGCTAGCAATATCTACCGTATTCAGTGCACGGACGACAGGCTTACCTAAGCCATCAGCCCCCACAAGTGCGGCAATTACTACCATTGATAACGATAACATGATGCATTGAGTAATCCCTGCGGCAATACTAGTTGCGGCAGCGGGTAATTCAATGCGGAATAATAACTGGCGCTTAGTCGCACCAAAGGACTGCCCGGCTTCTAGAATATCTTTTGGCACTTCCGAAATGCCTAGATAGGTCAATCGGATCGGCGCGGCGATCGCAAAGATAACGGTGGAAATTAATCCAGGCACAACACCTAAACCAAATAGGGTTAAGGTAGGAATTAAATAAACAAAGGTTGGAACCGTCTGCATTAAATCTAATACAGGCTGTAATGCACGATAAAACATTGGATGGTGCGCAGCATATATACCAATCGGTAAACCAATCAGCATACAGAGTAAGGTCGCATACAGTACCAAAGCGAGGGTCTGCATGGTTTCAACCCAATAGCCGAGATTCCAAATCAATAACAAGGCAATCACGGCATAAACCGCTAAGCCAATTGAACGGCGAAAATACAGAGCAATCGCAACCACGATAACAATAAAAGCAATGGGGTTTAGCCATAATAGCGCATCAGTAAATAGGCTAATCAGCCACTCTAATGATTCAGAGATAGCATCAAAAACTGATGCACCATTATCAACTAACCAGTCGACAAATTTTTCGGTGTAATTACCTAACGGTAATTTATACTGTTCCATGAAGATCTGTGTTGCGAGCAGTTATTACTACTCGCAGCCTCTTACTGTTATGAATGGTGGTTACGATATTCTTTACAAACTTATGCTTACTTTAGCTTAGCAGTTGCTGCCGCTAGTGCAGGCTTACCATCTAAAGTTGTTACGTCAGCTAACCAAGAGTTCAAGATCGTAGGGTTTTTCTTGATCCAATCTTGAGCCGCAACGTTTGGCTTTTTACCTTGATCCAAGATAGCGGCCATCACTTCATTTTCCATCGCTAGAGTGAAGGTTAAGTTCGTTAGCAACTTACCTACGTTTTTACATTCGCTGGTATAGCCTTTACGTACGTTAGTATGAACATTAGCACCACCTAGGTTAGGACCAAAGAAATCATCACCGCCTTCTAGATACGCTAACTCAAAGTTAGAGTTCATTGGGTGTGGCTCCCAACCTAAGAATACAATCGCTTTATTACGACGAGTTTGACGCTTAACTTGAGAAAGCATGCCCGCTTCACTTGATTCGATAACTTCAAAACCTTTTAGGCCAAAAGCATTTTGATCAATCATAGATTGGATTAAACGGTTACCATCGTTACCTGGCTCGATACCATAGATTTTGCTATCAAATTTATCGGCGAATTTTGCGATATCTGCAAACGTCTTAACACCAGAGTTATAAACAGATTTAGGAACGGCTAGAGTATACTTAGCACCTTCTAAATTTTTATGAATCGTCTCAACCGTACCCGCTTCAAGGTAAGGCTTAATATCGGCTTCCATCGTTGGCATCCAGTTGCCTAAGAAAACATCGATATCTTTGTTCGCCATAGACTTATAAGTCACAGGAACAGAAAGCACTTGAGTTTTGGTTTTATAACCAATGCTTTCTAATACAACCGACGTTAAAGCCGTGGTTGCCGTAATATCCGTCCAGCCAACATCGGCAAAGCGAACCGTTTCACACTCATTAGCTTGGGCAACATTGGCACCCATTAAGCTTGAGGCAAGGATGCCTGCCGTGATTGCTAACTTTTTCATTTTCTTCTCCTGAGTTGTTGTGGTTGTTTTCGTTTTTGTTATTCGTTCTTTTTATTCGATCGTCACGATTTATTAAGGGTTCTTATTGTGTCCCACAATCAGAACTTACTTCTTTGCACGGTTTGCCAATCGGGTGCCATGCTGACTTCCGCTTGGCTCGGCGGTAAAACTCCGCCTTGCTTAATCAAGTCCGCGGCACGCTCAGCGACCATGATTGTTGGCGCATTTAAGTTGCCATTAGTGATCGTCGGAAAGATAGACGAATCGACGACACGTAGATTGTTAATACCATGAACCTTGGTATCAGGATCAACAACCGCCATATCATCCGTCCCCATCTTACAGGAACATGAAGGGTGATAAGCGCTCTCTACATTAGCACGAACGAAAGCATCTATCTCTTCATCCGTTTGAACTTGTTCACCCGGCTGGATCTCACCATCACGGTAATCATCGAATGCCGGTTGGTTAATAATCTCACGAGTCAGCTTCACACAGTCACGGAAGCCTTCTTTATCTGCTTCTTCAGCCAGGTAATTAAAACGAATACTCGGATGCGCTTTTGGATCTGCGCTGGTAATTTTTACCGCACCGCGGCTCAGTGGCTTATTATGACCAATATGAACTTGGAACCCATGGCCGGCAAATGCCGTACGACCGTCGTAGCGCATGGCGGCTGGCAAGAAGTGATATTGCAGATCTGGCCATTCCACGCCAGCTTTTGAACGAATAAAGCCGCAAGATTCAAAATGATTGGTCGCGCCTAACCCTTTTTTAAAGAAGAACCAGCGTGTACCAATTAACAGCTTATTCCACCAGTCTAATTTACCGTTCAGAGTAATCGGTTGCTTGCATTTGAACTGGAAGTAGAACTCGAGGTGATCTTGTAAATTCTCGCCAACCCCAGGCAAGTTATGCTGACATTCTATGCCGGCTTTTTCTAATGTCTCTTTTGCGCCAATACCAGATAGCTGTAATAAATGCGGCGAACCAATGGGTCCTGCTGATAGAACGACTTCTTTATTTGCAGCCACTTCTATGATCTTGCCTTTGCGCTCGTAACGGATACCGCTGGCTTTCTTACTTTCAGAGTCCGTCGATAATAATACTTTATGCACTAATGCATGAGTGACTACGGTTAAATTCGGCCGTGAAAGCGCAGGTCTTAAATACGCATTAGACGTTGACCAGCGCACACCGTTTTTAATGGTCATGTGCATAGGGCCAAAGCCTTCTTGCTGCTTGGCATTATAATCTGGGGTATCCATGTAACCCGCTTCAACACCCGCATCAACAAACGCTTGGTATAACGGGTTTTGCATCTGGTTACCGTTATTAACCCCTAACGGACCTTCTTGCCCACGATAATCTTCAGACTCAGGCTGCTCACTCGCCAAAGCCCAAGTTTCTGATTTTTTAAAATACGGTAAGCAATGGGCGTAATCCCAATTGGTTGCCCCTTGCTCAGCCCACTCATCAAAATCTTTGGCGTGGCCACGAACATAAACCATACCGTTGATTGAAGAGGAGCCACCCAATACCTTCCCACGAGGACAGTGCATTTTACGGTTATCAAGATGCGGCTCAGCTTCAGTTTCGAATTGCCAAGCGTACTTTTTAGTATTCATCGGAATCGATAGCGCCGTTGGCATTTGAATAAAAATACTACGATCAGTACCGCCCGTTTCTAATAATAAAACCGAAGCATTAGGATCTTCCGATAAGCGGTTGGCTAAAACACAACCCGCAGATCCTGCACCTACAATAATGTAATCGTAATTCATTTTATTTGTCATACCGCTAACAACTCGATTGTTAAACATTCATACGGAAAAGAAAGGCACTCGCAACTCACTAAAAAATTAATCAGTGTCTATTTTAAAATAGACACTGATTTAGCGAGAAATATCAGAACGGGCTTTCGAGCGACTGCATACCCACATAGACAGACTTAATCTGGGTATATTGATTGATGGTTGAAGAACCATTTTCGCGGCCAATACCGGAAAGTTTATAACCGCCTACAGGCATTTCTGCTGGTGATGCGCCATAAGCATTGATCCAACAAATACCCGCTTGCATTTGCTTAACGACTCGGTGAGCACGACGAAGATCGTTTGTGAAGACTCCTGCGGCTAAACCAAATTCTGTAGCGTTAGCACGCTTGATCACTTCGTCTTCCGAGTCAAAAACCAATACCGACATAACCGGGCCAAAGATTTCTTCTTTAACGATGGTCATATCATCGCTGCATTCGGTAAAAATAGTCGGCGCGACAAAATTGCCGTTTTCAAAACCTTTAGGTTGTAATTCTTGCCCACCGGTTAATAAAAAGGCACCTTCTTCAGTGCCTTTTTCTATGTAGTCTAAAACTAACTGTTTATGCTTGGCAGAAATTAACGCACCAAAATTTGTTTCAGGATCCATAGGATTTCCCGCAACAATATTATTTTCCGTGCGCTGTTTCAGCAATTCAATAAATCGAGGATAAATATCTTTTTGTACAAATACACGGGTGCAGTTGGTACATACTTCACCTTGAGTATAAAAGTTGCCTAGCATTGCAGCTGATACAGCTTCATCAAGGTCAGCATCAGAAAAAACGATCAGCGGTGATTTTCCACCCAGCTCCATCGTTACATCTTTTAGATTACTCGCGGCGGCTGCCATCACTTTTTTACCCGTTCCAACTTCACCAGTAAAAGAGGCTTTTTCAATTTCACTATGGTTGGTTAGCCAAGCGCCGACCTCACCATCGCCTTGTACGACGTTAAAGACGCCCGCAGGTACTCCGGCTTCAATGAATATTTCAGCCAGTTTCAAAGCACCGTGTGGAGTTTCTTCAGAAGGCTTGAAGATCATACTATTACCGCAGGCCAAAGCTGGCGCTGCTTTCCAGCAAGCAATCTGTAACGGATAATTCCACGCACCGATGCCAGCACAAACACCCAGTGGTTCACGACGGGTATAATAAAAATCCCCACCTAGATCTTGTTGTGTACCTTCAATACTGAGTGCCAGTGCAGCAAAATATTCAATCGAATCGGCACCAGTTACTACATCAACCACCGAGGCTTCTTGCCAAGGCTTACCGGTATCAATCACTTCGATTTCAGACAGTTCATCATTACGTTCACGTAATAAAGCAACCGCCTTCAATAAAATACGATTACGCTCAAAGCCGGTCATTTCTGACCAAACTAGAAAACCTTGTTGGCTACTTTTTATCGCAGCATCACGGATTTTTTCGTCAGCAACCTCTACCTGGTAAGCTAATTCACCCGTGGCTGGGTTAATTACATCAAAGGTCTTACCACTGTCATTATCGAGATAAGCACCATCGATAAAGTTTTTTAACAACATAATTATTGGCCTGACTGGCATTGAGTCGCGATAAAAGCCTTACACAACTGCTCTGCATGTTTAAATTCGATATCACTGGTTTGACTTAAACTGCTGCGCAGCCATAAACCATCGATCATAGCCGCCGTCATACTGGCCGCTTCGATGGCTTTTTCCTTGTCTGAAATTATTTGTTTATAAGAATAGAGTAGATTACGCTGCAAGCGTTTGCTATTCACGGCTTGCAGGCGTGCAAGCTCAGGGTCATGTAACGCTTGGGCCCAAAAACACAGCCAGGTACGCGTTACTGAGGTAGATTGTTGAAAACAGTCGAAGTTAGTATCAACAATCATCTGTAATCGTAATTCAGGGGTGAGAGGCTGCTCGCAATTAGCAATTTGCTGTAACAAACCTTGCTTAAGCTGCTCTAGAAGATGACGTATAGTGGCAAGAATAAGACCCTGCTTACTACCAAAATAATGACTAATAATACCTGCCGACATTTCTGCTTGTCGGCTGATGGTCATAATGGTGGTACCTTGAAAGCCGTGGCTTTCGATCGATTTTATCGTAGCTTCAATTAACTGCTGCTTACGTATTTTCTCTGTACCGACTCTAGCCATAATACTCTTGATTGAACGTTCAATTGAAACAATTCTAACATCTGAGCTTGTTATATCAAGGGTACAAAGAAAGTGGGGGGAGCTGCAAGTGCTTTAAAACAGCACTATTAATGGTTTTTCTAGCTTTGCGCCCGGTGCCAAAGAGACGACAAATATTCCATTTGCACCTTAGCACGACGCCACGCAACAAGATCCTGCACACCATAAATAGACAGTATTTTATTTTCTAAATTCGTTATGACTTTAGTGCCAGCTTTCGAATTATCTTTAATATCCTGGAAAAAAGCTGCCAGATCCCACAGAGGATGAGCAAAACCTGCGTATTCCCAATCTAATAATTGCAATCCCTCCGCGGTATAGAGCCAATTGGCTAATACAGGATCTAGATGACAAAGACAGAGCTCACCTGCAGGTGGCTCGCTCATAGCCACTTGCATCAAAGGCTTCATCTTCAATAACTCATCTTCAGGATTCTTACTCTCAATAACATCCCAATAAGATTCAGCGGTTTGACTTATATTGACCTCAGCCAGTGATAAATCAATCGGCACTTGGTGTAAGGCTTTCAGCTGTTCAACCATATAGGTCAATAAGCTATCACTGATAGCCGATGCATCCTGTAACGTTTCGCTGACCACTTCGCCACTAATAAAATCACGAATCCAATAACCATCATCGTCACTGCAATAGCGCAGTGAGCTGGTGAACTGCAGACTCGAGACTAGCTGATGAATAGATTTTTCAACGTGTCGATTTATTCCCAGCGCTTGGGTATTTTCCGCACTAATGCGAATAATATATTCACCACTCTCAAGTGATAGCTGAAAACATTGATTCGTTAAGCCGCCACTTAAGCGCTTAACTTGTTCCGCTGTAACAGGCTTAGTTGTTAAGCCCCACAGTGGCCAATCATCGAGCACATCGGATAAGTTAAGCATTGGCAGGAATAGCTTCTTGTTGACGATATTCTTTTAACCACATGAACCAACCGATTACAGCCAATACCACATAGATAGCCATTAACAGAGCCGTTAAATATAACTCTCTATCAATATATAAATAGATGGCAACAACATCAATCACGACCCAGTACAGCCAGTTTTCTAGTACTTTCTGTGCAACCATATAGGTTGTAATCACAGCACCCCAAGTCGTAAAAGAATCGAGATAAGGTAATGCAGCACTGGTATTTTGCTCTAAGCCATAGCCCGTCGCCAAGCTGGTCAATACAATACCACCAATGATTAAGCCATGACGTGATAACGACCAAGTTTTAATTTCGACCGTTTTTCCTAAGCTTTTTTCAACCAATGCATTTGAACCTTGATCGGCCTGAGCTTTACCGCGCCAAACCCACCAGCCATAAACCGCCATTATTAAATAATAAACATTTAAGCCTGACTCCATGACCAAGCTAACATCCCAAAATAACCAGCTAAAAATGGCAGTACTACCAAAAGCGGCATACCAACATAAAATATTCTGGCGCATGGCTAGAACTAAATAAGCGACACCTAGAATAACAGCAACCACTTCCCAAATACTCATAGCTTGAGCAGCAGAAAGTACGCCTTGATAAAACTCATTCATTAACAAATTCCTTATTTTTGTTCGCTAGGCTTTTACGCATCACCGTGAGGATTTAAAGCCGGATCTAAATTGGCCCCGATAAACTTACACACAAAAATGGCTTTACCAAATTGTTCATACGAACGGCGCATTTCATCTTTTAGTGTATCCATCACCAAATCATAATCGCCAAAGACTTGAGTGCTCATGGTATTGCCTACCACGCTTAAACCTTCGGTCGCTTGAAGGCGTTCGATAAAATCTTTGATCGCCGGAATATAATCGTCCGCTAATGGGTACTTGCTGATTTCTACTGATAGTTCCAT
>CAJVZR010000079.1 GCA_913019965.1 uncultured Oleispira sp.
AGTAATATTTATAACTACTTTCCCAATAAGGAAGTGCTTTTCATTCAAACGCGTTTACGCGGCTTTGAAATGTTCTTTGCTCAAATGAATGAGCAGATGGGGGAAGCGACAAATGCTGAGCAAGCATTGCAGCAATTCGCTCGATTATTAATCAGCTTTGCCCAGCAAGATCCTGGTTATTACCAGTTGATGTTTCAGCCGCCACGGTTGAATCTAAAAGATACGGAGCAGCTAGATCAAGAGCTAGAGATGCAATTAGCGCGTTTGGTCGAAGAGTGGCAGCGCCATCTGATGACTTTGATTATTGATGCGATTCCATCTTTAGCAGAACAAAGTGATAGTCGACAAAAACAACTCGCATTATTTTTTACTGCATCGTTGCATGGCTTGGTGGATAGTTATCATTATCGTGCTTTATCGACACTCATGGATGCCGTCGATTTGATTCCGGAAGATGTGGTTGAATGCCATATTGCTTGGTTATTGAGTGCGGTCACTCAGCAAGCCGAGCAGGTCGTCTAGATAAGCCGTATAGATGCCCGATTGATGTTTATTTGTTATTAGGTTCCTTGCCTTCGAGTTGGTAAACGAAGGCAAGAATCTCAGCGATGGTAATGTACAAAGCCTGAGGGATTTCGTCTCCAAGCTCTAGTTTACTTAACCATTGACTCAGTTCCGCATTTTCATAAATAGGCACCTGTGCCTGTAAAGCCAGCTGAATGATGGCTTGGGCTAACTCATCATCTCCTTTCGCTGCCAAAGTCGGTGCAGTTTCGCCATCATAACTCAGAGCAATGGCTTGCTTTGCATTTAAAATACTTGCCGGTATTTCATCAAGAACTTCTTTTTTCACTATGACCTCCGTACATATCTTTGAGCGCTCAGACCAAGCTTTAGGTCTTAATATCCACTAAACGTTGTTGAATGTTGTGTTTACGCTTAGCTAAAGTACCGTGACGAGATTGCACATCGCTAACGATAATCCCTTGATCGGTTAGGCGCTGGCGTAGTGGTTGAATGTGATGGGATAGCTGGTTGAGGGTTGAAGATGATTCTGACCAGAAGGTCGTATTGCACTCATTATCAAGCATCGTTATTTCAATACCTAATTTACCGAGCTGCGGCAAATCAAAATGTAGATTGATAAACCAATGGTTTTTTTTCTCACCTTGGCTATTTTCTCTTTCTTCTTTATCTATAAAAAATTCAATTAACTGTAATTGTTGCTGATGGTTTATTAATAACGGTAGCCAATGTTGATTTTGCGGGGTTGGCTGCACTGGAGAGTTGGCAGGGCTGTTATCAGAGCTCTGCATTTGTACCCCTTGTTCGCGTTCAATATGAGCTAATAAATTTTGCAGGGTGCGTAATATTGTCGCGTCATTACCTGAACGTTCTGGCCAGTTTAGCGGTACTTGTGGCGGTTCTCCTTGGGTCATCAGTATCTGACTTAAGGCAAACTTATTATTTGAGCTTGGGTTTTGTAATAAAGGGTCCTGCATTAAGTTATTGATGTTTGCATAAGTTTGGCTATTGAGTAATGGGTTTTGCCAATTCGATATAGCTGGATTAGCCGTAGAGCCTGTTGGCGTATTTACAGGCGACTTCATCGCCGTTGTCATTAGCGGAGTCGGCCCTTGGCCCTCAATTCTCTTTGGGCTGAGTTTTAAACTTTCGAGAACCTGTTGTGTATTGGTGGCTAAGGTCTTTGCTGTATTTTTAACCAAGCTTGCTAAATCAGTCTGGGCTAACTCTGTTTTAGTAAGCTCTGTTTTAGTAAGCTCTGTTTTTGAACTAGCCTCTGGGGCACTGGTTAGGACTTGCTGTTGAATCTTCTGTAATTGTTGAAAAAGAGAATTTGCACTGAGTCTTTCTGCGGGATTATCACCTTTTTGATTTAGAGTAATCAGTTGCTGGGCAAGCTGACTTAGTTGGATTTCTGCCCTAGGACCTGCATTATTTACCGCATTGCGTAAACCGATACTATGGCCAATATCTTCACTTTTAGGCAGTTGCTGTAACCAGGTTTTAACTTGCTGTAATGGTGTGGTGTCTGACGTCTTATTCACATTGTCGCTAGTCGATGGCTGAGCTTGAGTTAATGATGAGGCTTTTGTGTTCTGCTCTAGGGAAGCCGAGAGCGATTTATACGCTAGGTTTGCAATAGATTGTTGTGTACTGCTTTTAGCTGAGCTGCTTTCTGCTTGTTTAGCTTCTATTCCCATCGTATTGATGTGCGTTGAAGCATTGGTTGAGCTGGAATTGCTGGTCGTTGTGTTGGTTATAGTGCTGGTTGTCGTAGTGCTCGTCGCAGCGCCAAGTGGCGGCGCTATTTTTCCTGTAGAAAGCAACTGGCTAAGCTGATCAATCAACTTAGGTAGTTCTTGGGTTTGAATATTAGGAATACGATCCGCTAATAGCTGTTGCATCGCCAATTGAGCTGGGGCACTTGTATTCTGGCTACGACTAACTCCTGCTGCTGGTGGCTGATTTTGCAGTATCTTTAATTCCGGTCCAGGGGCTATTTTAACTTCGAGCTGAGAGCCCTTTTTAAAGTTTTCTGAGCTAATGGTTTCTAATTGCTGCTGGCCGATTTTTAGAGTGACCTTGTACTGCTGACTATTGGAGTCTTTTAACGGTTCAGATGCGATCACCTCGGCCTGTAGAACTGATGTAGGTCGGCTTTGTGCATTTGCTGCGACAACCTTGATCAATTTCGGGTTAATGAGGGGGATTCTATCCATCGTTAAAGTGCTTCTTTAGTCGATAACATATTGATTATAGGGGTTTATTTACTTCGCAAAGGGATAAATAAACAGGGCATAGGTCACTATTTCATACTATCGACCGACCTAGATCAATCTTGAGGCCGACATTTAGTACCTGCAGGCTATGAATCTGTTTATAATGCGAGCTATAAAACCCATATAACGAACTATAGAACGCATACAAATAGTATAGGAATATTATGACCCGCTCAGTACCTGTTGATCCATCAAGCAGGTTTACCACACACTGTGATCTATCCGCGCATAACGTGAGTTGTGAACGCGATGATCGGCTCTTGTTTGAAGATCTTAATTTATCCGTGAAAAAAGGCGATCTCATCCAATTGGTGGGCCCTAATGGGGCGGGTAAAACGACCTTGTTACGCTTAATGGCGGGGTTGAATCAAGATTTTGAAGGTGAAGTTCGTTGGTGCGATGAGAATATCCAAGAATGCTTTCAAGATTATGCTCGTCAGCGCTTATATATTGGTCATCTTTCTGCGATAAAAAAAGTGCTTACCCCCTTAGAGAATTTGCGTTGGTTTGTCAGCAGTTGGCCAGAAGTGAAAGAAGATGATCTTTGGCAGGCGCTAGAAGAAGTCACCTTGGCAGGCTATGAAGATGTTCCTTGTCAGCAGCTTTCCGCTGGGCAGCAGCGTCGAGTAGCACTTGCGCGATTATTAGTAACCCCAACACCCCTTTGGATTTTAGATGAGCCCTTCACCGCGTTAGATAAAGCGGGAGTTGATTGGTTAGAGGGTCAGCTAGCAAAACACGTTGAATTTGGCGGCTCTGTTTTAATTACCAGTCACCATGCTTTAAATGACATTCCTGCTTTGCGCCAAATTGAGTTGGGGATGCACAAATGAGTTTAGTCGTTGCAACTATAAAGCGTGACTTGGTGATTGCTGCGCGGAACCCTGGAGAATGGCTGAACCCATTGATGTTTTTCTTGATGGTATTGGCGCTATTTCCATTGGCGGTTGATCCAGACCCTAAGTTCTTAGCTAAAATCGCCGCGGGTGTGGTTTGGGTCGCTGCCTTATTAGCGACCTTATTATCTTTAGATGCTTTATTTAAAGCCGATGTTGAAGATGGCACTTTAGAGCAGTGGTTAGCGTCTGGTGAATCCTTGTACGCCATGGCACTTGGTAAGGTCTTTGTTCATTGGTGTATCAGTGGCTTACCTCTCACGTTAGTCGCTCCTTTGCTCGCTTTAATGATGAATTTGCCGGAAGAAGCCTACAGTGCATTATTTTTTAGCTTGTTATTAGGTACGCCTATCTTGAGTCTATTAGGAGCAGTAGGAGCGGCATTAACGGCAGGAGTGCGCAGTGGCGGATTGCTATTAAGTCTGGTTATTTTGCCTCTTTACATTCCTATACTCATCTTTGGCGCCAGCGCGGTATATCATGCGGGCATTGAAATGGAATATGCTGGACAATTGGGCTTTTTAGCCTCGTTTTTATGTATCGCAATGACCCTTACTCCGTTTGCGGTAGCGGGTGCATTGAAATTGAATCTTTCACGTTAATTTAACAATAGTATTTGGAATATAGATTATGTGGGAAGCGTTAAAACGACTGTATCACCGAATGGGGTCGCCAAAATGGTTTTACGAAATATCAGCACGCTGGTTGCCTTGGTTTGCGATTCCAGCGGCGCTGTGCATGATCGTGGGTACTGTTTGGGGCCTTGCTTTTGCACCAGCTGATTATCAGCAAGGTAATAGCTTCCGTATTATTTATATTCACGTACCTGCGGCCATTCTTGCTCAGAGCGCTTATGCCATGATGGCGATCGCTGGGGCTATCTTCTTAATCTGGCGAATGAAAATGGCCGCTTGGGTGGCAGCCTCTATTGCGCCGATTGGTGCTAGCTTTTGTTTTATTGCTCTGATGACGGGGGCTATCTGGGGTAAGCCGACTTGGGGAACTTGGTGGGTTTGGGATGCACGCCTAACCTCTATGCTGTTATTACTGTTTTTATATTTTGGTGTGATGGCGCTGCAAAAAGCCATGGATACTGAAGATACTGCAGCAAAAGCGGGGGCGATTTTGTCCTTGGTTGGCCTAGTCAACATTCCTATTATTAAATATTCCGTAGAGTGGTGGAATACACTGCATCAACCTGCGACGTTGAAACTGACTGAAGAATCAACCATGGCCATGGATATGTTGATTCCTCTATTGATTATGATTGTCGGTTTTTACTTGTTATTCGCTACTTTGATTTTTATGCGTACACGCAATCAAGTGTTATGGCATGAGCGTAAAAAGAACTGGGTGAAAAAGCTAATTCAGGCGCAAGCAGAGCGATAAAGGGTAGAGAGGAAAAGTACTAATATGTTTTTTGATAGCTTTGCAGAATTTTTAGCCATGGGTAAGCACGGTTTTTATGTGTGGCTTTGTTATGGCATTACCGCCTTGGTGATTATCGCAAATATCCTTGCACCAATTCGCCAGCGTAAAAAATTGATTGAACAACAGACGCGCCTTCAGCGTCGGGAGAAGAAAAATGCATCCGAAGCGTAAGAATCGACTGATTCTGATTTTATTCATGGTAATCGGTCTTGGCGCAGCCGTGGGCTTGATGATGTTCTCTCTTAGTCAGAATATTGATTTATTTATGACCCCGACACAAATAGCTAATGGTGAAGTGAAGCCTGGACAAACAATTCGTGCAGGTGGCCTTGTGGTTGAAGGCAGTGTGACTCGTAGTGACGATGGCTTGCAAGTAAGCTTCGATATTACCGATGGTGCTGTGAATGTGACGGTTGAATATGAAGGTATCTTGCCGGATTTATTCCGCGAAGGTCAGGGCATCGTTGCACTCGGAAAGGTCGACTCGCGTAACGTAATGATCGCTTCAGAAGTATTAGCTAAGCACGATGAAGAATATATGTCTCCAGAAGTGAAGCATGCGTTAGATTCAGCTCATAAAGACGGCGTTGAAAACTTGCAAAAAAATACTGTAGAAAAAGTGCAGCATTCACCTTCTGCATACCAAACACAACCAACCTCTGAAAAGCAGTACTAGAAATGGCAGCTGAATACGGACACATAGCACTCCTAATTGCCCTCGCATTTGCGTGTGTGCAATCTATTGTTCCTTTAATCGGGGCGCAAACCAATCGTGAATGGTTGATGCAATACGCAAGACCTATGGCGTTAGGCCAAGCAGTTTTCTTAACGATCAGTTTTGCGGCGTTAACTTATTGCTTCGTCATTGACGATTTTTCAGTCGCATATGTTGCTAATAACAGTAATAGCCTTTTACCGACACAGTTTAAAGTCAGTGCGGTTTGGGGGGCTCATGAAGGCTCATTGCTACTTTGGGTTCTGATGTTGGGCTTATGGGGCGCTGCTGTTGCACTCTTTAGTCGTACTTTACCGCTAGACATGGTCGCGCGAGTGATCGCGGTAATGGGTATGGTGGGTGTTGGTTTCATCCTCTTCACCTTGTTCACTTCTAATCCATTTGATCGCAGCTTGCCATCCATTCCTACTGATGGCGCAGATTTAAATCCTTTATTGCAAGATTTTGGTTTGATTGTTCACCCACCAACCCTGTATATGGGTTATGTGGGTTTCTCTGTGGCGTTTGCTTTTGCTATCGCGGCTTTATTAGGCGGACGTTTAGACGCGGCTTGGGCGCGCTGGTCTCGTCCATGGACAACCGCTGCTTGGGTATTCCTAACACTGGGTATCTCTTTAGGTAGCTGGTGGGCATATTATGAGCTTGGCTGGGGCGGCTGGTGGTTCTGGGATCCGGTTGAAAACGCATCCTTTATGCCTTGGTTAGTCGGTACTGCCTTGATTCACTCGCTAGCGGTGACAGAAAAGCGTGGGGTCTTTAAAAGCTGGACCGTGTTATTAGCCATCTTTGCGTTCTCTTTGAGCTTATTAGGAACTTTCTTGGTACGTTCTGGTGTTTTAACGTCTGTACATGCGTTTGCTTCGGACCCTGAGCGTGGGGTATTCATTCTTATATTACTCGGCCTTTGTGTGGGGGGCTCGTTAACACTTTTCGCAATGAAAGCACCGACAGTATCTTCCGCCGGTAAGTTTAAATTGTTGTCGCGAGAAAGCTTTTTATTAGCCAATAATGCATTGTTGGTGGTTGCGACCCTAACGATCTTATTGGGCACCTTGTATCCACTAATCGTTGACTCGATAACTGGAGAGAAATTATCGGTAGGTGCAGCTTGGTTTAATACCATGTTTGTTCCTTTGGCTTCGGCATTAACCGCCTTAGCCGGTATTGGTGCGATGTCGCGCTGGAAAACAATGTCGGGTAAGTTATTGCTGGGTCAAATTGCCGGCTCCGTTATCTTAGCCATCTTTGTAGCGGCAGTATTTCCTTTGGTTCATGCCGGTGAAATGAATTTTAAAGTTGCCTTCGGAATGTTTATCGCAACATTGTTGATTGCGACAACTGTTCGCGATGTTTGGACGAAATCCAAGGGCCAGTTGAGTCGATTGTCGAAGTTAAGCTTGAGCTATTGGGGCATGGTCATTGCGCACTTAGGTGTGGCGATTACGGTTATTGGTATTGCTGTAGTGAGTAACTTCAGTGTCGAAAAGGCATTGAAAATGTACCCGGGTGAAAGCGCTACGTTATCGGGTTATGAGTTTAAGTTTGCTCAAATCGGTACTCAGCAAGGGCCAAACTACAGTGCTCATGTGGGTGTTTTCGAAATCTTCCAAGGTGATGAGCTCGTTGCAACCTTACATGCTGAAAAGCGTCGTTATAAAGTGAAAGGTTCTATGATGACGGAGGCTGCGATCGATGCGGGATTATTCCGTGATCTATACGTTTCCATGGGTGAACCATTAGAAAATGGTGCTTGGGCTATGCGTTTGCAAGTTAAAGCCTATATGCGTTGGGTATGGCTTGGTTCCCTCTTTATGTCGTTGGGTGGTTTATTAGCGATATTGGATAAACGCTATCGCATGCGTGTTAAAAGCGCTTAAACGTTTAGCTTAGACCTTTAGCTTAGAGAAGAATGGAATTGGGTAGTTAATATGAATCGCACGATGTTGTTTGTTCCGCTGATTATTTTTGTGGTGATGGCCATCTTCTTGGGAAGCGGTATTGGCCGAGAAGATAAAGACGTTTTACCTTCACCATTAATTGGTAAGCCGTTTCCGCAATTTATTTTGCAGCAAGTTGAAACCGAAAAACAGTTAACCCAGTCGGATTTACAGGGTAAACCCATGCTGGTTAATGTTTGGGCAACTTGGTGTCCTACTTGTAAAGCCGAGCATGAGTTTTTAAATACGCTGGCCGCAGAAGGTGTACGAATTATCGGTATTAATTATAAAGATGACGATGACGAAGCGAAGGTATGGCTACGTGATTATGGTAATCCTTATGAATTTAATATTAGCGATCCAAAAGGTAAGTTAGGTTTGGAGCTTGGGGTATACGGTGCACCAGAAACCTTTTTTGTTGATGGTGACGGAATTATTCGCGCAAAACACGTGGGGGATTTAAATCTTCGTGTTTGGCAGAAGTACAAGGGAGTCTTTGAGCAAATGAAGACACATATTAAAGGCACAGATACTGAAGCTGCTGATTCGAAAGGCATAGCCCCTAAAGGGGAGGCTAAATAATGAAGTTGTTGTTCGCGATTTGTTTATCTCTATTTTCTCTTTCCAGCTTTGCCGTGGTGAATGGTCATCTTTATCCTTTTGATAATGAGGTGGATAAAAAGCGTTTTGATGTATTGGCAGAAGATTTACGCTGCCCTAAATGCCAAAACCAAAACCTTGCGGATTCTTATGCGCCTGTCGCAGGAGATATGCGTGATAAGGTTTATGAGTTGATGATTGAAGGGCAAAGTGATGATGAGATCGTCACTTATCTAGTAGACCGTTATGGTGATTTCGTTCGTTACAATCCGCCAGTGCAAGAGAATACTTTCTTCTTATGGTTTGCGCCGGGTGTTATGGCATTTATTGCGTTAATTATGATTATTAGCCTAACTCGTGGTCGTAAAGAGTCACAGCCGTTGAGTGAAGAAGAAAAAGCTAAGTTGGCTGAGTTACAAGCCGCTCGAAAGCAGTCTGTTGAGAAAAGTGAGAAACAAGATTCATGATTATTACTCTAGTTCTATTATTGGTGACGTTAGGTTTTGTAGTTTGGCCTGCTTTTTCTCATCGCAATCTGAAAATAAGCCGAGAAGCGGAAAACTTACGCTTATATGAACAGCGCAAACAAGAAATCGCTGAGGCGGATTATGGCGATGACGAACGCGAGCAAATGCTGATGGAGTTGGATTATGAGTTGGTTTCATCCGATTCAGACACTAAAAGTGGTGGTGATGTTAGCCCAAAAGCCAAAATTCTAACGGCATTTGGTATTTTTGTGGTGATGGTTTCAAGTGTTTTATTCTTGTATCAAGATATGGGGGCGCAAGATGAGATGGTCGCCACTCAATTACTGAATAAAATGTCGCAGGCCAAGTTAAGCGATGAAGAGCAGCAAACATTAAAAGAAAGCTTACGTAAAGCATCGATTAATAAGCCAGAAAATGGTGAATGGATTTATTTATATGCGCGTATGTTATTTGCCGATGGTCAGTATAGGGAAGGTGTCGCAACCTTCGAGAAAATTCTATTAGCCTTGCCGTTAGAAGCGAAAGCAGACCGAGCGGCGACGTTAGTTCAGATTGCTCAAGGCAAGTTTTATATTGCCGAGCAAAAGCCGAGTGAGTCGATTTATTCTTATATCGAAAAAGCGTTGGCGATAGAGCCAGGTAACTCTCAAGCGTTAGGGTTAGGCGGAATAATAGCTTTTGAGTTAGATCGTCCTGAAGACGCATTTGCTCATTGGAAAGCGCTTTGGTTTAACATGTCGAGCAGCCCTGAAGCGGGTGCTTTAGAGCAGGGGATTAAGCGTGTTGTTGCTCGTTTAGAAGCGCAAGGCAAGACCGTTGATCTAAGCTGGATGAAGCGTGCTGAAGTTAAAGTAAAAGTATCGATCAGCGCTGAATTGAAGTCTCAACTGGCAGAAGGCGATGCGGTATTTGTGTTAGCTAAAGCGGTTACGGGTCCTGTGATGCCACTTGCGGCGATAAGAATTTTAGCCAAAGACTTACCACAAGTCGTAACATTAAATGATAGTCAGGGCATGGTGCCGGGTTTAGCATTAAGCCAATTTGAAGAAGTTCAGATCATTGCTCGTGTTGCTAAGGGTGGGCAGCCAATGGCCAATCCTGGTGATTTACAAGGGGTTCTAAAGCCAGTCTCAGTTAAATCTGAAGAGACGGTTGAGTTAGTTATTGATCAAGTTGTTCAATAACTAACTAGTTCAATAACCAATTTGCTGTTGGTCATTGCTGAATTAGAATGACCAAAAACCGGCGATTTGTGGGCTTAGTGCCCACAGAGTATTGTCGGGTAAGAAAGTATTCTCATTGCCCACCTGTAGCTTTGAACGATGTGAACCATTCAGTTCTAATGTGAAAACGACGCCGATTTCTTTCTGAAATTGATAGCCAACTCCTGCCAATAAATGCACATCCCAATCGCCGCCAAAATTACGTGTAAGGGATTTATTATTCTCGGTATTCAATACGTTTTCATATAGAGAAGCGCCTATTCGAGTCGCCAGTTTGTAGCGCATCCCCAGAGATTGGTCGACAAAGTAGCTATCGTAACCCCAGCCAATCAAGCTACTCCAAGACGTCATGTCTTCAAATACGACTCCTTGGGTTTCCTCGGGTTTAAATTTACGCAGTTCCCAATACTCTAATAATGAAACCACTTGTTGATTTGTATTGGTATCAATGGTGCCAATACACGCATTTTCCATGCTGGAATCCCGTATGCAAGCGGTAGGGTTACTTCCTGCTCTGAGTATATTGATTTCAGTTAAGCGATTGTCTAGGTCAGTTTGAAGTTGTGTTTGGACTGCCGGATTGGCAAATAATGCGTCATTAAGATCCTCTGTTTTAGCCGTTGAAGAGAATTCAAAGCGAGAGAAGCTAACACTTTTATAATGAACCCCAGCATTAAAAAAATGCCCGTTCTGTAGATGGAAGGCCCCCAGTAAATCAATTCCTGTGCGCTTAAGGGTCATATGATCTTCTTGCACGATTCCAATTCCTTCAAAATCCCACTTCTCTTTAGCATCATTGGTGAGCAGGGTAGAGGACGTCGAAATAAAGAACCCATATTGATCACCAATTGCCGTGTAGCCGCCGGATTTTTGCACGAGATTAGTTCCCGTGAAGCGGCTCTCAAAAGATTGACCTCCAAAATTATCGTCCGTTTCTGAATAAGTAAGGGTTTCAGAGCCTAAGCCGAGGTAGCTGTATGAATTATTTTTGAATTCGCTCTGAGCAGGACTAGTAATAATTAAACAGGCAAAGGCAAAGGCAAGGGAGAGTATAGAGGGAAGGGAGGGGTTCATGGGCATCCTTGCTGAAATTCATTGGCTTCATTAAGAGTAGACAGTAATGAGGTTGAATTAAAGCAAGGAGGAATAGCTTTAGTTTACCATTTGGCGTAATGGTCTTCGGTAAAGCCCCAGACGCCATCAAGATGAATTAGCTCGCCATTGAGATTAATATCCCCATAGAAACGACCAAAGTGCTGGGTGAAATTTGAAGCAGCGACGATTAAATTCATTTTCTCTTTACGTTGGCCAGCCGGTTCAAAGTGAAGGTTAATAATGCCGTCATTAGAGCGTAATGCCCAAGCATGATTATGATGATATCGGTCAAACTGGAAATCAACCATGTCGACCTTGTGTAATGTGCCATCTAACCACAAACCATTTTCGGTAAAACCAGTTTCATTAACCCCAGCCGCTAAATTAAAGCCTAGGCGGCGACCATCAGCGAGTTTGCAAGATAAGCTAGCCCAGTTCCAGGACGTCTCACGACGCATGTAGCCCGCGCTCCAATCAACGGAAGCCAGGGCGCCAATTTTTTCTAGGTCGAATTGCTCGTCTCCCCATTTGACGGTACCGTTACATACTAAAGCCGTCGCTTTCTGAGTGAAAACCCAGCCGGTATAACCAGCGCGGGCGCATACGGCTAGTGGGTCATAATTTGCGGATTCGTCGATGATAGCATCAACTTTAAAGCCCCCTGCAAGCTCGACATTAACGGACCTTAAGCGTGGAGTATTAGTTGCTTTAATGACAACCTT
Source organism: uncultured Oleispira sp. (assembly GCA_913019965.1). GTDB lineage: Bacteria > Pseudomonadota > Gammaproteobacteria > Pseudomonadales > Oceanobacteraceae > Oleispira. The sequence continues at coordinate 11,933 of CAJVZR010000079.1, forward strand.
GTTTGATCCTTTAATAAATGTCGCTGAGCCATCGTTAGGTTTGGGACTCATGCTGGTATTGCGGGCAAGGGGTTGAATGAAGCTGAATTCTTCAAATTTTTCAGTTTCAGGGTGATAAGCGTAGACAAAGCAATTACTGGCAAATTTTAAATCGACGATCGCGATACCTACGATCAATTCAGGGCTGGTTAGGCCAATGAACTGAAATTGATTGTACTTTAATTTTTTTGCCAATTTCCCCAGGCGTTTATCCATAGTATTACGCAAATCGTAATCCATGTGATTGATTTCACCGATGCTATCGGGGAAAACACCAAAGCTTGGTTGGCCATCTTTATTGATCAGTACTTCTTTAGCCATAAAAGGCTCCTGCGCCAGCAATATTTTTATAATTGCTGATCATTCTGGCAGATACTAATTGGATTGACCATGGTTCAGTTCGCCATCTAGGGTGGCGTAATAAGTCACCGAAAGGGATTAATTACCAGTTGAATGCTTGGCGAAGGGAAGCCAGGGTATCTTGATCCGCTTTAAAGCGCAGTTTTAAATACACGCCATGGGCAGTGTAGTTAGCTGCAGAGAAATCATTATCAACAAAGCCTTCGAAGTTATAGCCAATACTTGTCCAAAGATTCTTCATTGGGCGAGCACCGACTGATAAACCGTAACTATTCTGTTGTTGCTCGCCAGAGTTTAATAATTCTCGGCCATGAGCGCCAATATCCCACAAATCGCTGATTTGATGACGCCACTCGCCGGCTAGATAATGTACAGTTGCGCTGTAATCATCGTTGCTATATTGATCTAAATTGCGTTTAAAACCATATTGCATCGCAAGCTGGTTATGACGATTAAACTTCCAGTTTAGGTGGGCATTATTAATGATACGGCGACTTTGGTCGGTACCTAGACTACCCTCAGTGGAAAGTGAATCCTGTATCCAGCGCGTTTGTAATAACAGAGCAAAAGGCTGTTTGCGCGGGCGAATGGCAAAGTCGAGAGTAGCATTAAAATTTTGCTCGAACCCAGGGGTCGTTGTTTGCTTATACCAGTCCATGCTGCCACCGATGGCCATTGCACTATTGAGAGGGTGATAAAGGCTCGAATGGGCATTATGGGTCTGACTGCTTAAGGCGATACGACGCTCTAAGCGATTTGTCCATTGCCACTGCTGTGAGCGATAGCCCCAGCCAGTACTTATAGCATGAAAATCTTCGCTGGCACTTTGCTCTGCGGGTTGGGCTTGTTCAAGGTTTTTACTCTGGTTAAAGCCAAAGCTCACTAACCAATGCTCATCAACTTTCCAATCGTGACTCAGGCCGGACTCAGAATATAAGCGATAACCATCGTTTTGAGTTTCTTGCACTAACGATTGCTCAACTTGGCCACCTTGCCAAGGTTGAGTACGAAGACCGAGTGAGGAACGCTCTAAATTGTTGCCATTAAAAGAGCGCTCATAATCAGCAAAAGTCGAGAGAGAATCCGTCCAGCGGTATTCGGCACCTAATTTAATGCGATCATTTTCTTCACTACGCTCTGTAATGTCGGTCGTTGCGTTAATGTTTAGGCGTAAGTCTTGATTCAATACTGGCGCACTTGCCCCTAAGCTCAATTCATCAACAAAACGAATACCTTCAGAGGTTTCTTGCATACTTGAACGTAAGCCCGCATTCACTGAACTACTATCGGTGATTTTATGCGTCCATTCTGCAGCTGCTTGTTGTTTATCCAGGCCACTAGAAATTTCAGTTTGGTAAAGCGTATCCAGCTTAAGTTGATCTTGTTCGGTTAAATATAAAGCCGCGCTAATCCCGGTTGATTGCTGGTCTAAATCAGCTTGGTTTTGTTGATCAAGGCCAAAATTTTGATCGATACGCTGACTATATGCGCTGATTTCTGCGTCTGAAGTGCGGAATTTTGCTTCCACTTTTTTTGCGCTTGAGCTATCTGAATGACTTGGGTGAGTTTGTGCAATTTCAGCAGATACCGTGAGGTCACCTAATTCAATTTTGGCATCAAGACCCGTGAGCTGGTTAGTCTGTTCATTTTTGTCTTCGTCGATGACAGTAACTCCGGCAGTAATTGCTTGATCGAACAGCTTGATTCCTGTACGGCCACCGACTAAATGACCTCCAGTTGGATTCTCGGTTTCATAATCTACTACGATAACAATCGGGTTAAATGCATTATCTGTACTGGCGATTGGAGACTTGAAGTACAAATCACCGTTGTTATAGTCGAGACTATAATCTAGATGACGCTTTAACGTTTTAGTGCTCAGAATAATCTGGTTATTTAGTCGTTCTCGAGTCTCTATGCGGATGGTTTCAGAGTTTGGAATAATGAAGTTATTGTTCAGCTGATAAAGGCCCGATGTGCCATTGCCTTGAATTTCATCGCGGACAAAACTCGAGTCGGCCTCGCTTGCAAATCCTGATAATTCTATAAGATCATTTTGGTAAACAACCTGAGCACCAGTTAAGTTGCGAACATAGCGAGACAGTTTGGTTTTATCTAGGCTGGTATTGAAATCACCATAAAGTGCGTAGAAACGTTCTTTTTCGATTTTTATATACAGTTTGTCGCCACTACTTGCATCCTGACCTTGTTGGCTCGCATCTGCATAAAGAGTGTAGTATTCACCGGGCTGTACTAAGGTTGCAAACGGTGTCGTTTCTTTTTTAGCAGAGTCATAAGCGGTGGTTAATAAATAGTCCCCGGGAATTTGGCCTTTTCCATAAAAGGCAAGACGCCCTTGATGGAAGATGTTTTCATCAACCAAACCATTTGAATTGCGGCTGCTATTACTACTTGCCGCATTAGCCCCTAGGGATAAATCGCCTAAACCAACTAGAATCCAATCGCGTGGAGAAGGTTTAAGCCATGAACGTACTTCATCAGTAAGATCATTATTATGATTAAAAGTTAGTGTTAACTCACCGGTATGGGTCGTGGGTTGTAAGCGAATAAAGGCGATACCATCGCCTTCGACACGATAGCTTAACTTATTGGTATCGTTCAGCGGATTGATATCGTATTCACTACGCTGAAGTAATTGATACGGCTCTGAAATTTGAATTTCACCTTGTGTATTCTTACGTACCGGGTAACCATTTTTGTCTTTAAAACGAACGGCAATAATCGGTACCTGAATACCGTCGGCAATCAAAGTACTCATTTCTGGCAACATTTCAGCTTGTGCAGGAGCACCAGAGAAATAAACGCTGTGATCAATATAGTCGATTACATTTTCATCACGATCTAAAATCTCAGCGACAAACTGGTTTTCGCCTTCTTCAATATTAATACCACGCCATTCACTCACCGAGATCGCTTTGCCATTAGCGCGCTTAATGCCCTCAAAATAAATACTATGTACCGGTACACCATTTAGGGTTAAGCGAATACGGTTATTCTTTGGGTGTTGAACGAGAATATTCGTTGCAGAAATATCAGGGCTGTAGCCTTCTGGTGGCCATACCCAATTCTTTTCAATACGTTTGTTCTTAAACCAAGCATCATTAATAGTGGGTTGTTGTTTCACAACGATTAGGTCTTCTGGATTACCCGCAGCAGTTGGCTGGTATAAATCTAAGCCAGGAATGAGGGTTTCTGTTTGAGCAAGTTGAACATCGACATCTAAGCTGGCTAACGCCACCTCTGGTGTCGCATTCAATACACGAACTTCAACGCGACGGTTTTTGGCTCGGCCTTCACGGGACCCATTTGAACTTAAAGGCGCTGTTTTACCTAAACCCGCAATTTTAATCTTCTCTATTGGAAGGTTAATTTGTTGCGAAATATATTCGGCCACGGCTTTGGCGCGGGCTTCGGATAAGGCTTGATTATCTGCGTAGATATGACGGTTACGTTTAGCAATGCGTACATTATCCGTGTGCCCTGTAACAGAGATTTCTAAATCTTTTAAACCGTCTAAGGCAAAGATAACGTCGGATAAATTATTTTTATCTTGTGCCGTTAATACATTGGACAAGGATTCAAACTTAGGGTTTTTTAACGGATCCGCATTGCCATTCGCTGGCGGAATAAATAAATTAACTCGAGTTTCTGCTAAAGGTGTGCTGTCTTTTAGCAGAGGGCCTATTTCATAGTGCAGAATAGCTCTAGCAGAAAGCGTTCCTTTTTTAGCGTTTAAGCCAATGAACGCGGTGAATTTTATTTCGTGAGACCACTCTTTTGGTTTGTCACCGATATGAACAAAAACTTTGTTGCCGTGGTAATCATACGGATGAGGCTCGCCATCTAAGGTGAGGCTGCCTGGTTTCATACGCACACCATTCGGTAAGCGAATTTCTTCAATTACTTTATTTAAGGCAACACCAGAGCCACCAATATTAGCGGTATAAATGATCTTTTGAGTGACAGGGGTCGATAAGTTTGATGATTTCTCTTCTTCGGACAGAGGTTCTAATTCATTCAATAGCGTCTGTAGTACATCCCCACGTTCAGGCTTTCTAGGCTGAACATGGAAGTCTGCGCGCCATAATGTACCTGGCTGTAAATCTATAAATTGAGAGTAGCTTTGACCTGCGTGGAAGAATTCACCATCACAGGTCGATAGTTCAAGGTAGGGTGGTAACGTGGTTGTATCCAGTTGAATTACGTGAGCACCTGGAGCTATACCTTCAAAGTGCCATTGGCCTTCTTCATCCGATACCACATAACGACCATCTTCCATTAATAATCGGACACCCGATAATCCTTCGGCGTCTAGGTTACCAGCGCAATCATCAAGAATAATACGGCCAAAAACTTGAGCATGCTCACGCATGAAATCATCTTGTATCTGAATCATGGCGGTGGCGATGTTTGATTTTAAAATGGGGTGTTGTATTTCAGCTTGGTTGGTTAACTTGCCATTAGCGGTAGCGGATACTTGTGTGACATAAGAAATATTAACGACTTCAAGTGAACCGAGTGTCGGGAAGTTAAGGGTGATTATTTGTCCATTATCACTCACTGTCACTTGATCACTAATGTCATTATTTACTTTAAGAGAGCCGGCAATGAATTTTAGGCCAACAGGCAGTGTATCAACCAGTTGGATGTTGGTAATATCAGATTCAATATTGGTCAGCTTAATTGTGAATGGAACATAGTCCCCAATACCTGCCGTGGTTCGGTTACTGGATTTATCTAATAAAATTCGATCAGATAATGGATCTAGTGGTATATCCGCATTCAGCAATAAATTCTGCGTTGTATTGTTCAAACCACGAGATAGATTAGTTAATAAGTAGGGAGCCGTTGGTAACGTTTGAATTACCTGATCATTGGTTTGTGATGGAAAGCGGAAAGCAAACGAGTTATTAACTTCTATACGATAATCACCATTGGTAACATAAGGAAAGCGATAGCTACCGGTAGGGAAATCATAACTTTTTCCGCTGCTATCTTGAACATTACTCCCAGAAATAATTTCAGCTGGAAAGTTACTGGTGCCATCATCGCCATAAACTTGAGCCAGCTGGCCTGTATTGTTATCGATTAGGCGAACTGTAACCCCGTCAATTAAATCGCCAGTATAAGCATTGAATACTCTGCTATAAGGATCAAATTTTAATAATTTATTTAACGAGTCTTCTTGATCTTGTTGGTCTTGGTAAT
>CAJVZR010000080.1 GCA_913019965.1 uncultured Oleispira sp.
GGCACAAGCGGAATTATTGCACGCTGATATTACCGCCGGTAAAGAGTCTTTGATGAATTTTACTGAAGATCAGTTTTGAGCTGATTCTGAGTTTAAAAAATTTGATTAACGTATCTTAATAAAAGCTTTATAGCCTTAGCTATAAGGCTTTTATTTTGCCAGCTCTCTAAGGAAATCAACTGACTTATGGTATAGCTGTCTGGTGCGTTCTAAACTTACGCCGATTTGCGGGGCTATTTCAGCGAAGGTGAGGCTGTCAGTGATACCAATACCATGATAAAGAGTAATGATTTTTTGTTGCCGCAGCGGTAATTTTTCAAGCCATTTTTTTAATTGTTCAGTATCGTTAATATTTAGCATCTCGTTATTCGAATACGATTTTGAGTATGCTGATGAGCTTTCTTCATCATTTATATCTTCAGATCTCAGTACTTCTTCTAGCATTAAACCCTCTTCGTAATGCGATGAACTTATTGAAACCGTTAAGTTGGTAATATGATTCACGGCAATGATATGTTCTTTTTTATATCCTGTGAGGGTCTGTAGTTGCTCTAAAGTTGGTTGTTTTTCATGGCGGCTATAAAAGTCGTATTTAGTCGATTCTATTTTGAAGATACGATCACCGATATTGATAGGTATTCGTATTGCACTTCGCTTTTGGCTAAGTGCTTGTTTAACCGCTTGTTGAATCCACCAATAGGCATAGGTGGTAAAGCGATAGCCTTTGTGAAAATTGTATTTTTCGGCTGCTTTGATTAATCCTAACGAGCCTTCTTGAATCAGCTCTTCTGTATCAACTCCTTTTCCAGTAAAGCGTTTTGCGATGTGCATTACCAGCCGAATATTACCTCGAACTAATTGATTACGATATTTTATGTAATCATTTTTTAATGAATTGACCAGCTTTTTTAAAGGGATTTCTATTTTATTTGCCTGTGCTAGCAGAAATTCAAAAACATAGGAACGATCACACTGTAGTCTTATTAGGCTAATGGATAAGCTTTTCTGTGTAACGCCTGTATTGAGGTTTGATACTTTGAAATGCTTTGATAATAACCATAGATCGTATTGCGTTAAAAAATCGTCAAGCACGGAAGAGGTTTGATGTTGCGCCAGTAGAATATCGTTAACTTGAGCAAGCAAATTTTCTTGCACTAATAATACTTGGGCAAGCCGTTCCATTGCCTGGTCCATTGCTTGTGCGATGGACGCTTCTTTTTCAGCACTTAGGACTTGCAGTTTAGGGTAATGTAGAATTAATTGGTTCACTTCCTCTGAATTCATCTCTTGTGCCTTTTTAATCGTATGTTAGCTATACGATTTAAAAACCTATTTGGATGCTTAATAGTTGTTGGGAACGACGATTATTGGATTGCAACTCGAGTGATACGCTATTGCAAAGTCATCTAGCAACATCTAGTAGTATATGGAGATTGGAAAGTTTGCGATAATAGTCCACAAGTTAAAACACAATGATTTGTTGGTAGGTGAATAAGTTGAAGAGTGAAGAAAACCGTTGGACGACTTGTTCTCAGTGCCTTGGGCGTGGCAAAAAAAGTAAGCGCCTACGAAAAAAAGTAAGGCTGGCTTATCAACGCGCTCTAGAAGCCTTTGAAAAATCCAATCATGAAGGCACTGCACCTGCCCGCCCTAAGGCGCATCTAGATAACTGTAGCCAGTGTAATGGTTGCGGCTTACAGCCTGTTACAGCTGATAACTCTTCCGACAGCTCTGCCGATTGCGAACACTACCCTCATGTCGCTATTATTGGTGGCGGTATCGGTGGTGTGGCGCTGGCGGTGGCTTGCTCCCATCGTGGCATTCCTTTTACCCTTTATGAACGCGATAGTGGTTTTGGTGCTCGATCTCAGGGCTATGGACTGACGTTACAGCAGGCGAGTCGGGCGATTGAGGGTCTAGGGATTTTCTCTTTAGCCGAAGGCGTTGTTTCAACACGTCATGTGGTTCATAACACTGAAGGCAAGATGATCGGGGAGTGGGGCATCAGAAAATGGTGCGCTGGCAAGAGTGAGTCGGATAATCGAGCAGCACCGAAGCGGACCAATATCCATATCTCCCGTCAGTTATTGCGTTTAGCCATGATCGAGCAGCTAGGCGGTCACGATAAAATAACCTGGGGACATCAGCTTGTTGATTTTAAAGTAGCTGATGCCAGTGCGACTGAAGGGAAGGGGGTTGAGTTAACTTTCCAAATTGATGGCGAAATCAAAACCGCTCATGCCGATCTTGTAGTGGGTGCCGATGGCATTCGTAGTACGGTGCGTCGATTATTGATTGGTGAAGAGGCTTCTCCGTTACGCTATTTAGACTGTATTGTGATTTTGGGGATTTGCCCTTTAGCCGCCATTGAATCTGAAAATGAGACCTTATTGGATTCGGCCACGGTATTCCAAACCGCTAATGGTAACGAGCGCATCTATATCATGCCTTATACCACCGATTCGGTGATGTGGCAGCTGAGTTTTCCGATGGCAGAAGAGGATGCTAAAGCGTTGAGCGCAAAAGGGCCTGAAGCTCTGAAAGAAGAAGCCCTTAAACGCTGTCAGTGGCACGATCCTATTCCACAGATTTTATCCGCGACTCAGGCAACGGAAGTATCGGGTTATCCGGTTTATGATCGTGCTTCTCTTACTCCCGAGTTATTGCAGCAGGGTAAGCAGGTGACATTGATTGGTGATGCGGCTCATCCTATGAGTCCGTTTAAAGGGCAGGGGGCGAATCAGGGTTTATTGGATGCGTTAGCACTCGCGCGGGGTATCACTATGCATTGTCGTCCACAATCGAATTGGCGAGACGCGGGTATTCGAGAGCGAGTACTCAACGAAACGGAAGCTGAAATGTTGGAGCGCAGTGCTAAGAAGGCAAAAGAATCTGCAGAGGCTGCTGAATTTTTGCATTCTGATGTAGTTTTGCACGAAAGCAATGAACCTAGGGGACGGTACTTGAAAGGGCAAGATTCAAAGGCGCTAGATGACAGGGATAATACCGATGCTTAGATTTGAATGCTGTAATGTTAAAAACTGTGTGCCTGAGTTGATTGCTTTGGGTAATAACAATATGAAGATGTGGAACATCTTTCAATGGTTAGCTCAGCATGATGAATTGCAGTATGGTACTCAAGCAGAAATTGTTAAACTGTATGTGGATGAAGAGCTCGTTGGTTATAGTTTGTTTGAAAATTACCAAGCCCGCCGCGAGAAGGTAATAAGGTTTCAAGGCGCTAGCTATCAAGAATTAGGTGTTATTCATTTTATCACTCTCGAAGATCATCGTAATAAAGGCTATGCTACTCAGCTAGCCAGTGCTATGTATAGCGATGTTATTGAACCGATGTTAACGTCTTATCGGGGCAGTGAGAGTCATTATGTTTATGTACTTGCTACCGGACGTGCTGCGCCATTGATGGAACGTACTGATATTCCCTCGGTAAATTTAATTAAGCATTTCTATTCGGATGCTAGCTTTGAAATGAAGGTTGTTGATTATTTAGCCAAGCAATGATCAAAATAATGGGCTTCATGATTAAAGGGGGGATTCAAAAGAAGAACAGCCCCTCACCATTTTTAAATGGTAATGAACCTAAGACTAAAGTAAAAAATATGTATTAGGCTAGGTATTTAAAATAAGAATAGTGGTTTATATAGGAAGATAAAATGATCTCACATACAACGCTAGGGACCAATGATCTTGATAAAGCGGGTTCTTTCTATAATGAAATATTGTCCATAATGGGTGCCACTAAAATATATGAATCCGAAAAAGTGATTTTTTGGGAGTTTGAAGATGGTGGTGCGAAGTTAGCAATCAGCATGACATATAATGAAGAACCCGCGACTCATGGTAACGGCACTATGGTTGCATTGAGTTTGAATAGTAATGATAAAGTGAATGAGGTTTATGCAAAAGCTTTAATCTTAGGAGGGGCCTGTGAAGGTGAACCTGGGAAAAGAAATGATGGTGCATTTTATGGCGCCTATTTTAGAGATTTGGATGGCAACAAAATAGCTGTATTTCACCGCTGATACAAAAGCATAAGACTGCTGTATCATTATTGGCTATATGACATTGATATGATGATTTATTTAATACTGGTTTAGAAAAATGATTGTTATGAAATTAAACATTATATTTATTACACTGTTCTTCGTGGGCTGTTCTTCAGTTCCCGCTTATATTCCTGAAAAAGAACAACTTGATTTAACCCGCTTACCCTTGCCGGATACTTCATTGTCGATTCCTCACCTAAGCTCCTGTACCGATGCAGAAGATACAGCGATTCAAATTGATTCAACCTCGCCTTTAACTGTGCTAGTTCATGGTTGTGATAGTTCAGCGGGGCGCTTTAGATCCTTAGCACAGTTATACGCATTTCATGGCCAGCAGGCCGTTTGTTTTAGTTATGATGATCGAGATAGTTTGGTCGATAGTGCTGAAAAGTTAGCCAGTGCCGTTAATCAACTATCAGAAGCGACGAATAATCAAAAGATCTCAATCATGGGTCATAGCATGGGGGGATTAATTTCACGTAAGGCTTTGGAGGATGGTTTTAAACCGTCGAATAAACTGAGAGATAATAACCTTGAATTAATTACTATCTCAGCTCCGCTATCTGGAATCCAAGCAGCCGATCATTGTGGCATTAATGCGCTTCATTGGCTTTCTGCTGGCATTGTCCCTGGTATTTGTTGGTTGATCACCGGTGATAATTGGAATGAAATTACCGCGTCTTCTGACTTCATTCAGCAACCTGAGCCTTTGCTACCCTCGGTCGATCGATACCTTAAGATTGTTACTAATGAGAAACATTCTTGTCGTCGTTCAGATGATCAGGGAGCCTGTATTGAAAGTGATGATGTGTTTGATGTATCCGAACAGTATAATTCTAAAATTGATAGTTTCCCCAATACAACTGGGGTACAGGTTGATGCGGGGCATGTTGAAATTGTGGGTAATAAAGACATTGTGCCGCGAAAGTTATTAACGGTTTTACAAGATAATGGCATGCTGGCGCATACACCGACGGAGCGGAAACTGGCTCTTGAAAAATTACTGTCGGTTTTATATTAATTCTCTGCGGAGCTATCTATCTCAATAACGGTTTAGGGATTATGCGTAAAACAGATAAAAAGATAGATAATCAACTGCGAGAAGTTTTAACGGAAGTCTGTGAAACTGCGCTAAAGAAATTCAGCGGTTTTCAATGGTTGACGCATTTAGTGAGCTATTCAAACTTTCCTCAAAGTTTAACAATTGTTTGTATATTTGATACTAATGAAAGCCTTGATCAATTTAAGGCGACAAATGGTCGTAACGAATTAACGACCCTGATTCAGAATAAGTTATTGGGCCTAGGAGTTCGTATCCCCGTTAAAAATATGAGCAATCATATAGACTATGATACGGAAGAGGATTGCGATAATAAACATAGCGGTAACTGGGCTATAAGATTAGGCTCGAAATGAATGAGCTTGGATATTATCTAAAAAGAATAAAACAAGATCTTATTAACGCGAGCTCGCAACAGAAAGCCGATGCTAGTCGCCGTTATTTTCCACATGGTATTCATTGCATTGGAGCAAATGCCGCAGATATTAAGTCAATTATTAAAAGCTTTCATCTGGACTTCCCTGATTTAACTGCCCATGAGATGCTTGGCATTAGCGAATATTTATTAAGCCATGCCGAGTTCAATGAAGAGTTTCTAATTGCTTTTGGACTATTAAATAAATACATGAAGTTCAATCGTAAGTATCAAGACAATTATGGTGATGACTTGTTATTACGCTTTGAATATTGGTTAGAGCACTACGCCAATAATTGGGCTTTGGTTGATGATTTATGCATTAAAACAATTTATCAATTTTTAATATCTCGTCCGCATTTAATTGAAAAAACGCAATGTTGGGCGCACTCTCCAGTACCTTGGTGTCGCCGTGCAAGTAATGTGGTATGGGTAAAATTTATAAAACGTAAGATGGGTAAATCGACTTATTATCTGGATAAAGCGTTAGTTTTTAAGAACTGCGATTTATTAATCGCGGACGATGATGAGTTTGTACAGAAGAGTATTGGCTGGTTGTTGAAAGTGACTTCTATTGAGCATGAAGCGGATGTCATTGCTTATATTCAGAAGAATAGAGCTCACATGGTACGACATACCTTGCGCTATGGAATAGAAAAGATGGATGAGAAGACGCGTAAGGCATTATTGGGGTGAGAAATAGAAATATCAGACTATACTCTTAGTATGCTTTGCTTGTAATGGCAGTTACTTGGCTGCTCCGGAGTTTTAGTTAGCTATGAATGTTAAACGTATCATTCCCTATACTTCATTGATTTTATTAGTATTTTTTCCTTTTCGTTGGGCTGCTGCTGAGCCCGAGCTGACCTTTCATGTCATTGCTGCCCAGCCTTTTGGTTATATGGACGAGAAGGGGGAGCCTACAGGCTTACATTATGAATTGATTCAACAGCTTTCAATTCGTAGTGGTATCGCAATTCGTCCGGTCATTATGCCTTATAACCGAATTTGGACGACGTTAGAAAATGGTGGTCATGATGGTGGTATTGTTTGGCGTTCTTCTGAACGGGATAGCTTGGTTAACTATTTAAGCTTTGTTTGGACAGATTATCTCACGGCGTTGACGTTAAAAAATAAAGAAATTAACCAGTATGACGATCTGCACTCTGGTGATGTGGGGGTCATGAACTCATCATCGATTAATGAGAGATTTAATAACGATACTCAGATCAACAAGATCAAGATTGGCAAGTACGAGAATGCTGTCACTATGTTAGCGGCGGAGCGTATTGATGCGGTAGTTGGGAATCTATTTGCTTATATGTATATTGCTCGACGTCAAAAGGTACTCGATAAGCTTTCGCTCCCCGGCTTTTATATGGGGCATCGAGAGCAATGGTTACAGATATCTAAGAAATCGAAAGGCTTGTTAGCGTTACCTGAAGGTGAACGCGCTAGGATCATTCAGAAATTATCAGTCACCCTGGAGGCTATGGTGACTGATGGTATTATACGTCAGATTAATCGTAAGTATTATGGTGATGTGGTGAATCAGGTGAGTGATTTATTAGGCAAACCAGAGAGCTAGATTAGCCTATTAATCCAACTGATAGCGTTTGATTTTATTAATCAGTCCTTGTCGTGTTATGCCAAGCAGTTGTGCACTGTGTGTTTTATTACCTTGGCTCTTCTCTAATGCGGTATTAATCAGATTAATCTCTAAGTTTCTAACTTGATCTTCTAAAGGCTCAGCTGAGTCATTTCTTATTTTAACAGCTTCATTCTCTAATGTAGTTTCACCACGAATAAGTTGAATTTCTTGCAGTGTAATTACTCCATTTAGGCATATAGCTGCGGCACTTTCTAAGGTGTTTTTTAACTCACGGACATTACCTGGCCAAGGAGTATTTAGAAACCACTGGCAAGCTTCCGCGTTAATTTTTAATTTTTCACTGTGGTTGTTCGAATTATGTTTGGCATTAAAGAGATCAAGAAAGTAATTCACTAACGGTGTGATATCTTCTTTGCGTTCACTCAGGCCTGTTGTCGATATTGTAAGACCCTTAATTCGGTAATATAGGTCTTCACGAAACTTACCGGCTTTTATTTCTGTGGGAACGTCTCTATTGGTTGCACTTAATAGACGAATATCAATGCTTTCAAGCTCTCGGCTACCAACGGGGTAATAGTTTCCTTCTTGTAATACTCGCAACAATTTTACTTGCATCGCTAATGGCATCTCACCTATTTCATCTAGAAATAACGTACCTCCGTCTGCTGTTGCTAATAACCCTTTACGGTCTTTTTCTGCCCCCGTGAACGCGCCTTTCTTATAACCGAATAGCTCACTTTCTAATAAATCGGCAGGTATCGCACCGCAATGAACCGAAATAAATGGCTGTAGCTTGCGGTCGCTGCCTTGGTGAATGGCATTAGCAATGATTTCTTTTCCGGTACCACTGGGGCCTTGAATGAATACCGGGACTTGGGTTGCTGAAATACGTTGGATAAGTTCGCGAGTATTCTGAATAGCTGGACTATTTCCGATTAAACCAAAATTGGTTTGCGTATTAAGCTGTTCTTCTAGTTTGGAAACCTGTTGTAATAAACTGTGTTTATCCAGTGCGCGGGCGATAACAATTTTTAGCAACTCAGGATCTACGGGTTTACTAATGAAATCCCAGGCACCCTGTTCAATGGCCTTTATGGCTAAAGCTTTATCATTGTGTCCGGTGAGCACAAGCATAGGAACCGTATTGAAATGGTGCAGTTGAGCTAGGGTATCTTCAGGTCGAAAGCTGGGTGGTAATGCAAGGTCGTGTATAACAAGGTTAAAGTCTTGTTCTTCATTTATGCTTGCCCGATTAAACTTTTCTAATCCATCATTTAAATTAAAACAAGTTTCTACCTGATAGCCTGCTTGCTGTAACCAGAGGCTAGTCAGTTCACAGAAGGCCACTTCGTCATCGACTAATAATATACGTGCGCTCATGACAATTCCTGTTTGTGTCTGTTTTCTGAATAAGGTGGTAAAGGCAAAGTAACAATAAAACTAACGGGCCAACCTTGATCGGTTCTGTATTCAATGGTGCCGTGATTAGCATCAACAATACGCCGTACTATGGAAAGGCCTAAACCACTGCCACCACTGCGCTGGGTAATAAAAGGTTCAAATAAATGCGGTAGCATATCCTTGGGTATGGCAGGGCCATTATTGTGGACTGATATTATTAAGGCATTATCGCTATTGATATTAGCGGTCACTGCGATTCTGCCAATGGCGTTGGATGTAATAAAGGCCGCGGAGTTTTCTAATAAATTAATGAGAATTTGCTGCATACGATCAGCATCAAGATGAGCGATTAAGTGAGCTTCACTTTCTAATTCGATATTAACGTTAAACAGGGCATTGATTTGCGTAATGACTTGCTTGATGAGGGGGATTAGGTCTATTTCTTTTGGATTTAATTCAATCGTTCCAGCATAAGACAGGGTATCGCGAATCAGTAATTCGGCTCGGGCGACTTGATTTTGAATGTGAGTTTTTATCACGTTATCGGTTTGTGCTGACGCCATATTGATAATGTTTAAAGGGTTGCGCAGCTCGTGTGCTATGGCGGCGGTTAAGCCACCGAGTTCAACAAGGTGTTGCTGCTCGATACGCTCACGTTCAGATTGGGCCTCTATTTTTGCTAGCTGTAATGATCGTTCTAAAGACGCGCAGGCGTTGGGAATAAGAGCGGATAATAGTTCAGCCATGTGCTGTTGAGATGGCGGTTGGTCTTGCCAGCCATTTAAATGACATTCCCAATTACCGCGCTTGATACATAAAAACAAAACGCTTTTATCACTGTCGACAATGAGGTCTCCATTAGCGTTGATTATTTTCATGCCTGCTTGATTTCTATCTTTTTCATGCCATAAATTCTCTACAGTGTCTGCAAGCGCTTGCCAGGAGGTTGCGGCATTGAGTTTTTGTAGCCATTGATTCAGTGTCGCTTCATCGATAACGGCACCGGGATAAATCAAACGATCTGAGAATTGTTTGGCCGGGCCATATAACAACCAGGCGATTAATAGCAGCAAAGAAGAATAGGAAAACAATTGTAAGGTAGGGACTTTAGCTAATTCTTCTAGGCCCACGGGTGCCAATAGTGAAAGCACTAAACTCATGCACAGCATGGAGACTACGAGAATAGCCAGCCATTGAATAGCTTGGCTGACCCATCGGTTTACTTCGACCAAACGATAACGTACCACTGAATACACTAATAGGATGGTATAGGTGGGCATCGCTAACATGGGATAGGGATAAAGGTTACTGCCTAAGGAGGGAAGGATAAAACTAGTGGCGAGCAAAAATCCCCAACCACCGGCAGCGAACATGGCAATGATGGAACGGCGCTTATTGTTACTGCTGTTATCGCTATTATTGTTGCTGTTATTTCTAAAACCAAAGAGCAATAAAATGTGGGCAATGATGCCCACCGCAACGGTGTAGATAACGTTAAGCCAACCAATATTATCTAAATGAAAGAAGTGCGGAAAGATATTCCATTGCGATAAATGGCCACCTTCTGCCCAAATACTCAGCCCCGTCACCATGATTGCCATGCTGTAGAGCAAAGGCGTAAAGCGATGAAAATTCTCGGGTAAGGGCAGACTGCCACGAAGCCATAATAAGACGAAATGTAGAAAGCTGGTAGAAAGAATGGGATTCGCCAGTAGCAGGCCTATGGCCAGTTCGGGTTGGTTGTTCAGTGCGGCAATATGTCCAAAACACCATAGCGCCATAGAGAGACAAAAAGCGGCGAGGGCGCCGAGTGCGGGTTCTTCTTTGCGTTTTAACCATAGCCAGCCAGCGGTACCCGAGGCAGATATCAGGGTTGCCCACATGCTAGTACTGAATAAGGTGATGAGCATAGGCTGTAAACTCTCTTTACGGCTTGGTGTCTTAGTGTATAGATAGTTTACACCTAATATTGTTCTTTTCTTTGATTAATTCTCATGAATGGACTGAAGAATAAGTTATCCCCAGAGAAACCGTGGGTTGTAGCTCATAAGCAGAGCTAAAATAAATAATTGGCAAGATTGGCACAGTTCCCGCTATCAACTAGCGTTAAAGGAGGCCGCGAAGAGCCTTCATATAATAATTCATACGTTTAATTACGATATAAGGTACTGATATATGCTGGATGTTATCGCTTCATTGCCCGATAGCGCTATGTTGTCGCGAATTCAATTCGCCTTCACCGTTAGCTATCACATTATGTTTCCCACCATCACCATTGGGCTATCATTGTATTTGGCCTTTATGGAAGGTATGTGGCTGAAAACTAAAAATCCTGCGTACTTGCAGCAAGTAAAATTCTGGATGAAGCCTTTCGCAATTACCTTTGGTATGGGGGTAGTGTCTGGGGTTGTTTTATCTTATGAGTTTGGTACTAACTTCAGTAAGTTCTCAGAAGTGGTGGGGCCTGTGCTTGCCCCCTTATTAGCGTATGAAGTATTGACCGCCTTTTTCTTAGAGGCTGGATTTTTAGGCATCATGTTATTTGGCTGGACTCGGGTTTCCCCTAAGATGCACTTTGCTGCCACCTGTACTGTGGCAGTGGGTACTGTCTGTTCGTCGTTTTGGATCTTGGCCGCCAATTCTTGGATGCATACTCCTGCAGGCTACGAAATTATTGATGGGGTTTTCCATGTCACTAGCTGGATGGAAGTCATTTTTAATCCGTCTTTTCCTTATCGTTTAGCGCATATGTTATTAGCGACTTTCTTATCGGCATCACTATTATTTGCCGGTGTGAATGCTTATTACTTGTTGAAAAAACAGCACCTTGAGTTTGCCAAGATCGGTTTTTCAACTGCTATGATTGCGATTGTTATTTTGGCCCCTATTCAGATATTAGTCGGTGATTTTCATGGTTTGAACGTTGCCCACAATCAGCCAGTGAAACTGGCAGCGATGGAAGCTGTTTGGGAAACTGAGAAGGGAGCCCCTTTAGTTTTATTTGCTTGGCCTGATGAAGAAGCCGAAGAAAATAAATTCGAACTATCGATTCCTAAAGCCGCGAGCCTATTAATTACCCACGAGTTAGACGGCGAAATTCCTGGTTTAAATGAGGTTGAGGCGAAAGATCGTCCGCCAGTACCCGTCGTCTTTTATGCCTTTCGTATTATGTTAGGTTTAGGCGGCTTAATGTTGCTGCTTGGTTTGGCTGGTTTATATGCGCGTAAGAAAGGCACTTTGTACGAAAGTAAGCCATTATTGTTATTTTCTTTTGCCATGATTCCTGCCGGAGTAATTGCCACCTTAGCAGGCTGGTATGTGGTTGAGGTCGGTCGCCAACCTTGGTTAGTGCAAGGGTTAGTAAGAACCGTCGATGTGATCTCACCTTTGCCTGCGTCGTCAGTAGCATTTACCTTGGCTTTATTTGTCACGGTTTACACGACGTTATTTTTCACCTATCTCTATTTTATGCGCAAGCTGATCCTTAAAGGGCCGATGTCAATTGAGGAAACATTAAAATCATTGGAGGATGAGCAAAGCGAGGATGACGATTTACCTGCAACACTAAATCCTGCCCAAGTGGATGTGGGCTATAGCCAAGAACTTTCTGAGCATCTTTCTAATACTCGCTCAGCTAATAAAGGAGAGAAATAATGGATATCGCACTGGTGTATTTATTATTGATTGGTTTTGGCATATTAGTTTATGTATTGCTTGATGGTTTCTCTTTAGGGGTGGGTATTATTTCACCATTATTAAAAAACGCTGAAGAAAAGGGCATTGCGATGAAAAGCTTGTCACACATCTGGGACAGTAACCAAACATGGTTAGTCTTTGGTGGTGTAGTTTTATTTGTTGCGTTTCCAGTGGTTTACGCGTTTGTTTTATCCAACTTGTACCTGCCGATTATCTTGATGCTGGTGGCGTTGATTTTTCGAGGCGTTGCCTTTGAATTTCGTTTTAAAGCAGATGACAGTCAAAAGTGGTGGGACTTGAGTTTTGCATTAGGTTCTATCATTGCAACATTTTGCCAGGGTGTCATTTTAGGTGCTTTGGTTGGGGATATGTCGAGCCAAAAAACAATGGATGATCCAGTCGATTGGCTAACGTCATTTTCTCTTTTAACCGGCTTGGCACTCGTTGCAGGTTATTCCTTGTTAGGTGCATGCTGGTTAGTACGAAAAACAGAAGGTGCTTTGCACAATCAAGTTAAGCAGCTCGCAAAAAGATTATTGCTAGCTATGCTCGGGTTTTTAGCTGTCGTGAGCATTTGGATGCTAGTAGAACAGCCTGCTATCGCAGAGCGCTGGTTAGTGATACCTGATAGCTTGCTATTAATACCTTTGCCGATGCTAACGCTCTTTTTTGCCTATAAATTATGGGGGTTATTGAAAGAGGATAACGATCCAGGTCTGAAGCCTTTAGGTTATGCGATGGGATTATTTATGACGGCTTTCGGTGGACTTGTTGCAGGAGTATTTCCGTATATTATTCCTGGTCGCTTAACTATTTGGCAAGCTATTGCTCCGGATAAATCGGTGTACTTTACTTTAGTCGGTATTCTGATTTTTATCCCCGTAATTATCACCTATAACATTTATAGCTATCGCACGTTTAGTGGGAAAACTTCAATGAAAGATGGTTATTAATCATGAATGATTCTATAAGAAAATTCAGAGATTCAAAGTGGATCAACGGAGTTACGCTCTATTTAGCCGGTGTGTTAAGTCTTGGGGTTGTCGCCTATAGCTGTAAACTGTTATTGAGTTTATTGTGAGGTATTTCTTTGCATTAAAAGTTAAAGGTGTTGAAATAAGGCAGTGCTTTTGATCTAGTACTGCTTTATTAAAACTAATAATAACGACAAAGAAATCCTATGACCTTTCAATACCTGACGTTTCGCAATGAAGATGGTGTAGCATTTGTTACGCTAAATCGCCCTGACAAAATTAATGCAATGAACTATGAACTGTTCTGTGAAATAGATAAAGTTCAGAAACAAATAAGAAAAGACCGAAATATTCGAGTAGTCATATTAAACGGCGCAGGCGGTAACTTCAGCTCAGGTATTGATGTTCGCAGTATGATGGGTAATAGCTTTAACTTTGCCAAAATAGGTATGAAGCTTATTCCGTGGGGTGCCAATCTTGCTCAACGTGTTTGCATTGGCTGGCAGAGATTGCCTGTACCAGTAATCGCCGTCATTGAAGGTGTTTGTTTTGGTGCAGCAATGAATGTCGCTTTAGGTGCCGATATGCGGTATGCCTCTGGGGATGCCAAGTTGGGGATCATGGAAGTGAAGTGGGGAATGTTGCCTGACATGGCTGGGCTAGATACATTGCGTGGGTTATTGCCAAAAGATATTGCATTGGAGCTAATTTATACCGGTGATGAGATTTCTGCGACTAAAGCAGAAGAATATAACCTTGTGACTCGAGTATGTGAAAATCCTATGGTTGAAGCTGAGGCGATGGCTAAAAAAATATTGAATACTTCACCTGATGCCTCGGCAGCCATCAAGTCGAGTACTCATAAGAGTTGGAACGCCCCGACTTGGTTATTGCTAACGCGAGAAACTATTTATCAGGTTGCTATGATCATGAGTAAAAACTGGCGTATTGCCTCTCTGCGCAATAAAGCAGAAGCAGAGAAAAAACCACCTTTTGTCTCACGACAGTGGTGGTGGTAATTTTCTATTTTAGTGCGCCGACTAATTGTTTTCTGAATCTACAGTGAGTTGAGGACTTAACATCCAAGTAATTAATCAAAGCCCGATGAGAAATCATTGGGCTTTTTTATTGTCTGCAAATTAATAAGTGGCTGACTATTTGGTCAGGTTTGTTATTTATTGTAACCATGACTGGTTATGGCGCCTTAGAGCTATAAAGTGTCGCTCTTGGAAACTGTAATGATTCCTACTTAATTTAGAGTGCCCGTTAAAATTGTTAACCGATAGAGCGGTTGCTTAGCGTTTGCGAGTGCCCGAGAGAAACTATATGAACAGTAAAACCTTATGCCTTGCTTTGATCACCTTTCTATTTTCCCTAACGATGCAGGGTTGTGGTGGTAGTAGTGGTGAAAGTACTGGTAGTGAAACTTCAGTAATATTCGATGAGAAGCCCAGTCTCTTTTTTATTTTTAACAGTAAAAAAGACACCGATAGTACTGGCAAGGATACCTATTATGCCTTTGTTGGAGAAGAAATTGCCTTTCCTCGGCATATTTTTTCTAATGCAGAGCATACAAGCCTAGATGTTTCTACAAGCTATTGGGCGGATAGCGCAGGGCAAGTTATTCAAGATAACAATAATGCGATTACATTAACCGACAGTCATAAGTCTGTGGTTAAAGCGTGTATGGTTCCTAAATTAAGCAACGGTAAAACCAACTCGGTAACTTGTGTTGATTTTGAGGTCAGAGACTTACCGGGCTTAGCAGAGAAATTGAGAGAGGTATCTATTTTTGCAGATAACAATCATTTCCAAGCGGGCCTTCAGTTAAGCCAGTTAGAGCCTAACCATGTGCGTTCAACAGAGGGCACTGAATGGCAGTATCGTTGGTTGGATGCAGACGGCAATATGTTACAAAAATCCGGTGATGCAATTACAGGTTATAAATTAGATTATGTGGATATTGATGTAAGCATTAAATCGGTGAAAGCTTGTGTATTCGATATTGTTACCCAGCAATGTGTGAAAGAAAGTAGTTTGGAAACTGTGCCGAGTAATAATGTACCAACGATAACTATTTTAGACATTACTGGCGAATATAATCAAGGAGGCAAGGTATCTCCTGAGAGCCGAACTTCTTATGAGTATACTCAGCCAGCAGCAGACTTTACTTATCAATGGTCTGTAGAGGGTGTCGTTTTATCGCCAGCAGAGCAATCTGCATCTGAACTTGTATTGAAAGGCGCGTCCTATTTTGGTGTGGACATCAAAGTATGTATGCAGCGCGCTTATAAGAACTTTACTGGCAATGGAACAACGTTGACGAGTGAGGTATGTAAGACGCGACAGTTTGTCGAATCTGATGTTCAGGTAAGTGCAAGCTATCAATATGGTCATAACATCTTAGCGCAAGGAGCTCCTCTGGTATTCTCGGGCAGTTTTAATGGTATTGATGAGATTGACTATTCGAGTTTTAAATTGAGATATCAGGAAGTCCTCTTAACTCAAGATACGGATTACAGCATCACACTATTTGGCCACAATGATTTTACCTTTAAGATCTTTTCACAGAATCTAGCACCCACTGAAGACTATGGCCCTATATTTAAATTGCAGTGTGAATTTACTTACAACAGTGAGAAATATAGTTGTATTGGTGGTTCTAATTCTTCTGACGAAGCTGGTATTTATAAAAATGGTGGGTTGCCTGATTTGAAATCAAAGGTCATTGGCACCATTGCGGAGGAAAACCGCATCGCCTTTAAGAATTGCGCTGCTGGGGATAAATTAACTTGGTGGCTAAAAGATAAAGGTTCCGATGATTACATTCAAACAGCCGATGAGGAAATTATTCAGAAAGGAGATATTTGCTATGGTAATGCCGCTAAGGGCTCTTTGTATATTCATCAGGGATGGGCTGAAAAATCATTAAAGTTGATAGTGAAGCGAGCTCGTAATAATTTACCCGACGAACGTATTCAGGTCTTGGATATAGCGTTAGGGGAGATTAGTCTGTAAGAATAAAGGATAGTCTCAATAGGACATGAAATTGTTTTCATGCCCTATTGAAGAGATTTAAAACCTATACTGTTTTTGCTAAACAGTCGGTGTTCGAATTAAATAATCAAACGCACCTAAGCTCGCTTTTGAACCTTCACCCATAGCAATAATGATCTGCTTATAAGGCACGGTCGTTACATCACCAGCAGCAAATACTCCAGGGACAGATGTTTCGCCTTTCGGGCTGACTTCAATTTCACCTCGGCTTGATAGCTCAATACCAGAGTCCTTTAAAAACTCGCTATTAGGCACTAAACCGATTTGTACGAAGATTCCCGCAAGTTCTATTACCTGAGTATCACCACTTTCACGATCAATATAGTTAAGTGCGGTTACTCGCGTACCATCACCAATCACTTCCGTGGTTTGCGCTTGTTTAATAATCTCGATATTGCCCATGCTATTGGCTTTATCGACTAATACTTGGTCGGCTCGTAAAGTATCAGCGAACTCCAATACGGTTACGTGTTCAACGATCCCCGCAAGGTCGATAGCGGCTTCAATACCGGAGTTACCTCCACCAATGACCGCGACTCTTTTACCTTTGAATAAAGGTCCATCACAGTGTGGACAGTAGGCTACGCCCTTGTTGCGGTATTCTTGCTCACCGGGGACGTTCATTTCTCTCCAGCGTGCGCCAGTCGATAAAATCACACTGCGGCTTTTTAAGGTCGCGCCACTTTCTAGTTCTACGTGGATATATCCGTCTGCGGTTTTTTCTGCAGAAACTAGGTTATCTGCTTTTTGCTGATTCATGATATCCACGTCGTATTGTTTAACGTGTTCTTCTAATGCAGCGGCGAGCTTAGGACCTTCTGTTTCTTTTATCGAGATGAAGTTTTCAATCGCCATGGTATCCATCACTTGGCCACCAAAACGATCGGCGACAACACCGGTGCGAATGCCTTTACGTGCGGCATAAATTGCGGCCGATGCTCCTGCTGGACCACCTCCGACCACTAAGACTTCGTAGGGAGCTTTTTCGTTTAGCGCGCTCGCTTCTTTTGCTGCTGAACCTGTGTCTAATTTCTTTAATATCTCGGCTAAAGTAATTCGACCTTGGGCGAAGACTTCACCGTTTAGATATACACTCGGTACCGCCATAATATTGCGCTCGGCGATTTCATCTTGGAAAGCGGCGCCGTCTATCATGGTCGTTTTAATGTTAGGATTAATCGCTGCCATCATGTTTAGGGCTTGTACGACATCCGGGCAATTCTGACAGCTAAGAGA
>CAJVZR010000081.1 GCA_913019965.1 uncultured Oleispira sp.
TAGATAAAGAAGCGATGACTTCGGCGTTGAATGCTTGCTTGTTGGATGAAGAGGAAGTTTTACAAGGTAAGGAGTATTGGGGAACACTGCAAGATCCATTTCCAGCTTGGGAGCAAGAGGCGTGAATTCGATTGCAAACTGTGGGTATAAGGGCAGTGAAGAGAGTCGTTTTGTGCAAGGAAACGATTTGATGGTTTTCACGAGTATTTATCAGGATGATTGTAATATCGCTGTTTGGGAACGCAATTTATCAACTCAGCTACAGCAAGATGTTGAGGAGTATTTGAGTGCGAATACTGGCTTGCAAGCTTCGATGGTTGTGTCGCCGGAAAATGCTGTCTCGGCGATTCATAAAACCTTGGGTGGTTCAAAACTAACCGCTGAGTTAAGCGAGAATATTGCCGAGTTAGTGGATATTTTTTGCTGTTTATTTGAGCTGGAGCGTGTTGGCTTACGATTAACCGCGTTGGATGGGGCTATGTGCCCTCGCTTTCATGTTGATCGTGTTCCTACGCGCTTGGTTACTACCTTTCAAGGTATTGCGACTGAATGGTTGCCCCACGATGTTGTTGATCGCAGTAAGTTGGGTTTAGGTAATGGGGGTAAGTCTGATGAGGAGTCTGGAATATTCTCCACTAAGGAAGACATTAAGCAGCTGAGCAGCGGTGATGTTGCGCTATTAAAAGGAGAAGGCTGGGAAGGAAATGAAGGGGCGGGTTTAGTTCATCGTTCTCCTTTATTGGCTAAAGATGAAAAACGTTTATTACTGACGTTGGATTTTAATTAGTACTTAAGTATCGCTTTTTGATCGGTAGATGACTACTTAAAGGCTTGTTATATGCGATAGCAAACGGTGGTGTGCTACATTTAGTTAGCGTATTGAACTCTTCAATAAAACGAACCAAGGATTTTCCGTGAAAATAAAACACTACATGGCTATGTGTTTATCATTAGTTTTGGTCGCATGTAATGATGATAACCCCTCAAGTTCACAATCATCGGCTTTAAACAATGATTTGATTCAAGCAATAGAACAAGTATCAGACGGAGAGGGTCTGGACGCTTTCATTTTGCCTGCCAGTGATGATTTTGGTTCTATACCCCAGGACCCGAACAATACTCTCACTGCTGAAAAAGTGGTATTGGGCCAAATGTTATACCATGAAACGGCGCTGGCAACAGAAGGTGTTTCCGACAGAGAAGGCACTTGGTCTTGCGCCAGCTGCCACCACGCTGCAGCAGGTTTTAAAGCCGGTGTACCACAAGGTATCGCCGAAGGTGGTGAAGGTTTTGGGTCAGCTGGTGAAGGGCGTACCTTTGCGACTGGGTTTGATGGTGAAGCTTCAGACCCTGCGTTAAAACCTGATATACAGCCAGTCACTTCCCCTGCGGTACTGAACGTCGCTTACCAGGATGTTATGCTTTGGAACGGACAGTTTGGTAATACTGTCGACGGGATTGTAAATAGCAATTTGGCAGCTAATACATTAGCCACTGAGGGTACGCCAAAAGCGCATAATAACCGTCAACTTTCAGGCCTGGAAATTCAGGCAATTGCTGGCACAGGCGTTCACCGTTTAAGCACAACCAATGATTCAATCCTGCAAACAAATTCTCAGTACCAAGCATTATTCGATGCCGCCTACCCAAGTGGTTCTAATGATGTGCTGGAAGATGCTGGTAAAGCCATCGCGGCATTCGAACGAACCATCTTCGCAAATCAGGCTCCATTCCAGAAGTGGTTAAAAGGTGATGCAATGGCGATGAGCGATCAGGAAAAACGCGGTGCATTATTATTCTTTGGAGAAGCAGGATGCGTTGCTTGCCATACTAGCCCGGCATTAAGCTCCAAAATAGACGCGACAGAAAATGAAATATTTTTTGCTATCGGCTTCAGTGATTTTGATCCGAATGATTTGCAGGTATCTGGTGTCGTCGATGATGCGACCAGCCGCGGTCGTGGTGGGTTCACCGGCAATGCAATCGATGATTATAAGTTTAAGGTACCGCAGCTATATAACCTGGCCGATACTTCAATCTTTGGTCATGGTGCTTCATTCCGCTCTATTAAAGATGTAGTGAAATACAAAAATACCGCTGTTTCTCAAAAACCTCTGCCAGAAGGAAAACTTGATAGCCTTTTCCAGCCACTTAATCTTGATGAAAAAGAAATTGATGACATGGTCGCATTTCTTACGACTGCGTTACATGACGATGATCTAAAGCGTTATGTTCCAGCGTCAACACCCAGTGGACAATGTTCGCCTGTGAATGATGCAATTTCAAGATCAGATTTGGGTTGTTGAAATATCAAAGGTTAAACACCGAAACTTAACCATTACAATTTAATAAGTGTCTACAAAAAGGCTGACGGCTGGGAGAGGCATTTAATACTGCCCCTAGATTTTAATTAATGTTTAATCGAATGTTGCGCTGATCGGTAGGCCATGGCGGCAGGAATAGCGGCCGCTATGATAGCTGCAATTTGAACGAGTCCTAAGATCAGCAGGTTATTCATTGAGAATAGGTTGGCGGATAAATGCAAACCAAATTCTGCGGTTAATGTAGATTGAAATGCGATTAATGCTGAAGTTAAAGCCAGTAGTGATAAGCCAGTACCGATTAAGGCGATGAGTATGGCTTCTAGTTCTATGATTAAGAAAATATAGCTAGGCGGTGCGCCTATTATGCGTAATAGGTGTATCTCTTGGCGTCTTTCATTAATGGAGGCGACTAGCATGGCAGAAAGCCCGAGTAGTGACGCTAATATTACTAGATAAGAGATGAGCTTAAGAACCTGTTCTACCGATCCCATAATGTGCCAAAGTTCAGACAGCGCTACCCCTGGCAGGATGGCTGTGAGTGGTTCTTGTGCATATTGATTAATATCTCTTTGCACGTCAAATGTTGCCATGCGTGATGTTAAACCAAGCATGAATGCGGTTATGTTCTTTGGGGTTAAGTCTTCATTCTGTTTTTTTCCGTTCTGCCAGTTTTTATGTATGGCTTCGATACCCTTTAAAGTGACATATAAGGTTTGATCTACGGGAGTGCCCGTTGAGTTTAATATGCCTATTATTTTAAAGGGATACTGATCGTGATTGCTGAAGCTTGTGCTTACTAAACCATGAGATAAGACGATGGGATCGTTTATTTTATAGTTTAATTGTTGTGCTACTTCGGATCCTAATACGACGTCAAAAGTATCGTTAAATTTATCTCCTGCTGAAAATGAGAGTGGGTGTTTATTTCCAAAGTTATAATGCAAGAAAAAATCATCATTCGTTCCCATAACTCGATAGCCTTTATGAGAGTCTCCTAGGGAGATCGGGATGGTCCATGCTATTTGCGGATGGCTGTTAAAATTCTGATAGGCTTTCCAGCTTAAATTAGCGGTAGGTGTACCAATGTGGAAAATAGAATATAGCAACAAATTGATACTGCTGGTTCTACTACCAACCACTAGGTCTGTTCCTGATATTGTACTGGCGAATCCTTGTTTTGTTTGTTGGCGTAAGTGATCAACGGCGAGTAAAACAAATAAGCTCACGCTGATGGCAATGATGGTTAATAATACAGACCCCTTTCGGTTTAATAAGCTCTTACTCGCGAGTGTGAGAATCATTATAAGCTCCCCGCAGTATTGATATCGTTAAATGATTCGACCCTAGAGAAGTATTGGGACAGGGATGTGTCATGACTTACAAGGAGTAAGGCACAGTTAAGTTTTTCCGTTTGTTCCATTAATAGTGACATGAAGATGTCACGGTTTTTCTCATCCAGTGAGGATGTCGGTTCGTCGGCAATAATAAGTTTTGGCTGGTTGATGAGCGCGCGAGCAATGGCTACTCGCTGCTTCTGGCCCATGCTAAGAAAGTGTGTGGCTTTGTGCCATGTTTTTGCTTCTAGGTGTAGGTCGCTCAGCATTTGTTTAATGCTACTTTGGGATACGTTATTTTTCGAAAACTGACAGGCGATTTTTATGTTTTCAATGGGTGATAGGTAAGGGATTAGATTAAAAGTTTGAAAAATATAGCCAATATTCTTAGCGCGAAAACTATCGATCTCACTACCTTTCATCTCATTCATTGAACGCTGTAATACTTTGATAGAGTCATTTGAGGTCGTTAGCAGACCACTGATTAAATTGAGGAAGGTCGTCTTGCCACAACCAGATGGGCCATGGATAAATAGGTTTTCTTGTTCATGCAGTTGCCAATGTTGAATATTGAGTACAAGATCGTCTGGACTTTTAGAGTAAGAGAATGTGAGGTTGTTGATTGAGATAGACATAGTATATTGTCGATAAATATTTAGCATTAAGTAAGGTATGGTATATCATATGATTTTTATGTTGTCACTTTACGCTAGGTTTTCAATGAAGCTATTTCTACTTTTTATTTCAATTGTATTTTTACCATTAATAGTCGGCTGCTCTGATCAAGTAGACGATCGCATTGAGGCTAATCAGGACATTCAATATAGTATTATTGAGTGGACTGATTTAATGCCAGAAGAGGATCTGAATGCCTTATTAAACCCTCCTAGTTATGTTGTTGATGCTGATGAAGGTTCGTTAGAAGATCAGGTTACTCGCGGGCTGGAACGTGCCATGTTGGCGGAAGCGGACGATTCTTATCAGCGTGCTTTAATATCAGAGAAGGTCGTGGCTGAGTTTAATGGCAAGGCGATAAAGCTAGCCGGTTTTGTCGTGCCGTTAGATTTCAATGATGAAGGCATTGTTACAGAATTCTTTTTAGTTCCATATTTTGGTGCTTGTATTCATCTACCTGCACCACCGCCGAACCAGATTATATTTGTAAAGCATGATGAAGGCTTAACATTAGATGAGCTTTATAATCCTATTTGGGTCGCTGGAATTTTAACAACATCATTGATTGAAGATGAGGTTGCGACTTCTGCTTATGCATTGGAGATGCAATCTTTTGAACCTTATACGGAGTTAGAGTAACTCCGTATAAGGTTAGGATTGGATCCGATTGGATTGAATGGGTATTATTCAGGAAACCGTGATGAGTGATGCTCGATTATTTTCCAATCGTTACCATCCTGCCGATAAACGAAGGTATATCGTGCTTGAGTTTTGGAATTATCGTCGAAAGTAAATGTGTAACTTCCTGAGTGAATTGCGATCTTTCCTAAATGTCGAACATACGATTCGTTTATCTCTCCTTTGGGCTTATTCTCTTGAAATTGAATAAAGTAGTCTTCAATTTCTTTATGGCTACGTCGAGTTCGCGCAGAAATTGTCGGTATGAGAATCGCGTCTTTTGCGTAAAGTTGAGTGACTTTTTTCGCTAATCCCGTTTGCAGTGCAGTATTCCATTTGTCGAATAACGATTCGATGTCTATTTTATTCATTGTCTGGACTTATTTAAATATGAGGCGTTCGCCCATAGTTGGGTTGTTTATTACTTTATTGCCATCAAAAACCTGCTGGCCATTAACCCAGGTAGATTCTATTCTTGATGAGAACGTATGCCCATTAAAGGGTGTCCAGCCACAATGGTATAGGCAAGTTTCATGGCTCGCCTTGGTTTTACTGTCGAGATTAACCAGTACTAGATCGGCATAATAACCTTCACGAATAAATCCGCGGTTGATAATACCGTAGCGCTTAGCCGGGTTATGAGCGACCTTTTCGACGACTTGTTCCAGCGCTAAGCGTTTATCCGTTACATGGTCTAATAGCGTTAGCAGTGCGTGCTGTACTAACGGCAGTCCCGCAGGGGCTTGGGTAAATGGCAGCTGTTTTTCTTGCCAGGTATGAGGTGCGTGATCTGTGGCAATAATATCAATTTGGCCGGTATGTAGAGCTTGGATCAGCGCATCTCGATCTGATTGATGTTTGATTGATGGATTGCATTTAATTAAATTTCGCGATTTTTCATAATCTTTATCAGTGAACCAAAGATGATGGGCGCAGGCTTCGGCTGTTATATGTTTTCTTTCAATGGGACCTGAATCAAATAAGGACAACTCTTTTTCTGTGGTGATATGCAATACATGCAGTTGGCTTCGGTATTTTTTAGCTAATCCCACCGCGTAAGAAGAAGATTCATAGCAAGCATTATGGTCACGAATAACGGGATGATCATGTATATCAAAGTTAGGTTTTAATTTTGATAAGTTTGCTGTGTTTTTTTCAATTACAGGACCACTTTCACAGTGAGTAACGATGAGAGTAGGTGATTGTTGAAATATTCTTTCTAGGGCATTTGTATCTTCTACCAACAGGTTACCTGTAGATGCTCCCATGAACACTTTTACACCGCAGTGTCGACTAGGATCG
The DNA here is from genome assembly GCA_913019965.1 of uncultured Oleispira sp. Classification (GTDB taxonomy): domain Bacteria; phylum Pseudomonadota; class Gammaproteobacteria; order Pseudomonadales; family Oceanobacteraceae; genus Oleispira. The sequence continues at coordinate 6,314 of CAJVZR010000081.1, forward strand.
AGACGTTTAATCTGCTCGATATTATTTTCTGTTGCGCCTAAATAAAACGAATAGTTGCCATAAGAGTTTGCAGATGCAATTTCGAATTTACTTTCTAATGCTTCAATGGAGGTTGTGGCAGGATTAACATTTGGCATCTCCATATAGCTGGTTATTCCTCCTGCGACCGCTGCACGAGATTCAGAAGCGATGGTTCCTTTATGCGTTAACCCAGGCTCTCTAAAGTGCACTTGATCATCAATCATGCCAGGTAATAGATAGTTATTTTCAGCTTCAATTATCTGATAGTTATCTTTTGCAGGTATGTAGGTTGAAATTTTTTCTATTCGCTGATTATGAATTAATACATCAGCTACTACTTTTAAGCCTTCATTAACGATAGTGGCTTGTTTAATCAGGGTTCGAGTCATAGTGGTTACTTCTTTATAACAGTGAATATTCTATTCAACAAAAAGTTGAGGGTTATTAGGGTTCAATACACTCATGCCTTGATTTTTATCGCTAATCCACATCACGTTTATTTCGTTAATATTGGGGAATTTATTAAATAACTGAGTTTCTATGGAGGTTAAATCTTCACTGGATTTGCACTGGAATTGGTATTCAGCCGTAATTTCTTTGTGTGTGCTATGCGGCTGGTGTTTGTTTGCTGGCTGATGTTTATGTGGTTCTTTAGTGAGACCATCAATAGTTACTGAGCTAGGGATAGATGTGCAGTTAGCCCCCTGAAAGCTAAAAATCGATGCTGGCTTTGAGAGAATCGAGTGAGCCCTTTTGAGCTGATTTTCTTCCTCTGTATTAGACGCCGCATGCTCGAATCCTACGATGTTATTGGCAGGGGATTCAAACTTGATACTGATTGTGCCATCGCTAATTATTAATTTAATTTCGCTGATGCCATGAGTGTGGGCTTTATGTTCGTGAACAATTGATTCCGAATAAGTTATTGCTGGCACAAGAGGTATCAGGATTAGAATAATAGTGTGGATAACAGATGATGCATTCATATTCATTTTCTTAATAATTAGATAACAATCAAATGATATAGTATATCATAAGTAAGGCAAGCCTCTATTTGAAATAGATACATAGGATTGACGTCTGGGGTTTCTAACTATAGGTACGTTTGTACCTTGGAGGAAGGTATTCCTAGGCACTAGCTCACAAAATTTATAGAAAATAAGCTCTGTCATTGCTCGGAAATACAATGTGTGATGATAATACAATTCGAACAAATAGGAGTTTCGAGATATCAATATATACAAGCTCGTTTTTATAATTTTATTTTTATCTGCTTGTAGCGGTGGTAACGGCGGCAGTGATAGCAGTGGCACTGAAATAGATGATAGCTCTGTGGGATTGTTGCATGGCATTCCTGAAAACTTCGTCGCTGTCACTCTGTCTGCAACAACGAGCCGGGTGAACTGGCAGGAACCAGCTGCTGATGATGAATCCGTTGTAAGTTATTCGGTTTTTCGTAATAACGAATTGATCGGTGAAACGACCGAAACCGCTTTTTATGATTCAGGATTGTCTGCGAATACCCGTTATTCTTATTATGTTAAAAGCTAATTAGCATCGTCAAAAAACAGTATCGCTTCGAATGTAGATAACATTAAAACACTAATTTCTGATGACAAGTCTGGGTTGCAAAATGGCGGGCTTGTGCGTACTGGGCAGGCCGCTTTTTTTGATAGTTGCGGTACTGAAGAATTTCGTGGTCGCCAATTTACAATTGAAGATATTGCCGATGACGATCTGGATGCTTGTCTAACCACGATATTCGATTTTCATGAGTATTCCCTGACAGATGGCCTTGAAGATATGCAAGCATTTGTGGCGCGCTTACGTCGACAAGAAAATCTGGCCCTTATCGAATTAGGCAAACGTTTATTTCATAGTAAAACGCTGAGTAAAAATAATGATGCTTCTTGTTCTTCTTGCCACCATCCTGCGATAAGTTGTGGTGGAGATGGTTTGTCTTTGCCTATTGGCGTGAATGCTTTGCAGCCCGATTTATTGGGCCCTGGTAGAACGAATGGTAATGCAGTGCCTTCGGTAGGTCGGCATTCGCCCCATATTTGTAATTCGGCTTTGTGGTTGGAGAGCATGTTTTGGGATAAGCGTATAACGATTAATGAGTCTAATGCCGAAACTCCTAGTGGCACGGTTTCCATTAATGAGGTTCGAACCCCCGACCGTGTAATTACCGATGCGGTTAACGATTATGTGAATACTTATACTGACCAGATGGATCCTCTGAAGCTGTTGATGGCGCAGGCTCATTTTCCTGTTTCGGCCAGTCATGAAATGGGGATTCTGAAAACTTTGCCTCAGATGCTGAGTATCGTGAACATCTTGCCAGTAAGCTTGATGAGCGCTGGGATGAGTACTTTATTGCCGCTTATGGATCGACTGAAAAAAACTATACGCTTATGGCGCGAGCGATAGCGGCTTATCAGGCATCATTTGTATTTATCGATAACCCTTTCTTTAACTATTTAGAAGGGCAGCAACAAGCGTTAAGTGCAGATGAAAAACGCGGCGCGATTTTGTTTTGGTCCAGCGAGTCGGGTTGCTCGAATTGTCATGATGGGGTGTTTTTCACACCAGAAGTTACTCGTGGTCCACTTTATCCACAATTTGGGCCCAATGAGATTGCGGATGGCTCGGGTAATGAGTCTGATGATGGCAGCCCTGATAAAAACCAATTCAGAATGCCAAGCCTGCTTAATGTTGGATTAACCGCACCTTACGGTGATAAAGGGGGGTTCCAAACCCTTGAGCGGGTTGTTCATCATTACGATCATATTCAGACATCACTGGAAGAGTTTTATAATAATGAAGTGTGCTCGTTAGAGCAGTTTAAGCACTTAACCGCCGCAGAGTGTGTGGATCTTATTAACGGTGGTGATGACTATATTCTAGAGCTGAATCGAGCTCAGATAGAGGCTGCTAATGGCGAGGGTGCCTCTGGGCCTGCACCGCGTAACTTTACCGATAATGAAGTAGGTTATTTGGTTTCTTATCTTAAAAGTTTATCCGACCCTAGTGCTGTTTCGGGTAGCCCTGAAATTAATAGTTTGATTCCTCCTCGTGATGGTGGGCCAGATGGCAATCAACTTGATGCTATTGATGAACGAGGCGAGCCGTTATAATTCGTAAGCCATCGAGAAGCATAAGAGATTATTAATTGTTAAAGGCACTGTTGTGGGCATGTTATTGGCTGGAATTTATGCTTATCGGAACTTATTGTGAATACAGTTACTTTTCTTTGGATTTCCCCTTCGTAAACTAAAATAAATGCGCTTTAGAAAAAGGCTATCTGAGCTTTTATACAGTGGATGACTATTTGATACGCTGACATATAGGTGAAACTGGTTAATCCAAATAGGTGGCAATAAATTGGTGTTAGTTCTCAAAATACTATTTCTTATATAGGTAATTATCATTAGCTAGGTGTATAATGCGCGCACTATTTTTGTGCTTGAAATAAATCATTTTCTTGTACGCGAATAGCCTATTGAAAAAGGATGTTTTGAATGATTTTTTTTGAGAAAAGTGGTGGCTTAGCAAGTGTCGCCAAGATAGTAAGTCTGATCGCCTCTCTAACGTTACTGCAAGCTTGTGGTGGTGACGATTCAACGAATAATACCGCTCCTATAGTGACGAATGTCGTTATTACCGATACAAACGGCGATACGAGTATTGTTGGTGATACCTTGGTTGCGAGTTACACGTATGCCGATATTGAAAATGATGCGGAAGGCCAAAGCGCTATACGTTGGTTGCGCAATGATGTGATCATTAGCAGCGCAACCGAAATGAGTTATACCTTGGTTGATGCGGATGCTGGTAAAGCGATTCGATTTGAAGTAACTCCAATAGCAGCAACAGGAATATTGAGCGGTATCGCAGCAACTTCCGATGTGATTGACGTATTACCGGCATCGGTTGAGCCTGCTCCTGATACTAACCAAGCACCGACAGTTAGTAATATTACTCTAACTGATACCAACGACGGCAATGCAATTGTTGGTGATACCTTAATGGCGAGCTATACGTATGCCGATAATGAAAATGATGCTGAAGGTATAAGCGTCATTCGTTGGTTGCGCAATCATGATGTGATTAACGGTGCCACTCAATTAAGTTACGTTCTAACCGCTGAAGATGCGGATAAAGCCATTCGATTTGAAGTCACCCCAAAGGCAGAGACCGGGATATTGATCGGTACTGCAGCGACTTCCGATATTATTAACGTATTACCGGCACCGGTTGACCCAGCCCCTGATGCTAACCAAGCACCGACAGTTAGTAGTATTACGCTTACCGATACTAATGGTGGCTCTGCCATTGTTGGTGATACATTAGTGGCGAGTTACACCTATTCTGATGTTGAAAATGACGCTGAGGGTATCAGCGCTATACGCTGGTTGCGCAATAATGATGTGATTAATGGCGCTACTCAATTGAGCTACCTTCTAACCGCCGATGATGCGGATAAAGCCATTCGATTTGAAGTCACCCCAAAGGCTGTAACGGGTGTATTAATCGGTAGCGCAACTACCTCTTATTTGTTGATAGTAAAGTCGGCTGCCATTAACCAAGCACCGACTGCCAGTAATATTACCCTGACTGATAGCAACGGCGACAATGCTGTTGTGGGTGATACCTTAGTAGCAAACTACACGTATGGCGATGTTGAAAATGATGCGGAAGGCGTAAGTGCTATTCGTTGGTTGCGTAATAATGATGTTATTAATGGCGCTACCCAATTGAGCTACACGCTAACCGCCGATGATGCTGATAATGCCATTCGATTTGAAGTTACTCCCAAGGCTGTTACGGGGGCATTAACGGGTATTGCAATCACCTCTGATATTATTATCGCCATTCCAGGAATCATTAACGACGCGCCTATTGTTGATAACGTAACCCTTACCGACACAAATGGCGAAACGGCCGTTGTGGGTGATACCTTACAGGCAAGTTATTCGTATTTTGATATGGAAAGTGATGTTGAAGGACAAAGCGAAATTCGTTGGTTTCGAGATAACGATGCGATTAATGGCGCTAACCAATTGAATTACGTTCTAACAGTGGATGATACGGGTAAAACCATTCGATTTATCATTACCCCTGTGGCGAGTACTGGAAACTTAACGGGCGTTGGCGTTATTTCTAACATACTAAATGTACCCGCTATACCAACCGTTCCACCCATTACCGAGATCTCATTTCCGCCTGAAAAATCCATGACGTCTGGTAGCAGTATTGTGGTCAGAGGCTCTTCCTCTGACGCCAGTGGCATTCTATCGGTTAGCGTAAATGGCGTGGAGGCGATCAGTGATGATGGTTTTGCAACTTGGACAGCAGAGGTTGCGGACTTAAGTTCTGGCTTCAATACATTAACGGCTACTACAATCGATTTGCAATCAGACAGCTCTACTCAGTCGGTACAAATTCGCAGCGCGCCGTTGGCTGATCAGATTAATCATTTAGCTCTGGATAATGTAGGCAATCGATTTTTTGTGATCGAAAATGATCAATTGCTTTCTATTGACGGCACCAATGGATTAACGAAAAGAATAGATGCTGCCGATAGCGTTAATAGCTTAGATGCAGTTGCTGACATTCAGTATGATCGCACTAACAATCGAATAATTGTATTAGATAGTCAGGATACATTAAGCACCATTAAAGAAGTAAACCTCAGCACTGGTGCGCGTACCCTTATTAGTCAAGACAGCATTTCTGAGCCGGAAGGTACGCTTTCTAATATGTTGTACGACTTGGCCTTAGATGCCGCTAATAACACACTGTATATCGGCGATGGCCAAAAAGGCATTATTGCGATGAATCTAACCAATGGCAATCGTACTAAATTAGCGACGCCGAGTGTCCTAAGTATACGATTTGATGCGGCCAATGATCGAGTACTCGCGACAACTTATAATACCGTGATTAGTGTTGATATTAATACCGGCGTAGTCACTACGTTAGCCAGCAACAGTATTGCTTCGGCTACCAGTAATGTCAGTTTAAGCAGCCTTTATGGGTTGGCTTATGACAGCGCCAATAATCGTATTTTTGTGAGTACACGAAATGCCAAGCAAATAATTAAAATTGATTTAACCGATGGTACACGCACGCTTGTTTCTGATAATACTTATGGCGGTGATATCGCTTTTAGTTCGCCGAAAAATATAGAATACGATGCTGCGAATGAACGGGTTTTAGTATCAGGCACTGCTTTATTCGGTGTTGATGTAAATACTGGAGTGCGGTCAAAAATAGACGACTCCCACAGTAGTATCTATAGCCTTGGCTTTGATGCCGCAAACAATCATGCCTACGCAGTAAAACGCGGTCAAAGTTTAATCAAGTTTGATATAACCAACGGTACCAGTGAGATTATCTCAGATAGTAGTATTGCAGCGGACATTAGTGATACAGAGTTTGGTGATACTCAGGGCATGACATTAAATCTTGCTGCAGGTGTTGCGTATGTCACTGACTGGAGTGCAAGCAGTGTCATTGAAGTAAACTTGGCAACGGGGGCTCGCACTACTATTGCAGATAACAGTACAGCCGATGCCAATAATACGTTTATCTCTCCGGTTGCTGTTGCATTAGATAATGCGAATAACCGTTATCTAGTGCTCGATTCTGGACGTGGTTCACTGATCGAAGTAGATAGCCTCAATGGCACTCGTCGTGTCATCTCTAGTGCACAAATCCCTAATAGAGTGAATGCTCTTAGAGAAGCGAAGGACATGGCGTTTGATACGGCCAATAATCGAGTACTGGTACTTGATAGTGGCCTTGAGGCTGTTGTTGCAGTGGACTTAGATACGGGTGCACGAACCATTATGGGAGCCATAAACAGCTCTTATCTTCCTTGGTATCGTCGAATGGATTTAGACACTGTGAATAGCCGCGTCTTATTAGTGAATCAATTTGATGGCCTTGTTGAAATGAGTTTTGCGGGTGTTTCTAATACCCTTGTCGATAAAGATTTTTATGATATCGCGTTTAATTCAGTTAATTCTCATGCGTATGTTCTAGAAAGTGATAGTGGCAGTGGGAAAGTTTTAGAAATTGTTGATGTGGATTTGGCGACGACAGACATGGTGATTGTGCCAACAGGTGTTACTCCCGATAATGCTTTATCTTTAGATAATCCGTTTGATATCGAAATCAATTCTGTGGCTAATGTGGCTTATGTGAGTGATGTCGATAGAGCGGCGATTATTACCCTTGATTTGGATACTGGGGCAAGAACGTTGCTTACAGATAATACTGTGTCTGTCGCTGCGAGTAATATAGAGTTTGCTGATGTGAAAGGTATTATTTTGGACGCAGCCAATAATCGTTTATTGGTTACTGACTCAGGGAAACAAGCCATTATCGCCGTAGCACTTAATACCGGTGCGCGTACATTAATCAGTGATAATACAACTGAAGTTGCGACCAGTACGTTTGATTTATCCAGCCCAAGATACATCGGACTAGATGCCGCTAATAACAGAGCGTTGGTATTAGACGGGGCGAATCTGATTGCCGTAAGTTTAGCTAACGGTGCCCGTACGATTTTATCGAATGCATCCATTGCCAGCGACATTGAACTTTCCAGTCAAAGCGATTTAACAATTGATATCGCAGGTAATCGAGCATTAGTCGCTGATTTAAATCGGAATTCAGTCATTGCTGTGGACCTAGATACTGGAGTACGCACAGTGCTGGTGGATAAATCTACTGCTGTTGAAGGTGACAATGGATTTAGTAAACCCTTAGGCATTGACATAGACCCACTCAATAACCGAATCATTCTAGTTGATTGGTGGTCAAGAACGGTTAACGCAGCAGACCTAACCACTGGTACTCGTACTCGTTTAGCGTCAACAGCAGGTTCGAATCCCTTTTTCACCTTTGGAACGAGCAGTGTTGTTTATGATCCGAAACACAATCGAGCGTTAGTAATTGAAACCTATCGCGATGCCATTATTGCTGTTGACTTAACGACAGGGGCTAGGGTTATTTTTTCTCAATAGAAGTAATATCAATATCTATGATCGAGCTGATGAATATCGGCTCGGTTTTAGGTTTTAAATTACTCAACTCATATCACGTATTTTAACTATAATGGATACAATGTCATTCGGTTGGCATTTAGTTAAATCTGGGAATAAATGTGAGGGCATTATGTTTAATAAGCATATATTAAGCATGTTAATGGTGATGTTATTAGCTGGTTGTTTATATGATGATAAAGATAAGCGAGTGCGCTTTAATCATCAAGCAACAGTGACTGACGTTATTATGTATGGCGATAGCTTGTGCTCGGATACAAAAAGCACACCTCATATTTTGAGTATTAATAAAGACTGTGTGAACGGAAGAGCGCTTCTGGAATTGGACTTTATTGACTACAATCATCGAATCATATTTTTAGCATTAGGTACGAATGATATTAGGAAGGGGATATCGAGCGATCAATATAAAGATAAGCTTGAGTCGGTGATGGCTGAAAATATGATTTGCATCTTACCTAATATTATCCCAAATATTGATTCAGTAAGTCATCGATTAGCGGCCATTGACGTATGCGAAGTTTATATTGATCCGGTTGCTGATTGTGAGGTCACTATTCAGCATGCTGATGGCATTCATTATGGAACGGGTGATTATGAGGCACTGGCCGCGTGTTTGTCTGTCATGATATGACGCAGTAATATAAAATTTACAATATGTTCAGGAACAATCAATTTATAAGGACTTACTAGTGACTTATTCGGCGTTACGAAAATTATTCTTTTCTGTATTTTTGTTACTGCTATCCACTCAATCCGTATTGGCTGTTGTTGAATCTGCTGAACCGAAGTGGAAGCTAGAAAAAGAAAAGTCAGGTGTTCAAATTTATACGGGAAACAATGAAGGAAGTGGGCTGGTAACCTACAAAGCCGTCACTGAAGTTAATACTCCTCTTAGTAATCTGTTTAATTTCTTACAAGATGTGAATGTTACGACTTCTTGGCTGTATAACTTGAAGAGCATTGTGCGGCTCGGAACAAAAGATTTCTATGAAACTGATTATTATGTGATTTATTCTACGCCTTGGCCAGTCAGTGATGTGAGTGCTGTATTACGCGCCACTTGGCAATATGATCAAGCTAATAAACTTCTTAAGAACAGCACGGTATCCGTGGATACTGAGCAATTTCGTGATGATGGCTATATGCATATTCCCCTGATTGAAACTCATAATCGTTTTCAGAAAATTGGGAATGATAAAGTGAAGTTGAGTTTTCAAGTCACTATTGATCATGGATATGCTGTGCCTGATTTGATTGTGGATAGTGTTTCGATTGATACGCTATATGAAACATTGATAAATTTACAAGGGGTTGATTATATGAAATATGGCGATACTAATTTACTTAATGAATTGCTTCATGATAAATGAGCCCCGCTGAATTAATTTGGAAAGAAGAAAGTAATATGTTTTACCGGCAGTTTATTATTTTAGCACTGAGTATCGTAATGCTTGGTTGTGTTGGAAGTTCTTCTGATAACAAGGATGGACCGCTAGTGCTCGGCACGATCACTTCTTTCGACATGGAATATATTAATGTCGATGCTTCATTTGATTTATTGGTGGTTGAGGTAGCCTCTGATAATGAGTCGAATAACATCCAGCAAATCATTTTATCTATTAATGATAACGACTCTCCGTCTGACCTAACTGAGCAGGCTAGTAATGTAGCTATTTGGGCATTTGTTATTAGAACGCAAGCTAATCCGATAGGTATTTATCAAGCTGAAGATATAGAGGTGAAGTTGTTCCGTGGTTATTCGAGGAGTAATGCTAATAATGATACCGACTTATATTTGTTTAAAGACCGAGATGTCGCCGATATCACTTATGTCGGTATATCGGGTTGGATTTCTTTTGACTCGGTTAACGATACTACTTACGAGGTTCAATTTCAGCAAGAAACTAATACTGAGCTTGGTTTGACCTCAGGCCCGGTTGTGACAGTCTCAGGTAGTATTGTGAATTTAGAATCTCTGGGTTCACTATTTTGATTGCTTGCGTATTGGAAATTTAACCTTCAGTAGCGCTATCAGTATTAAAAGTAATGGAAGGTCAAGGGTTCCAGTACTTGTCGATGAATTTGTTGTCTGGCTTGTGTTCTTAGTGCGGGAGTTGAGCTCTGGCTCTAAAGTGACGGCGCTCTCTACGTTGGTATCTGTAATTGCAATCGAGCTTATGACTACGCTATTTTCGCGAGTTCTATTAGCACTCGTGCTCTCAACGGGTGTATTCGTGAAAGCTCCGCCAAAATTCTTAGTTTGCATTGCCGCGATACTATCCATTACAACCATTCCTGCTTCGGTCACCTGACCAAATACCGTAAAACCGCCGTTTTGACTATCTAGATTGGCGCTATTATCGGCTAAGTTTATGAACCATTGAGATGTCGCACTATTGGGGTCACCGCCAAGTTTTGCCATAGCAATTGTGCCACGGACATTGGAGTAAACAGGCTCATTGATTACGGTTGGTTTTTCAGTGACTTCTACAAGATTATCTTCAGCATTAAAACTATAGCCACCGCTTTGGGTAATAAAGCCCGCAATTGAGCGGTGGACGATGGTATCGTCGTAGGCATTATCACTGATGTAACCTAGAAAGTTATCGACCGTTTTAGGTGTTGTCTTATCAAACAAATTGACTTCAATTTCGCCTTTTGACGTTTGAATCTGAATAATGGTGGCATTGGCAAAATTTGAGAAGCTAGTGAATATAGCCAGCAGTGTCGTCATGACAGTCGCTTTGCTTATGAACTGTTTTAATGTGTGCTTTAGCATGAGGTATTAAGTCCTTTAAAATTCTTCGCAAGCCAGCTCTTCTTTCGCTTAAGCTTTGTTTGGCGTATTCATAGCAAGAGTTTACATGTTTCGAAAGGAAGTTCGAATCGAACTTAGTTGGTTTAATGTCTTTATTGTTTATTAAAGGGAGGCACAGCGGGCATAAATGAGCATTAAATTATCACCTAGGTAACAGCGAGAAAATGCTAGTATCGAAAGGTTGTCTATAATTTAAACAGCTTGGCTCAGAATAGGAATGTACTTTGAAACGTAATTTAATGCTGTGGATAT
>CAJVZR010000082.1 GCA_913019965.1 uncultured Oleispira sp.
ATACATCCTGGGGTGCATTTTGTCGCTTATTTGCGATTATTAATTGGTATAGCCGCGGTAGTTATTTCGGTTATGAGCTGGCTTGGTCTTATCCAATATAATTGAAGCATTTCTTTCTATTAAATCCCGAACTTTTCTTTATAAAAATCCAAGAAAGCTCGAACCTTAGCGGGCATTTGTTTACGGCTGGAATACATGGCAAATGCTTGATCGACAGCTAATCCTTTAATATCTATATGATACTCTGGCATCAGTTGGAGCAGTTTCTTTTCTTTTATGTCTTGCTGAATCAATAAATCAGGAATGGCAATGATACCAATGTTTTGTTTGGCCGCGCTGATAATCGCGGCGACAGAATTCATCGTCAGCGAGCCCAGCATGGGAACTTCTTGCTGTTGATTATCTTTATTGAAAATCAACTTATCAAATTTGTCATAGGTTATGAAATTATGGTTATTCAAGTCGGCTAAGGTCTTGGGTGAACCGTGTACTTCTAGATAGTCTGGACTAGCGCAGAGTAAAATTTTGACGGGGCTGAAAGGGATAGCGATGTAGGAGGTATCATGAGTACGCCCAACTCGAATTACTAAGTCGAGTCGATCTTCCACCATATCCTGAATGCTATCGTTGCATTGAATCTCCAGTTTTATCTCTGGGTATTGAGCAAGAAACTCTCCGAGGTAAGGCGCGATTTTAGCTTCCATCCAAGTGTGTGGAGCGCTGACTCTTAAGAGCCCCGAGGGTGAGTCTTTAAAACCACTGATCGCTTGTCCAGCTTCGGTAACCGCACGTTGAATGAGTCGTGCCTTTTCGTAATACACTTGTCCTGCTTCTGTCAGGCTTAAACTGCGTGTAGTACGTTGCAATAAACGAACGCCTAGTTGGGCTTCAAGGGTATTAATCTGGCGCGATACGGAGGGTTGCGATAAGTCCAAGCGGCGTGCGCTTTCAGAAAAGCTACCACTTTCCACCACGCTGATGAAGGCCTGCATTGATGCTAGAAGGTGGCCATTTTCCATGATATTCGTTATCCGTTCAGTATTTTGATCTTACTTATTCGCTAAGCGTATAAATACTATGCTAATTTTAGTTATTATCAATGCTAATGTTTTAAACCATAATGATTTCACTAACTTAATTTGAGAAAGAGGATTTCAAAATGTCATTTACCCTAGCTGGCAAAATCGCTTTAGTGACCGGAGCAAATCGTGGTATTGGTGAAGGTTTTGTACAGACCTTAGTTAAGGCGGGTGCGAAAAAGATATATGCCGCTGCTCGTGATGTTTCTAGCCTTCAGTCTATCGTTGCCCTTAATCCTGAAGTCATTGAAGCCGTTGAGCTGGATGTGACTAAAATAGAGCAAATCCAAGGCTTAGTGAATCACATTCCGCAGTTGGATATCTTGGTGAATAACGCCGGCATTATTGATTCTGCTTTAAGTAGCGCGCTGGATGCTACTGAGTTCGCACGACAAGAAATGGAAGTGAATCTATTTGGCCCGATGAAATTGACCAGTGCTTTGATCCCTGTGTTAAAACAATCACCGCAAGCAGCGATCATTAATATATCTTCTATTGCTGGAATTAGTAACTTTCCTTCAATCGGAACTTACTCGATCAGCAAAGCCGCTATGCACTCCTACTCTGAGGGGCTACGTGCTGATTTGAAGCAAGACGCTATCGCTGTTATGTGTGTTTATCCAGGCCCTACAGATACGCGTATGGCTGAGGGGATGGAAATGGATAAGCCGACACCTGTTTCCGTATCTGAAAAGGCCTTTGCGGCATTAAGTGAAGGTCAGCTAGAAGTATTCCCGGATGATTTTGCTAAGCAGATGTATGCTACGTTTTTAGAAAGCCCAGTGAAATTAGCGCAAACTTTTGCGCAGATGGGCTAATAGAGCGCTAATCCCAAGGTTCAATTGTCGTACTCCCTGATTTTGGTTAAGGTTTAGATAACAAGTATCTAGCTAACCAAACAGGGAGTCACAAAATGGATGTGAGTATTGATATCGATATTGCCAATACAAGAGAGGTTGTTTGGCAAACCATCACTGATACTAATCAATTTAAGGATATGATCTCTAGCATTTTAGCCATTGAAATCTTAAATCAACCTGAGACAGGGCTGAAAGGTTTAAAATGGAAAGAAACTCGCTTGATGTTTGGCAAAGAAGCAAGTGAAGTTATGTGGGTTACAGACTCGGTAGAAAATGAATATTACTGCACTCGAGCCGAAAGCCATGGCTCAATCTATCTAACACGTTTATCTCTAACCAAGCTTAAGGACGATCATTGTAAGTTAACGATGACATTCGAAGGCCAAGCGCAGACCATTATGATGAAAATCTTATCGGTTTTGATGTCACCTTTTATCAAGAGCTCTATGAAGAAAATGTTATTGAAGGATCTTGAAGAGATAAAGGCCTATATCGAATCTAAATAGAGACTTTATCTTTCCATTATCTTTTAGTTCGTAGATAATTTTAGGCAGTGAAAAAAGTCGATTAGCGGTATAGGATACCGTTGTTTAAACGAACGGATTGTTATCAGGAAGAATGATGAAATATGGATTGTTATTGCTGGTAACCCTTTGCCAGTTATTATTTTGCTCCCAGTTATGGGCAAAAGGTGTTGAAGTATTCGAAAGAGAATATACCTACAATGCTAGCGAGAATGACTCTAAAGTTAGTGCACGGAAAGCGGCAATGCTGCAATTACAGTCATTGCTTATCCAAGAAGTTGGGGTGCAAGTACAATCTAGTTTCAGTCAAAGAGAAGTACTGGAGGGGGATGATTTTACTCGTCAAGTTCAAGCAAACTATAAAACCTTTTCTCAAGCATTAACCAAAACTCGTATTATTGAGCAACAGTGGGACGGGGAAAATTTTTATTTAAAAGCCGAAGTGACTGTCGATTTAGACAATTTGTTTGAGAAAATTCAACTTGTTTATATTGATAACACTCATTCCTCAGCAAAGCCGCAAGATTGTAAATCCATTCATAATCATGCAATAGACCTATTAGCCGAAGCCAATCGACCTGAGGTGGTCGAGCAAATAGTCGCTTATTCTGCACAATACCCTATCGATGAAAAATGCTATCGCTGGCAATTAGGGATTCTTAATGATTTTCGTACTCTAGGTTTAGACCCTGCTGGCTATCGTGGCCACTTATTTCAACGTATTGAAAAACAAGGTTCGTCGTTTGCTGGTGACTTACTGCTGCATGTATTGCGCTACAGCCTAGCCATTCGCCCTTTATCTAATGATGAATGGGAGGTGGTGAAAGCAACCATAAAGCGCTCTCGGGTGAGTATTATTCAAAGTACTATTCGGCATTTAGCCCATTCGACTCAAATTGAAAACTTAGAGCAAGCAAATGACAGCATTAAGCGATCTAATGAAGTCTTTCAGCATCCTGAGGATCTACAGCATAAAATGGCAGAGATTATTGAGTTGGCAACTCTGGGGGAGTTAGGGGCACCTAAAACGATGAGTTCAGAGAAGGTCGTGTTAACCTTTTTGGCTCATACGGCAGAGAAAATGCCGAAGACATTTTTCAGTTATTATAAGAAACATTCACATTTATTGAGTAAGCAGGCTACGTCTGGATTGATTAAGGATGTGATCAAAATATTTAAAGCTAATCCAAATCAGCAGAGTCTGGAATTCTTTAATGAATTTTTAGCCGATGTTGAATTGTATCAAGGTAAAAGCAGGTTCTTATTCAGCTTTTTCTTAGATCTTCGCAAGAACAAACATAATATTGCTCTTTACCCAAAAGCATTATCAACCTTGGTAAATAGTCATCCACAATTATTCGCTCAATTAATTAACAGTGCTCGTTATAACAAACAAAAGAAAGAGTTTCTTTTAATTGAGTATCAGCTGCCTTTTAGTGAGGTGCTGCCTGCTACGAATTATGCGCAAGGTTTGTTCGATAAAAATATGCGTCATCAAACGACCGCGGCTGATTATTTGATTGCCTTTGGTGATCGTGCGTTACCGGCTCAGGATCAAGTTGTAAAACGTTTAACGCGTTTAAAAGCGTTGAAGAAGGTTACTAACCCTAGGAATCTGATCGTAGCGTTATTACAAATACTGGATAATGTGAAAGCGAAGGATCAGGCTTCGATAGAGTTGATGATCTGGGCTTTAAGTGATCTTGATGGTGACATTAACCAAAAAGCACAGGGCTCATTAGTGAAGGTGGGGGCTGATGCGATGCCTTTGATTACGAAAGTTTTTGCCGAGCAAAAATCGACGGCCCGTAGAAGGTTGGTCGAGGTGATGGGGACCTATGAAGATAATAAAAAATCGACGTTGGATTTCTTGAAAACCCTTAAACCGGAGTCGGAACAGCTGCGTTTTGCAATAGAAGACTCTATGTCAGAGTTAGCATTGAGATAGCAATAATTGTCAGAGGGAATCAATCGGCTGCACTTTCAAAAAAAATGCAGCCGATTTAAGCTTGGCTTAGAGATCACTTTTACTGGCTAACGCGCTCTAATAAATCAATCGAAGCATCGACTTCTACCTTACGGATCGCGACGCTTTCAATATTGCAGCCTACAGGAATACCTTTTTCATCGGCAAACGCTTTTAATTCTCGATAGCTTTGTTCAGAAACATCAACAGAGCGCTGAAGAATATCGTTGGAGTGAATTAAATCGTTTTCTAGCCACTTCGGAATACTAATCCCTAGCCACTTCATGAACTGCAATGTTTTTGCCGAACCACAAGGGGTTAGAGTAAATAAAATAGGCACTAAGGGAATGTTATTTTCTTTACCGTAATAATAATAATCCGATAGGAAGTTCTTTGACGCATTCACGTCGTAAACGCCCTGAGAGACGAAGAAGCTACAACCTTGGGCAATCTTCTCGAATACTCTTAGATGCTCGTCACCTTTTGATTGGTGACGTTCAGGGATAACAACTCCCCCTAATAATACATCGCTTTGAGTATCCGCTTTTAACTGATAGGCGTCAGCAATCGAAAGAGTCACTTCTTGGGACTTGGAAGCGGCGCCTACAAAGATGGTTAAATTATCTTGAGGATCTGCTTCTGTGAGAAAGCTGGTTAACTCAGGTTTTGAGTATTTGCCCACAGCACGATAAATGATCTTAGGGATTTCTAAGTCCGTCAGGTGATTTTGGCTGTAGTCATAACAATCTAAGGTTTCCATAAAAGGAAACGGGCGCTCTTCGTCGGTACGAGATTTTTCATCTTGAATGTCGTACAAAACAAGACCATCGACTTGCTGATTTTGCAGGCGTTCAACCTGACGAGCAGAAATTTCAGTGATTTTTTCTTCGCTAGTGCCTTTCTTCGGCGGAGTAATTCCGTAAAGGACGATGTCACTTTCGCGGTTTTTGATCTTATCAATCAGAGTTTTAGTCAACATTGGGGATATTCTATTATCGAGTCTTGGGCTAAATATACCATTGCTCGTGGATTAAAGCAGTGTCAGGGTTAAAACAATTGGTTAAAAGTAATACCCCAGGCGCTGCCATCACTGACCTCATTATTGTCTTTGTTCCTATAATTGATGCGTAGATACTTGAACCCCAAGGCCGAACCAGTGCCGGTAAATTGATATTGGTATTCAGCGTATGCACCGTAAGCGTGGTGGTAGCGAGCGCTGTGGCTAGTCTCTCGACTGGTAAAAATTGGATCGAGATGAACGGTAATGCCTCCCCCCCATGAATGACGGCCCACCCAGTAATGACTAAAGATATCGATGGGTTTACGGGTAAATGACAGTACGTTTTCTTCACCGGCATTATTCTTTGCGGTGATTAGATCAAACAAATAACCTGCTTTGAAACCGATATCCATCTTCTTCTCGAACATGCGATGGGTAAAACCGAGGGCGATATAGACGCCGGAGCCAGCGCGGATGCTGTCGCTTTCGCCGTTTTCAAATTCGACATGTTCTAGTGTTTCACCACCCAATAAGGCTTCTACTGAAAAGAAAGGGCGGGTATCGCTATATTCGTCGTCTGAGAAGGCATCTTCGTAATAGAAGCCTTCATCATTATCATAGTCAGAATCAGTATTAGGTTCGAGAGCTAACGCTAGCGGACTAAAGCCACTAGCAAGAAGAAAAAGCAGTGCGTAATAGCAATGAATTGGGGGGTTGCGGTTAATTGTCATAGTGCCCCCTTGGAATAAGTTTATCGGTGGATAACAAGAGTTTAGCCGATACTGTTCTCTTGTGTTTCTTCGTCAGTGTCGACAGGACGTTTAATGAAGCGCGCAAAGATGACTCCCACTTCAAATAATAGCCACATAGGGACCGCTAGAATGGTTTGTGAGATGACATCGGGTGGAGTAACAAACATACCGACAACAAAGCAACCTAAGAAGATGTAGGGGCGTTTAGCGGTTAGTTTCTCTACCGTAGTTGCCCCCATCAATACCATCAAAAAAGTCGCAATTGGAATTTCAAAGGCGATGCCAAAAGCAAAAAACATCTTTAAAATAAAATTCAGGATATTGCTGATATCAGGCATCAAGGTAACACCCTGAGGACCGACGGAGGTAAAGAAAGCAAAGGCTAAGGGCAGAACTACGTAATACGCGAAGGTGATGCCAGCATAGAACAAAACGATACTAGAGAGTAATAGCGGTATTGCGAACTTCTTTTCATGCTGATACAGACCTGGGGCGATGAATGACCAAACCTGATGCAAGATGAAAGGCACGGACAAAAAGATAGCCAAAACGATCGTCAACTTGAACGGGACTAAGAAAGGCGAGGCAACCCCAGTAGCGACCATGCTGCCATCAGCAGGCAGGATAGATGACAAGGGTTCTACCAAAATCAAATACAGGTCATTCGCAAAGTAGAACAGACCTAAAAAGATCACCAATACCGACAATACAATTTTGAGCAGTCGATTACGCAGCTCTATGAGGTGCGTCATCAGAGGCTGTTCAGCGCTCGAAGTGGATCCGTCTTGATTCTGGGTCATGTTAATTAAGTCTTATTTCTTATCGGCCGAACTGTCTTTTTCGATGGGGTTTACATCGACAGTACTTTTATTGGCGTTACCTTTCATAGCAGCTTCTGTTGCTAAGGCATCTTTGATTATATCGTCTTTTGCGGCGAGCTCTTCTTCATCAAGAAAAGTCGCATAAGGATCTTTGAGCTTATCTTTTAATTCATCGGTGCGCACTTGGCGCTCCAAATCATCTTGGATATTACCCATAGTACGACGAATCTTGCCGATGAATAAACCGACGGTTCGCGCTGCAACGGGCAGGCGTTCAGGGCCCAGAACGAGCAGCCCTAAAATACCAACAACCATTAATTCTAAAAAACCAATATCAAACACTCAATGTGCTCCGAGTTATTTCTTTTCTTGGTCTTTTGGCTGTTCAGCGGCATTCTTTTCAGAAACCGAATCAAACGTCGCATCTTTTTCGTCATGCGCAATTGATTGCTGTTCAGTCGCTTTGTCTTCTTCAGCTTTCTTTGGATCTTCATTGATGGCGTTCTTGAAACCTTTAACGGCGCCGCCAAGATCTCCACCTAGGTTACGCAATTTCTTGGTACCAAAGATTAAGATGACGATAACGAATACGATTAACAACTGCCAAATACTAATACCACCTAGCATGATACTTACCTCTATTTATTTTAAATGGTTTAAAAACCAGGGAGCTTAGAGCCACCCAGTATATGAAAATGCATGTGGAAAACTTCTTGTCCGCCTTTTGCGCCCGTATTTGTAATCGTGCGGTAGCCTTCAAGGTTTTCCTGTTTTGCCAGCTTCGGAACCGTAAGCAATAATTTGCCCATCAGTATTTCGTCTTCTGGCTGTAAATCATCTAGATTCACAATGTGTTTCTTCGGAATTAACAGAAGATGGGTATCGGCCTTAGGATTAATATCACGAAAGGCGTAGAAATCATCATCTTCGTAGACTTTCTCCGAAGGAATGTCTTTTGCTACTATCTTGCAAAATAAACAATCAGTCATGTGCTCATTCCTTAGTCTTTCGCCCGCTTATTTAGGCTGGCGAGACGCTTTCTCTTCTAGACCAGAAAGCCCAAAACGACGTTCCAGTTCTTTAACAACGGCTTCCGGACGCTCGCCGAGTTTAGCCAAGGCCACTAAGCTATGAAACCATAAATCGGCGGTTTCGTAGATAGCATCGCTATTATCACCACTATGCTCAGCATCTTTGGCTGCGATAATCGTTTCAGTCGCTTCTTCACCGACTTTTTCTAATATCTTGTTTAGGCCTTTATGATAAAGGCTGGCTACATAGGAGCTATCCGCTGCAGCATTTTTACGCGCCTCTAGGGTATCGCCTAGAGTCTGGAAAACCGATGGGTTATCAACTGGGTCGCTCATAATAAGCTCATTTTATTGCAATTTAGTAAATATCTTTTGGATCTTTGAGCACTGGGTCTACAGATTGCCATTCACCTTGATCTGTATCACCATTATGCACTCGATAGAAGCAGCTTTCACGTCCTGTATGACAGGCGATGCCACCGATTTGCTCCACCTGTAAAACGATGACATCGGCGTCACAATCTAAGCGTGCCTCATGAAGCTGCTGAACATGGCCTGATGACTCACCTTTGCGCCATAATTGCTGGCGTGAGCGGGAGTAATAAATGGCACGATTTTCTTTGATCGTTAGGGTTAGCGCTTCGCGGTTCATCCAGGCCATCATTAAAATACGGCCTGTTTGATAGTCTTGGGCAATAGCTGGGACTAATCCGTCGCTATCCCATTTGATTTCATCCAGCCAGTTGCTCATTGGAATGCATCTTATATCGAGTAAAAGTATGCTTGAAGCTTACCTTAATCTGTCTCGAGAGGGTACTATTGAACGCAGCTTAAATGCGTATACCCTTGATTTATAATAAGTAGTTGGGTAACTCTAACAACATTCGTCATAACTATAAGAGAAACAGCATGTCAGAGACTTCCGATATTTCCTGTCAGTGTGAATGTGGCCAGACTCAACTCAGTTTGGCAAAGCCGCCAATGATTCGGTTTCATTGCCATTGCACTATCTGCCAAAGCTTTTATAACAAAGCCTATTCGGATGTCACTGTGATGTGGGCGAGTAATGTGACTTTGAATAAGGTGGATAAAGTTGAATATAGCCGTCCTGGCCTATTACTGAAGCGTGGAGCTTGCTCTGAATGTCAGCAGCCGATCTTAGCGTATATGACGCTCTTTCCTGGCGTTCGGTTGGCGTTTGTGCCCGGTAACCGCTATGACGATCAAGGTGTTTTGCCTAAGGCGAGTGCGCATATTTTCTTCCACCGTAGTCAGCACACGCTGGATGATGGGGTCGCTCAATATAAGGGCTTTATTAAAAGTGAATTAGTGATTAGCTGGCTGATCCTAAAATCAGCCGTATTACAGCTAATGGGAAAGAAGGCCTAGCCTTTAACCAATAGCCAAACGGCACCAAAGGCTGCCAGAGATATCCCCATGGTTTCTGGCATAGCCAAAGCTGCAGCCTGCCACCAAAGGAAGCCACCGCCACCCATGCAAGTAAGGGCTAACTTCTGCTGTCGGCTTTGCTTACGCTGCTTAACCACTTCGTGATTTAACAGCTTAATCTGATCGGAAATTTGCGCTTGGCTGGTATCGATCTGGCTGAGTTTACTGAGGCTACTATGAATCAACCCTGGGATTTGCGGGCCTTTTTCAATCCAGTTAGGTAGCTGGCGCTTTAATTCACGCATGGCCCCTTTAGGACCAAAGCGTTCTTTAATCCAGCGTTCCATATAGGGCTTAGCGGTATTCCATAAGTCTAACTGTGGATAAAGCTGACGACCTAGACCTTCAATATTCAATAAGGTTTTTTGCAGTAGCACCAATTGCGGTTGTACTTCCATATCAAAGCGACGCGCTACGCTGAATAATTGAAGTAGTACTTGGCCAAAGGATATCTCGGCTATGGGCTTTTCAAAAATCGGTTCGCAGACGCTGCGTATCGCTGATTCTAATTCATGAACCTTAGTATTTGACGGCACCCAGCCACTGTCGATATGCAGTTGTGCGACCTGGTAATAATCTTGATTAAAAAAGGCGAGTAGATTACGGGCAAGGTAATGTTGGTCTTGTTCATTCAGTGTGCCAACGATGCCACAATCAATAGCTATGTACATTGGCTTTTTCGGGTTGCCATGAGCGACAAAGATATTGCCGGGATGCATGTCAGCATGGAAAAAACTATCGCGGAAGACTTGGGTGAAGAATATTTCGACACCTCGTTCAGCGAGTACCTTCATATTGGTACCTTGGGCTTTCAGTGCATCGATGTCCGCAACGGGAATTCCGTAAATACGTTCACTCACCATGACGCTCGTACGGGTGAAGTCCCAATAGACTTCAGGAACATAAATCAGATCAGAACCTTCAAAATTACGTCTAAGTTGCGTAGCGTTTGAGGCTTCGATCGCTAAATTCAGTTCTGCATGAATCGTATGGCTGTAGTCTTCTACGACTTCGACGGGTTTTAAGCGGCGACCGTCGGCTGAATATTTCTCGACGATGCGGGCCATTTGATCGAGTAAGATCATGTCGCGATCAATGGTTTTATGAATGCCGGGACGGACCACTTTGACAACGACTTCGGTGCCATCGTGTAACGTGGCGGGATGTACTTGTGCGATGGAGGCAGAAGCCATGGGAACTGAATCGAATTTGGCGAATAACTTCGCTACGGGCTCACCTAGTTGAGATTCAATTAACTGCGTCGCTTCTTTGCCTGAAAATGGCGGTACATTATCTTGCAGGTGCGTTAGTTCGTTAACAATGTCGTCGGGAATTAAATCTGGGCGAGTTGAGAGGATCTGGCCGAACTTAACAAAAATAGGCCCAAGTGCTTCAAGGGCTAAGCGTAGACGCTCACCACGAGAAAGCTTTTTCGGCACCGGTGCTAAGCGCCAAGGCGCTAGCCATAATGCGATACGCAATGGCAGTGGAAACTGTTCCGTGGGTAATAAGTCATCTAAGCGGTAGCGGGTAAAAATGTAGAGTATTTTCCACAGACGCCAAAAATTAGCCACAGCTTAGGATCCTTGTTTTTTAGGTTGGTTACGGTTAATTATTTGTTGTCTGATTTGCACAAGACGGGCTTCTGCACGATCCGTTGCTAAGCGAAGATCACTGACTTGGCTAGCGAAGTGTTCGGCTAAAGGTTTGGGTACTAATAGCTGTACTTCGTCTTCGAGATATTCTTTGCTGCTGGTTGCCAATGTTTGGCCGCTATCTTTGCCCCATTTGATGAAGCTGCGAAAACCTTTACCAATTTGATGGGCGACCAATCCCCCTGTGATTGGGCTGATAAGTGCTTCCCAATCAATATCCAGCTGCTGCATGATCTTAGCCAAATCTAATACCAGTGCACTGCTACCACTGATATCCACATCACCATTCATTAATGCATCGGCTTTATCGTTAGCGAGTGCAATGGCGATGAGTTCGCTAATGCTGCCAAAGATCGTTGTATCGCATGCATCGTCATCATGAAGGCTTAAATGTATGCCTTGCTGTTGAATTGAAACCACAAGAATCAGCCAATCATCACTTTGAATGCGAATGCGTTTTCCATCAAACTTCGCCAACGCTTTAAGTAACGCTGGGTCATACTTGAGTAGAGCATTAATGCTGCTTTCTATGCTAGCGCACAAAGCGCTATCGATGCTTGGACTGATCATTAAATTGTAAGCCTATCTCTAAGCTTTTATGCCACGGTGTAGTGCAACCATGCCACCGGTCATATTGTGATAGCTAACGCGGTTAAAGCCGGCATCGGCCATCATGCCTTTTAAGGTTTCTTGGTCAGGGTGCATACGAATGGATTCAGCTAAATATTTGTAAGATTCAGAATCGTTCGTTACCAACTTGCCCATTAACGGTAAAGCGGTAAAAGAATAAAGATCGTAGGCTTTTTTCAATAACGGATTATTCGTTTGAGAAAACTCTAATACCAACAAGCGACCACCGGGTTTTAATACACGGAACATCGAACGCAGCGCTTCGTCTTTATCAGTGACGTTACGTAAGCCGAAAGCGATGGTGATAACATCGAAAGTATTATCTTCAAATGGTAGGTATTGAGCGTTTGCTTGAACGTATTCAATATTGCCCACATAACCTTGGTTGGTGAGACGTTCGCGACCGACTTCTAGCATCGAAGAATTGATATCGGCTAATACGACTTTGCCAGCAGGGCCAACAATCTTGCTGAACTTTTTAGTTAAGTCGCCAGTACCGCCCGCTAGGTCGAGTACTTTATTGCCTGGACGAACGCCGGACATATCGATAGTAAAGCGTTTCCATAAGCGGTGAACACCAAATGACATTAGGTCATTCATCACATCATACTTAGCCGCCACAGAGTGAAAAACATCGGCAACCATACCTTGTTTGTCTTCTGTTGGGACATCCTTGTAACCAAAATGCGTTGTCTTATCTGTGTTGTTCGCCATGTTGAAACCTCAAGCCGAGAGCTAAAGTAAATCGTGTCTTTTAATTGCCCAGCATTCTACCCCTTAAGCAGCAGATTGGCTAATTTGCACCTATGCAACAGATCAAGGTAAGGCAATAATAATGCGGAGTTTGAAATTTATTAATTCATATAAAAATAGAATGGGATTTGGCTATGTGGGTAACAATGAATAAAGCAGCAACCGTGGTCTTTTGGCTGTTAGCGTTAGCAAGTTATATTATGCAATGGCCAGGGCTTTTATCTTACCTGCCATTGGCTGCTGTCATCGTTGCTGGAGCTCATGTATTAGAAACGGCGTTCTTTTGGTTCTCGCTGAAAAAGAATAGTGACAACCCAGGTAAAGATGCGGCCTTAATTATGGTTTTTGGTATCTTTCATTTACAAGGATTTATGGCTAAGGCAAGTTAATATCTAAGCGGTGTACAATTTCGTTTTCATCTTCGATCAGTACTTGTAAAGAATCAATCCGGTATAACTGGCGTTCAAATGCGCCAATACCGGATTCTCGTAATAACCCTGTGATTTCAACCCATTCTTGGTAGAGCGCAACGCCACCAAAACACTCCTCGAGATCCTCTTGCTGCGCTAAATAGTCCGCAATATCCGCATCTAATAATAGAATGGATGCTTGCTTGCCGTTTCCTTGATCCCAGCTCAAATCATCCACCAGATAACTAAAAGACTCAGTGACGATTAGAAACCCTTCGATGGTCGTGGGTAGCTCATGATCGCGTAATTGTTTTTCACAGGCATTATCCACAGAGTAGATAGTTGAGGCTTTTGATGAGCTCATGGGATCGATGGCCTTGAATAGTCAGTTTTCGAGAGCTCTGAGTATAAGGCAGTGGGATAACTTGTGATAGCAAAGCGGGAAAAGTAAAGTTACCCACCATTTCTGTGGATAAGTCTTTGGATAGGCTTGGGGTAGATGGCGCTAAGGCACTGTTATCATACGCTCGTTTTAAATTGTGTGAAATCCAACCAGTATTGTGCAAATGATTGATTTTCAATCACTTACAAGTCTACTTCAAAGATTTTTGGTTTTTTGACGCAAATTAACAAGGCGAATGCTGGAGAGAACTTTATACCCAGATTCTGTGGATAAAACACTGGGTAAGTCAGGGGAAAGCACCCCTAGGGACGATAGTAGCTGGCTTTGATGTAACTGGTTATTGTTCGAACAGGACAGTCAGAGTTTCACTGATAGTAAAAATAAACGAGGATTTATAAGCTCTGGGCGAGTGAGCTTATAAATTCAAACCTGAAGACTCTTGATACAGTTTCATTAACTTGTCAGTAATCACTGATTTAATACCACTACGTTCTAGTTCAGACAATGAATCTAGTTTGTTCAAGCGTAAACGATGTAAGTGTAAGCAAGGTAGCTGGTCGTTAAACTCACGTAAATCGCCTTTCATTAATACGGGTAGAAAAGGATCATCTGAATGGCTACGGCGTAATATCTGGCGCATACCTTCTTGGAATGGAATCGGTACTGAGCGTACATTCTTATCTTTATGTGAGATAACGAGATACAGACCTTGTTTGCCAATCAAATTACCAGGAATAATATGCAAGCCTGTCGCTTGAACCGCATCATCCTTTAGATGATGGAAGGTATCATGGAAAGCATAGGGGTCAGGCAAGATGACCATCTGACGGCCAGCGTCTTCTGGAAAGAAAATGCTGTAATTGGTATATAGCTGTTCAACGGTATTTGAAAACACGCACAGCTTATTTTCAAACTTCTGTACGAAGCTCATCGCTTGCTGATGCTTGCTGATCTTATTCAGATCCCAAACTAAATCAGCATTCTGTTGTTGGTTTGCTGCAAAGCCCATAAATGCACCTCTAACTCTAATTCTTGGTACTAACTATTTATGGCAGATCAATTACTGTGAAAAAACCGCTAAACCCATAAAAATCTAACTGGTCTCTTACTTTGGTGAGAAAGTAATCGTATCTGCATGTTGTTATTATTATTCAATCTTTTGCAAAATACTGTGATAAGCCTAGCGTCTAAAATGTTAACTAGCAAGCATTCTTACACCTGTTAACAGTTCAGTTAAACGACTTAACAAAAGCCACGGATCGTTACCATCGCCTTTAATGGCGCGGTCTGTCTGCTCGGCGGTTTGTAGGCATTGAAACAATTCAGCTTGGGATAAGCGGTTTAAGGCGGCTTTAAAAGGAGGTTGCTGCTTAGGCCATATATTCTGTGATTTGAAGCCATCTGTAATACGTTGAGGGCCATACGCTTTTAAGCTGATCAATTGGCGTATTTTACGAATAAGGGCCCCTAATATCATGATAGCTTCATGACCTTCGGCTTTTAAATGGCTCAATATCCGGGATGCATCGCCTATATTGCCTAATAAGCAGCTATCGGCCAAGGTAAAGGCGTCATAGCGTGCACTGTCGGCGGTGGCTTCTTCGATGAGCTCTAGGCTAATTTGCTGGGTACCCATCATGCGCATCTTTTCAATTTCTTGCACCCCTGCCAGCAGGTTACCTTCGATGCGTTGAGCAAAAAGGGCAACAGCGTCTTGGCTAGCGCTCATGCCCGCCCCTTGAATACGGCGCTGCAGCCAGCCAGGTAGCTGGTTACGATCAATCGGCCAAATGGCGATGAATACCCCAGCGGCTTCTAAAGCCTTAAACCATTTGGTCTTTTGTGTTGCTGCATCTAAGCGAGGAGTGACGATTAATAGGACATTATCGGGATTAGGATTGGCGGCAACTTCTAATAAGGCCTTACCTTTATCACTCGGCTTACCATTAGGGATGCGTACTTCGATGAGACGACGACTGGCGAAAAGCGACATGGCGTTAACTTGATCAAGTAGGTCTGTCCAATTGAAGCCGGCTTCGGCGTGTAAAAGTTCACGTTCATCAATACCGTGCTTTTTACTGGCAAGGCGAATTTGATCGCAGGTTTCTTGTACTAAAAGGGGTTCGTCACCGGAGATGATATAAAAGGGGGCTAGCTGCTTTTGTAAATGAGCCCCTAGCTGTTCCGTTTTTAGTTTCATCTCAAATTCCTGTTTACTAGAGGGTTACAGCTGGGCCTTTTTAAGGCGATTCATTAATTTGCGAATTAAGTCATTTTCCAGCTCTTGGCGTTGAGTTTTCTCTTCGCTTTGGGTGGCGATAACACTGTTAATGTCATTGCTGAAAACTCGACGTCCACTCAGCTGCCATTCAACGTCGGTTCCCTCAGCTAATTGAACCAAACGGACAGTAAGTTCAGCATTGAGTTCATATTCTGCTGCTTGACCTAGGCTATTGACCGATAGTGTAAGACGCTTGAGGCTAATCGGTGCTATTTTTAAGCGTACGTTAGCACTGGCGTCGCTTGGAAATACAACGCCATTGAATGTCAGCTGCTGCTTTAACCTTTGAGTAAAACGATTACTCGCCTGACTCTCAAGGGTCATCACCTGTACGCTGGCAGGTAATTGCGTGATTCCACGCAAATGCCAACCACATGCGGTTGTGGATAATATCACTAGAGTGATTAGCAGCTGTTTCATTCTCTCTATTACTCTTTTTTTGCTATCTAGTTAGCTACGATGTTCACAAGCTTACCTGGAATTACAATCACTTTGCGGATTGTGCTTTCACCGACAAACTTGATCACGTTCTCATCGGCGCGAGCAATAGCTTCAGCATCTTCTTTGCTGACATTAGCGGGTAGCTCTAACTTAGCACGAACCTTACCGTTAACCTGTACAACCATTTCGATGCTGTCTTTAACCAAAGCGGCTTCATCTACTTCAGGCCATTGTGCATCAAGTACTGAATCGTTATGGCCAAAGGCGACCCACAACTCATTGGAGATGTGTGGTGTGATTGGCGAAAGCATTAGGATTATGGCTTCAACACCTTCACGGGCAACAGCACGGCTTTGCTCGTTGTTTTTGCCTAGCTTGTTAAGTGAGTTCAACAACTCCATAATCGCAGCAATGGCAGTATTATAGGTCTGACGTTGACCCATATCAGTGGTTACTTTGGCGATGGTTTCGTGAATCTTACGACGCGCGGCTTTGTCTTCTTTATCTAGCGCTTCTAAATTAAGTGCCTCAGCTTGCCCTGAGGTTAGCTCGAAGCTTAAACGCCATAGACGCTCTAAGAATTTCTTCGCACCTTGCACCCCAGCGTCTGACCATTCAAGGGTTTGCTCTGGTGGCGCTGCGAACATGGTATATAGACGTACGGTATCAGCACCATAAAGGTCGATGGCTGCTTGTGGATCAACACCGTTGTTTTTTGACTTCGACATTTTGATCATGCCAGAGAAGATCAACTCACGGCCTGTGGCAGTTTCTGTTACGCGAGAAACTCCACCTTTGTCATCACGTTCAATAGTGACATCGCTTGGGTTAATCCACTCTTTCGCGCCATTTTCGGTGACGTAGTAATAAGAATCAGCTAATACCATGCCTTGGCATAATAAGCTCTTAAACGGCTCATCACTTTCAACCAAGCCAGCATCACGCAATAGCTTGTGGAAGAAACGTGCATATAGAAGGTGCAAGATTGCGTGCTCAATACCTCCAATGTATTGATCTACAGGTAGCCAGTAGTTAGCTTCCTCTGGCTCAAGCATTTTGTCATGGCTTTGTGGCGTGCAATAACGAGCGTAGTACCAAGACGATTCCATAAAAGTATCGAAGGTATCTGTTTCGCGGAATGCAGCTTCACCATCCAATTCGATGTCGGAGAATTCAGGATTGTTTTTGATCGGCGAGTTAATACCATCCATCACAACGTCAGTCGGTAATATAACCGGCAGCATATCTGCTGGGGTTGTTACCGATGTGCCATCTTGCTTCTGAATCATTGGAATTGGGCTACCCCAATAACGCTGACGGCTAACGCCCCAAT
>CAJVZR010000083.1 GCA_913019965.1 uncultured Oleispira sp.
GAATTGCGTACTAACGGCACCCTTCCTTGGTTGCGCCCTGATGCTAAGTCTCAGGTGACGATTAACTACGAAGGTGCTCATCCTGTTGTTGATGCTGTTGTACTTTCAACTCAGCACGATCCAAGCATCTCTTTAGAAGACTTGCGTGAAGCGGTACTAGAAAACATCATTAAGCCAGTGCTTCCAGAAGAATGGCTAACGGCGGATACGCTTTACCACATCAACCCAACCGGTAACTTCGTTATTGGCGGCCCGGTAGGTGATGCTGGACTTACTGGTCGTAAGATTATTGTTGATACTTATGGCGGCATGGCTCGTCATGGTGGCGGTGCATTCTCAGGTAAAGATCCTTCAAAAGTAGATCGCTCTGCGGCTTACATGGGTCGTTATGTAGCGAAGAATATCGTTGCCGCTGAATTGGCTGAGCGCTGTGAAATTCAGGTTTCTTACGCCATTGGTGTTGCTCAACCAACGTCTATCTCGGTGAATACTTTTGGTACCGGTAAGATCTCTGATATCGAATTGGCAAAAGTGATTCGTGAAGTATTCGATCTGCGCCCATACGCGATCCAGAACCAGCTAGAATTATTAAATCCTATGTATCAGCTAACCGCTGCTTATGGTCACTTTGGTCGCGAGCCATTTGAACATACTTACGAATACGAAGATCGTGGTGAGAAGAAGTCGAAAACCTTCACCGCTTTCACTTGGGAACGTACCGATAAGATTGACGCGCTGAAAGCTGCAGCAAACGTTTAACTTAAGTTAAAAAACAGATAACAAATTTTAAGAGAAAGAATATGACGACTTTTACAGATTATAGCGTTGCCGCGAAAACCCCTGAAGCCTTTAAAGCTGATGCTGAATGGGGCCGCATGGAAATTGATATCGCTGAAGGCGAAATGCCGGCATTGATGGCGCTTCGCTCTAAGTACAAAGCGACTCAACCTTTAGCCGGCGCTAAGATCATGGGTTGTATCCACATGACGATTCAGACCGCTGTATTGATCGAAACCTTAGTCGATCTTGGCGCTGAAGTTCGTTGGTCTTCTTGCAACATTTTCTCTACTCAAGACCACGCTGCCGCTGCGGTTGCTGCTGCTGGCGTACCGGTTTTTGCTTGGAAAGGCGAAACTGACGAAGAATTCTTGTGGTGTATTGAACAGACAATCTTGGCCGAAACGGGCAGCGATAAAGTTTGGGACGCTAACATCATTCTTGATGATGGTGGTGACTTGACTGAAATGGTTCATAACAAGTTCCCTCAGATGCTAGCGACTATCAATGGTATTTCTGAAGAAACAACGACCGGTGTTCACCGTCTTCTAGAAATGATGGAAAAAGGCGAGCTTAAGGTTCCCGCCATCAACGTAAACGATGCGGTTACTAAGTCTAAGAACGATAACAAGTACGGCTGTCGTCATTCTTTGAACGATGCGATCAAGCGTGGTACTGACCACCTTCTTGCAGGCAAGAAAGCATTGGTTATCGGTTACGGTGACGTAGGTAAAGGTTCTGCACAATCGCTAAACCAAGAAGGCATGATTGTTCGTGTTTCTGAAATCGACCCTATCTGTGCAATGCAAGCGTGCATGGATGGCTTTGAAGTGGTTTCTCCTTACATCGACGGTATCAATACTGGCACTTTGGAAGGTATCAACAAAGATCTTCTTTCTAAGACGGATTTGATTGTTACCACTACGGGTAACGCCAACGTTTGTGATAAGAACATGCTGCAAGCCCTTAAGTCTGGCGCAGTTGTTAGCAACATCGGTCACTTCGATAACGAAATCGATACCGCGTTCATGCGTGAAAACTGGGAATGGTTAGAAGTTAAACCACAGGTTCATAAAGTAATTCGTGGCGAAGGCAACGATCACTTGATCCTTCTTTCTGAAGGCCGCTTGGTTAACCTAGGTAACGCAACAGGTCACCCAAGCCGTATCATGGATGGCTCATTTGCTAACCAAGTATTGGCTCAGATGTATCTTTGGGATGCTAAGTTTGCTGATCTATCAGAAGCTGATAAAGCTGAAAACATCTACGTTAAAGTACTTCCTAAGAAGTTAGACGAAGAAGTGGCAGCTGACATGGTTGCTGGTTTTGGTGGTGTATTAACGACGCTTACTAAAGAGCAAGCTGATTACATCAACGTTCCTGTTGAAGGTCCTTATAAGCCTGAGTCTTATAAGTACTAATTTTATAAGTACTAAAAAGAAGCCAGAATTCTTACAAGCACTAAGACTCTGCCATCACTCACGTTATTAAAGTGAGTGATGCTTAAATTGAAATCAAGACAGCTCGATTCACTCGATCTGTCTTTTTTTTGGCGCCAATTAGCCAAAAGGAGCTGTTATGACAAAAATAAGTTTCGAATTTTTCCCTACTCAAACGGAAGCAGGCACTGAAAAATTATTAAAGGTTCGCGATCGCCTAGCCCAAGAGAACCCTGAATTTATCTCAGTTACTTATGGTGCCGGCGGCTCAACCCGCGACCGCACTATGGCCATTGTTAAGGCCGTACAAGAATTCGGAGTTGCCGCTGCACCACACCTATCTTGCGTGGGTGATAGCAAAGCGGATTTACGCCAGATTCTACTCGACTACAAAGCTATGGGCATTGATCGGATTGTGACTCTCCGGGGTGACCTGCCTTCTGGTACAGGCATGGCGAATAGTGAGCTGCGTTATGCTAATGAATTAGTTGAGTTTATTCGTCAAGAAACTGGAGATCACTTCAGCTTAGAAGTTGCGGCTTACCCAGAAATGCATCCACAAGCGCCTAGCTTTAAGGATGATTTGAAGAACTTTGAGCGCAAGGTGAAAGCCGGTGCTGATAGCGCCATAACCCAGTATTTTTTCAACCCGGACAGCTACTTCTATTTTGTTGATCGCGTTCGAGCGATGGGCATCGAGATACCAATCATTCCGGGGATTATGCCAATCACAAATTATACTAAACTCGCACGCTTTAGCGATGCTTGTGGCGCAGAAGTTCCTCGCTGGATTCGTAAGCAATTGGAAGCTTATGGCGATGATAATGAGAGCATTATGAAGCTTGGAGAAGAGGTTGTTTCCAATCTGAGCCAGAAGCTATTGGATCAAGGAGCGCCGGGCATTCACTTTTATACAATGAATCAAGCTGAGCCCGTTTTGGCTATTATGAATAACATCAAGCAGCGCTAACTTGAATATGAAGTGGTCAGGATTAAGACTGACCATTTTTTCCTCAAATATCCCCTCTGAACTCACAAACTTCATACAATTTCAGGTAAAATCTCGCGGTACCTAGGGGACTAGCATGAATGGCAATATGAATATCGTATTTTTCGCAGCTCGCAAGCTTCATAAAGAGTATTTTTCTAAGCTCGCTCAACAGATCAGGCAGCAATCCCCTCAGTATTCAACTGCTGTTTTGTGGCATAAATCCCTTTGGCAAAACCTTGCTTGGCTGGCCTGCTTATTTCCAGCATTCAATGCTGACCTCAGCTCACTGGTCGAAGACCATATCCACGAAAAACAAAACAGTCGTAAAGGACGTTTACGCCAAGCAAGCTATTGGCCTATATTCCGTGCCATCAAGTCCTTTGAAGCTCATATCCTTTTCGCCATTTATTACTCAGCCTTTAAAGCAAGCAAAGCTCAGCAACTAGTGATTTGGAATGGCTTAAAGTTTCGCCAGTGTATTGCCATCGCCGCGGCTGAAGCACAATCGATCAACTGCTTGTATATGGAAAATGGCTTACTGCCGGGAAAAACGACCCTTGATGGCCAGGGCATCAATTACCGCAACTCAGTTCCTAGGTCTGCTGAGTTTTTTTTAAACCTTAGCAAAACATCTTTTACGACGGATTTGATCGACCAGCTCGCCAAACCTTTGAGCGATCAGTTTAATAGTAAGCCCTCACATTTACCCGAGCGCTATATTTTCATCCCCTTCCAAGTGAATACCGACAGCCAGGTCATTCTGTTCTCCCCCTGGATCAAGGATATGCTGGATTTGGTTAATCAGCTTAATCAAGTTAGCCAAATCCTCGGCGATAAAATGCCTCATGTTGTATTCAAACCTCACCCCGCATGTGATCAAAACTACGATGGTTTGATGAACCAGTATAAACAACATGACAAGTTGCACTTTGATACTCAAACACCTACGCCTGTATTAATTCAACATGCAGATGCCGTCGCGACAATCAATTCAACTGTCGGTATTGAATCGTTATTATTGAATAAAAAACTCATTACTTTAGGGCAGGCTTTTTATGCAATAGCTGGCTTAACCTTAACCGCTGATGATCAGACAAGCTTAATCAAGCAACTGCAAACCGTAGAGAGCTGGCAGTGTGATCAAGCCTTGCGAACCGCATTTTTTAATTATCTCGCCTCTAGCTATCAAGTGGATGGCCGCTGGCAAGATGCTAATAGTGAACACTTATCCGTCTGCGCAAAGCAGCTAATATCCCTTATTGAAGCTACAGATAGTTTGAATTCTAAGGCCTTAAATTAATGGCTACGCATTTATTTTTAGCCTCCACACCGTTTAATATGCTGACATCAGCTATGGTGGCAATGGAGTTGCCTGAGGGTGACCAAGCCTATTTAGGTCTTATTGATCAGCCTGAAGTTGAGCGACCTTTCGTTAGCGCGTTGAATAACTGGCTAGAATCCCCCTTTAAGCAAACGACCCTGCTATCAAACCAGGCAAAAGGCAAGGGGAAGAGAATTAAGCGCAAGCTTGCGTTTAATAACATTGCGCAAATAATTGATGATATAAGACCCGAAAAGATATACACAGGCAATGACCGACGCATTGAATTTCAATTTGCTATGCATCATTCAACGAAGCAGCAATCCAGCGCTATCGGAATTTATCTTGATGATGGAACCTATAGCTATTTAGGCCGTAAAACCCACTGGTTAAAAGATCAGGTCATCGACAATTTAGTCAAAAAGCTGAGCTACGGTTTCTGGTGGCAGCAACCTTCAACGATTGGCGCTTCCAATTGGATAAGCCAAGCGATACTAGCCTTCCCGGAGTCTGCAGTGGCGGCGCTCAAAGCTAAGCAATGTGCAGCATTACCCGAGAACTTGAAGCGGACTGAATTTAAGCAATTAGCTCAGCTATGCTTGGAGCAATTCGACTATTCGGCGAAGGAACTTCAAAACATTGAGGCTTTAATCATGCTGCCTCACGAATCTGTTGCGACAGATCAAACAAAAAATAAATTGAGCTATTGGTTAGTTAATCAAGGTGCTAAAATTGCCTTTAAGCACCACCCAAGAACATCGATAACAGATAGTCAGGGTGACAAGGAAGCTTGGTTAATTCCAGACAGGGCAATACAAGTGCCTGCTGGTATTCCAATGGAAGTATTATTACCTCTTATCCAACCAACTTGCTCACTTGCTGGTGACGTTTCAACTGCCTTATTAACCGCAAAATGGTTAAGACCAGAATTGAACGTTACTGCATTTGCAACCCCAAATACATCGCCAGAATGGCTTGATTTACTCAATTTATTAAACATAAAGATTGAGATAGTTTGATCATTATTAATTAGATCAAATATAGAAGATAACAGAGAATTTTCATGCTACACAAAATATTACGCTACTGGTTACGACGCCTATCCCATAAAGCGCCTATTCGCTTAGCCATGACTCTACTGGTCAAAAATGAAGTGGATATCATTGAAGACAACATCCGCTTTCATGCTAAGCAAGGTGTTGATTGCTTTGCTGTGATGGATAATGGCTCTGATGATGGTACCCGTGAATTATTAGAACGCTTAAAGTCTGAATTTGAGCTTCATGTTATTGATCAGCCTGAGCAGAATTACCAACAAGCTAAGTGGATGACTGAACTGGCCTTTTACGCCCGTGATAAAATGGGGGCAGATCTCGTCATTAGTAATGATGCGGATGAGTTTTGGCAGAGTAATAATGGTGGTTCATTGAAAGAGCATCTCTCTTTAAATGAATCCGTTGTAACCGTTAAACGCCATAATATGGCCCTATCTGAAGATGCCTTACAGCCAGGCTATCATTATATGGATACCGACCTAGTCGTTAAAAATCCAATTTTCTACAATTCAAGTGCACAGATTAATGATACTGCAGTGGCTATGCTACTGGTTAAAATCAGCCCCAAGACAATCGTCAATCCACACGGCTTAATTGAGATGAAAGGTGGTAATCATAGAGCTAAGCATGGTTGGCGCTTGATTAATAAACGTGATGAAACAGGCATCACTGTTTATCATTACCCTATTCGTAACTATGAGCAGTTCAAAGCCAATATTGAAAACCGTAAGCGCTTATTAGAAACCACCAATGCACGCATGGGTGACCATTATCGCCGCTGGGTAAGAATTCTTGATGAGCATGGCTTAGAAGAAGAATTCAAGCGCTTTATATTAACTCCAACTGAAATCGATGTTTTAGAAAAACTTGGGGTGCTGAGTCGAGAAAATGGAGTGATATTGTGATTATTAATAAGGTAAAGCGCTTCTCTGCAATGGATAACAAACTAATAGAATTAGTTATTTTCCCATTGATTTGTATTGTCTTTATTTTATTGCATACTAATCAGAGCTCTAGCCAAACACTAGCAAGCTTATTATTAATGCTTACGCCATTAACATTACTTTTGCCTAGAACTGAAGAAGCATTTGAGTATAAACACCTACGTTTGCTATTTGCGCTAGTATTCACTTATTTTTTATATAACTTCTTTATTCTAACTCAGAACACTTATAGTCATTTATCATTAACATCCTATAGAGCTTTATTCTTTTGGCTTCTATTGCCCTTCACGGTTATATTTCTATTCAATAAAAAGCCGACAATAAACAGCATTGCCTTATTATTTGTTATAGCCGCCATATGCAGCACATATCCAATTATTGCTGATTATCAACAAAATACTCGCAGAGGTCAGTCCTCTATGCATGCTATCTTTTGGGGTAACATTTCACTTTGTAGCGCGATGATTGCTTTTTCCCTACGAAAAACTTTTAATAATAAATCCTTAAAAATACTAAGTTATGTTGCATTGATTTTTGGGCTAATGGCCTCTTTCTGGTCCTTAACTAGAGGGGGCTGGATTAGTATTCCTTTGTCTCTCTTATGCTTGTATTTATGCAAATCATTCACAATTAAACACTTGGCGGCATATTCCGTAATTCTTGCTCTGCTAATAAGCTTAATGCCGAACGTTCAAGAGCGTTTATTAAGAACGGTTAAAGTCAATGGTTCCTCATGGAGTAATTTCAGCATTACGCTAGATGGATCTACACAGGCTCGTGTTGATATGTGGAAAATGGCAAGCGCTCTTATCAAAGAAAATCCTATAACCGGTGGTGGTTTCTCCGCTTATTATGACAGAGCACAAGAACTCGATCATGTACAGAACTACAAAATGCCACATAATGAATTCATTCACTCCCTTGTGAATGGAGGCATAATATCTTTAATGCTACTTCTATCAGTTTTAGTGACTTTAATTATAATATTTCATGGGTTCAGGCCTGGCTCACACTTTAAAACAGCGGGTTATTTATTAATACTTCAATTCTCTGTCTTTTCTATTTCTGAGATATTTTTTTCGACTAAGCTACCTATAGTTTATTTTTGTCTCGCTTCATCTTTTATCATATATGCAGGCTTATCCGAGAAACATTTAAATACTACTAGCAGCTAAAGAACAAATAGGATTCATTAGATGCACTGATCTAACAGTGCATTAAACTAAATAAAAGCGCTATCACAAGTCGATAGTAAAGCTAACAAATAATTATTAAAGGTATGATCATGAGAGTTTGGTTGAGAAAAAGAAAAATCAATAAAAAAATCATTACTAATCGAAAGAAACTTCATGAATTTCTGAAAAAAGAAAACGCTCAATCCCTCTCCGTTGCTAAAATTCACCCCTATAAATCGTCTAATACATTATGCGTTCTTGCTAGCGGAAAAAGCATCAATGAGATTACTAATGATCAATGGGCATTCATCAAGAAACAGGATAGCCTTAGTTTAAATAATACAATCTTACACAAGTTCATACCTACATTTTTGTTTTATGAAACAGATACCGATGATGAAGCCCACAATGCCTTAAGCGTTTTAAAATTTGAAAATCTAATTCAACGAGCAGATGATTTCAAAGATGTACCGATTATCTGGCACTATCAAGAAAAGCGATATTTTGATATAGATAAATTAAGGAATAATAATTTACTTGATAATAGTTATTTCCAAACTAGCTACAGCTTGCCGGGTGATACACCAGAAGATTTTCAGACATCGCTGGAATATGTAAAAGGGAAAGGGCTAAATAAAGAAATTGACGTTGGCTTATACCGCAGAGGCTCTCTCGCTAGAATATTACACTTCGCCCTTGCGCTAGGGTATGAGGAAGTCGTGTTTTTTGGTGCAGATCTTGTCAACGCTGATTATTTCTTCGACACTTACACAGATCAAGACCTTCCAAAAGGATGTAAAAATCCCAATATGAAAGAATACACCTACAATAGTAAGGCAGGCCTGAAAACACAGAGTTCTCTACATATGACCGTAGATAAGTCCGTACATCCAGTGACAATGTTTGATGTGATCGATAAGATAAATCACTATTGGCTAAAACCTAATAACCTAACTTTGCGTATTGCTCACGACAGCTCTGCCTTGAAGAGTATTCTACCACTCAAAGATTGGAAATCTATCTAGCGATTGATAGAGTTTTTATTTTCTATTATTTATTCTAACGCAAGATCGTTATTTTTTAAGTAAACCATAGGCTCTGATAAATTAGAGCCTATCTACATCACATCAATTCAAGTTAAAATATGCCATCTCTCCATTCTTTCTTGTTGTTAAGCCTTACGTAATAATAACAATTGATAACTAGGAATAATTAAATGTATAAAGATTATGATTTAGCAGCGGTAATTCCTGTTCGCCTAGGCAGTTCACGAGTTTCACAGAAAGCCTTATTAGAAGTAGGTGAAGAGAATATCCCTCTTTTAGCTTGGAAAATAAGGCAGCTAAAGCAAGTAATGCCTAGGCAAAATATTTATGTAAGCACCGAAGCAGATATTCTAAAGAAGATTGCGATACAAGAAGGTGTCAAAATTCATCATCGTGATGAATATTTAGCGGATGGCCATAAGGCTTCTTTTAGTGAAGTGATAACCGGAGTTGTGAAAGATATCCCTCATGAGCACATCGCATGGGTGACCTGCGTAGTACCATTAATGAGTCCACAAGAGTATTTACAAGGTTTCAGAGAATATAAACAGCATGTTATACCAAATAATAGTAAATATGACAGCCTAGTATCTGCAAATTTACTGAAAGAATACTTTTGGGATGACGAAAAAGCAATTAACTATTCTGCCACTAAAAAACATACAATTAGCCAAGACCTACCTAATATTTATAGAGTCACCAATGGTCTTTATATGGCTCCAAAAGCATTAATGTTAGAAAAAGAGTATTTACTAGGGCTCACTCCATTCAAATCTTGTGTTTCAAAGATAGCTGGAATTGATATCGATGAGTATGAAGATTACGAAATAGCTAGAGACCTTATTGGGATTTACAAATCCAAGGAAGAGAAACACCTTTCGGATAGTGTAGTATTTTTAGACTTTGATGGCGTGATTTTCGATTCTGCAAAAGAAGCGTACGCCATCGCCATGCTTACATCCCAAAGAATCAAAAATTTGTCTGAGCTAGACTTATCTTCGAATCATGCTAAACGCTTTCTTGCACAACGCTACCTCATTGGTCCAGCATGGAATTATCATTATTTATTAGCCGCAATTGATGATAATAATGATCTAAAATTTGATAGCTACCTTCCTGACGAAGCTGGCCATGATGCTAAAATTTTTCAGAATGCATTTTTTGCTACTCGCCAGGTTATACGAAATCATTTCTGGGATGATTGGTTATCATTAAATACTCTCTATGATCGTTCAAATGAATTAATTGACATTATAAACAATAATAGCAACATAGTGATTGTTACTACTAAAGACGCAGAAACAGTTCAGGCATTATTAGAGACTAATGGATTAAACCGCCCAATCGATATTTTTGATACAGAAAGTTATGAAGAGTTTGGCTGTAAGTCTTATTTTATGGATGATTATATCCGTAAGCATTCAATAACAAGAGCCGTATTTATTGATGATTCAAAAAAGCATATAGCAAAATGTGCTTGGGTAGATAGCTTAAAAACAATTCAAGCTGGCTGGGGATATGTTTCTCCTGAAGATTATATAGATAATAAAAGTGAAGTAATCAGTGCAATTATAGAAACCATAAGGGGGTAAATTTTTATGAACTATTTTGACAATAAAGTGATTGCGGTCTTAATCATAAACACTCTCGATGGCCTCTTAGATAAAGTAGATCAATTATTATCTGATAATTTCGATGTGCTAGAAGTAACGTTAAGAACTAACTGCGCATTCGAAGCCATTCAGTTAATAAAAGAGCATTATCCTAATCTTAAGGTTGGCGCCGGAACAATAATTTCTCTAGATCAGTTGGAAAAGTCTATTGCCTCTGGCGCGGATTTTGGCGTATCTCCAGGGTTAAATACTAAAATCGTTCAACGAGCTCAATCTCTAAAATTCGATTTTGTACCTGGTATTGCAACAGCAAGCGAGTTAGAAAAGGCAATGGAGTTAGGATTAACTTTTGTGAAAGTTTTTCCTGCCAAATCTTGTGGGGGCACCGAGTTTATCAAAGCACTGTCAGGGCCTTACTCACACATGGAATTCATGCCAACAGGCGGGATTACCAAAGAGACAGCGGCCGATTACTTACAAATCCCTACGGTCAAGTGTGTTGGCGGATCCTGGATGAATCATAAATAAGCAAAAGAAAGATACTAGCTTTCATAATTATCTGTTAAACCTACCTCATCTTTATTAAAGGATGAGGTCAGTATTTTAAATTTCAGTCATCTGCTTGCGAATATAGCCAACAGTTTTTGCGACAGCAAAGGGAGCAGAACGCTCATTATACGCGAGTAAAGTACTCTTAATAAATTTCCATCTCAACGCTAATTTTTTAACGGCTTTCAACTTAACCTTATCTTCAGAATGAAGTTTCTTAAGCTCATTAATAACACGTTCAAAGGCTTCACTTCGCACTTCGATTTGAATGGCTTGCTCACTACCCGCAAAACCAAAGGAACCAAAAGTAGCCGCCGACATTTCTAAGTATTCAGAAGCTAATTGTTCAATCAGTAATATTCCACTGACTTTATTAAGCTCTCTAGCAGGTAACAAATCACTATTTAGCTGCTTCTTAACATCTTCAACAATGGTTAATAACTCTTTGTGAAGGATTCTCATATCGTTAAACACATAAGTATCACCATCAGCTTGAGTATGCTTTTCCCAGGCAAAGCTTCGATATTTATCCCAACTCGGAGCGATGGTTTTAGATTGCTCGACGAATAAGGCGCTTAACTCATCACCTTTAACCAATACTTCAGACAATCGCTGCTCAGAGGATTTATCTTTTTGCATTGCATACATATTGAATTCGGTCACTACTCGATAGCTATTTGCTTCGAATAGAATAATTTCTTTAGCTAGATTACTTTCACCCATTCCCTTCTGAGCATGCACAGAAGAAATAACGGTAAAGAAAAAACACACTGCAGCCAATAAACGTATCATTGTATTATCCAATATACCTTAGTAGTTCATTTTCAATCATATCTAGGTTGGGAATCATGGCCTGCTCACCAAATAAGCTCACCGCCATTTGATCATAAGGGCCAGAATGCATTGCCTCAACCGTTACAATATCATCTTCCTTGATATGAGTTAACTTGGGAATACCCTGAATCAAAATGGCGTAAAAAGGTAAATTACGCTGCGCGCCGGTACCATTAATAACCGCCAATCGAGCACCTTCAATCGCAGGAATCGAAGCTCCATTTAATAACTCATAAGAGAGGACTGGAATATGAATGTTGCGCCACTCCAGCTGCCCCAATAGCCAGCCAGCATGATCACTGATAGGTGTCGGCGCACGATAAGGAATAATTTCAGCAACCGTAACGTTCGGTAATACCAGCTGTTTATCTTGCAGTGGAATCAGCAAGCTTGCGACCTCACTGATTTCATCTTGTGCTACTAGTTCAGAACTCATGTTATCCAGTCCACTGTGTTTGTAGATAATTTACCAGCTGTGAAGCCAATTGTCTTGGGGTTCCTATATAAGAAACGTGTCCAGTCGCAACTGTACTATCCGGCATTGAGCTATTTGCACAGCTTTCACTATTTTGAGCCCAAATAGTCGTTGGTTTTTGGCTAATTTTTACCGCCGCTTCAGCACCGTCATTGCCCATACCACTAAACAGAATATAACGTGCTCGGTTTGAGAAGTGATCAGCCACATTCAACATTACCTGATCAACAGAAGGACCATAAGGTCCCGGCCAAGGGGTCGATTTGCTCATAGTACGCCCCTCGAAATCGAACATAAATTCATGTTCAACTGGCGCTAGCATTACCTCGCCAGTATTAATACTTTTGCCTTCCTCATAGGCGACCATAGTGACACCCGCATGGCGTCCAAGGGTTTGTACTAAAGCATTCTGAAAACGTGCGTCGATGTGTTGAGCGTAAATGAAGCCGACTGGCAGCCCTTTGGGCAGTGCATCCAAGAACTCTTTAACCGCATCAGGTCCTCCGAGGCTCGCTCCCAGCACCCAAATATGCTCTGCTGGTTTTCCTAATTCAATATCTTTAAACAACCCAGGCAAGGGCAGAGGATCTTTAGCCTTATCGTCGCCAGCACTCAATTCCGAAAGGGTGTCTTCATCGGCAATGACAAGAGAATGGCCTTTTAACAACTCTTTCATTTTTGAATACAGTCGTTTTTCCCAGCGAGGGTAAGTCTCACAGTTCCTTTGTGGCGCCTCTCCCATACCAAACAATACGGGCAAATCGCCTTCAAAGAGTAAGTCTAACCATTCTAATTGCTCACCTTCATCATCAGCGATATCAACAACCCAAGCCTCGACTTCAGCCCCTAGGTCGGAATTTTCATTCATGCGATCAGGGTCAGTTGTTAGCACAACATTAAAACCAAAATTGATCAGTGCACTTTTTAGCAGGTGCTGCTGCAAGAGGTTATCAGCAATGATCCCTACTTTTGCAGCAGCCTTGTTAAGCGGCATATTAGTTCTCCGCCGCCCCTACTAATAGTTTTTCAATGTTGGATAATAACTTGTCTTCTTGGAATGGCTTACCTAGATAGGCATTTACACCAATCGAAAGTGCTCGATTTCTATGCTTATCGCCAGTACGCGAAGTAATCATGATAATTGGTACGTGCTTTAAACGTGAATCGTGACGCACGATCGAAGCAACTTCGAAGCCATCCATTCGCGGCATTTCAATATCTAATAACATGAGGTCAGGGACATGATCCTGTAAGGTAGCAATCGCATCAACACCATCTTTGGCGGTGAAGACTTCAAAACCATTACGCTCTAATAATCGAGTTGTTACTTTTCTAACCGTTACAGAGTCATCGACTACTAATATTCGTTTAGCCGCCTGCTCTAGCTCATGTCGTTTCTCTGCTTCAATTGCATCCAACGCCATTGCTTGCTGGTATTCCAAATTACTTTGGCTACGGATCATAGCGGGTAAATCTAGAATAATTACAACACTACCATCCCCAAGGATTGTTCCACCTGATACGCCCATCACACTACTGAACTGCGCGCCTAATGTTTTTACAACAATCTCACGGCTGCCCAATAGTGAATCAACTTGAAGGGCATAAGGTGTTTCACCTTTAATTAGTAACACAGGGGTCGGCATCTTCTGCCCAGCCAGCTTAGGCTGAGCTTCAGCTCCCAACATATTCCCTAAATATTCTAAGCGATGGTCTTCACCACTATAATCAAAAGATCGATCGGCAATCGGTTTTTGATACAAGGTTTCTAATTGGTGCGTTGGAACTCGTACGATACCTTGAATACTATCTAGCGGTACTGCATATAAATCATCACCAACTTTAACCATCAAGGCGCGGTTAACCGATACTGTGAAAGGTAAGCGAACTTGGAACTCAGTGCCTTGGCCAGGAACAGAGTTAATAAATAGAGTACCACCCATCTGTTTAATTTCGCTATTCACCACATCCATACCAACACCACGGCCGGATATCTGGGTAACTTTCTGCGCGGTAGAGAAACCTGCATGAAGAATGAACTGCATGATTTCAAGATCAGTCAGTTTGCTATCTGCAGTAATCAACCCACGCTCTAAGGCTTTTTTACGTACAGCATCGATGTTGATTCCGTGACCATCATCTTTCAAAACAACTAAAACATCACCACCCTCACGAGATACTCTTAACTCAACCGTACCCTGTGCTGGCTTATCTGATTGTGCTCGTGCCGCCTTATCTTCAATACCATGATCAACTGCGTTTCGTAACATGTGCTCTAGAGGTGAAATTAAACGCTCTAGAATGGTACGATCCATCTCGCCATCGGCATTGTAAACTTTAAATTCAACTTGCTTATCAAGCTCTTGACCGACTTGACGCACAATACGACGTAGACGCGGAACCAAACGCTGGAAGGGTACCATGCGCGTCTGCATCAAACCTTCTTGCAATTCGGTATTTACACGGCTCTGTTGCAGCAATAGTGTTTCTGCATCACGAGTTTTATTACTTAGGGATTCACGAATATCCAATAAATCCGACGCTGACTCAACCAACGATCGAGCTAGCTGCTGCATATGTGAGTAACGGTCCATTTCAAGTGGATCGAAATCTTCATAGTTAGGCGTCTGGCGTTCTTGGCGGAATAAAACTTGTGCTTCAGTTTCGATATCTAAACGGCGTAACTGATCACGAAGACGCTCTAATGTAGAGTCCATCTCTTCTAATGAATAAGAGAAGTCAGTAACTTGCTGCTCCAAACGGCCACGAGAAATCGATGTTTCACCGGCAAGGTTAACTAGGTTATCAAGCAATTCTGCAGAGACCTTAACCATCTCTTGAGGACCACGGCGGCCCTGTTGAGGGGCGTTAGCATTCTCTTGATCCAATTGGGTTAGTGCTTTGGCAGCAGGTAAAACCGTTACAGTGGTTTCTTCTGTGTCAGCTTCAAGGTCACCACGTTTGAAAGGAACTACATTAGTATCTGCATCAACAGTACTTGCATCAACGACATCGACATCACTAACATCCGCAGCTGCTGGCAGAATATTATCGACTATTTCAACATCAGACTCTGTGGTAATAGTTGCAGCAGGTTTCAATAAGCTTTGAGCAACAGCATCAACACTTGCTGCTAAACCATCTTGGCGTTTATAGAGATCATTAAAGAAAGCATCATCAACTTCGATTTCACCTTGCTGGGCTTTAATCATCCAAGCTTCGAAGTCATGAGCCAGATCACCGACCTCGGTTAATCCGCCCATGCGAGCACCGCCTTTTAAGGTGTGCATAATGCGCTGAACTTCTTCCGTCGCCCTTAAATTTTCAGGCTCTTGTTGCCACTCTTGTAAAACACGATCAAGTTCTTGCTGTAATTCTTGAGCTTCTTCCAAGAATATTTCTAAGATCTCACGATCACTCTCATCAAGATCCGATGAGATAACCTCTGAATCAGAAGAAATGCTTGCGACTTCAACAACTTCTATATCTAACTCTTCGGTTTCATTCGCTGGTGCATTAGCTTCAACCGTTAGAGGATCTCCACCTTTTGCTACTGCATGAATGCGCTGAACGAGTTGCGGATCGAGATTCACACTCTGCCCGTTTCGAATTTGCTCGAGCATATCATCAAGAATATCGTGATACTGGCTAAGAAGAGGAATTAACCCCTCCCTAAGCTGTACTCGACCATCATGTAGACCTTCGTAAATGGACTCAAGTTCGTGACATAAATCGGCAACTTCAGCCATATCAGACATACGAGCACCACCCTTTAAGGTGTGTAGCTCACGCTGTAACTCAGCAACATCTCTTAAATTATCGGGATCGGCTTGCCAGCGCTGTAACGCTACTCCCGCCGCTTCCATGATTTCTTGTGCTTCTTCTAA
Organism: uncultured Oleispira sp.; assembly: GCA_913019965.1. Classification (GTDB taxonomy): domain Bacteria; phylum Pseudomonadota; class Gammaproteobacteria; order Pseudomonadales; family Oceanobacteraceae; genus Oleispira. The sequence continues at coordinate 16,107 of CAJVZR010000083.1, forward strand.
GAAGATTTCTAATAATTCAGCATCAATTTCATCATCATCACTATTAACATCAGCAACAGGTAACTCTTCCATAGCAAGCTGTAATTCAGCTTCGTTCGCTGAACTTACCACGTCATTGCTATCAAGCACTTCTACTAGATCTATTTCGGCTTCGACTAAATCAATGCCGACCTCTGGTGAATCTAAGCTCACCACGTTTTCTAAGCTAGAATGTTCTGTTTGAACTGAGTCATCAATATCTTCAATGAGTTCAACAGCACCTACATCGCTATCTGTATCATCTAATAAACTCTCGCCTAACAAGCTTCCATCTAATAAGCTTTCATCTAAGTCATCAACTTCCGCTTCAGCCAATTCCTGTAATGCAATTACTTCACCTTTTACTTTCGCGAGGACTTCATTATCGGCAATTAAACTCTGACCTGCGGCTAAATAATCCAGCATACTGAGTAAACTTTCATGCGCCGCTAATAAAGTAGCAATTAGATCGGGAGTCGCTGTAGAGAGGTCTTCCTTACTAAGGATTTCCTTATAAAGCTCGGTTAATGCACTGGCTAATTCAGATACTTCAATAAGTTCTGCTTTATCAGCACTAATAACAACTTGGTTCAACTCAGAATATAGTGTTGAAATCGTGCTCGTATCAGTAGGGTCTTCTGCCCATGCTTTTACAATATCATCAGCATCAATTAAAACATCCATACCTTGGGTTAAAAATTGTGCTAACTGCTGAGGGTCGGGTAATGAGCTATCAACATCCTCAGTGAGCATCGGAGCTAATAATAATTGCTCTAATTCACCGACTTGTATTAAAAACTCCCCTTCGCCCGGTAAAGGCTCAATAGGGTTTGTTTCCAGTTGCTCTAAACCTAAAAGAATTAATTCACTACCCGTGACCAGTAAATTAACCAGTCCTGGAGTATTTTTAATCTGATAAGCTCTTAACTCTTTAACTAACTTTTCTAATGGCGATGCAACCAAGGCAATTGGAGAAATGCCCGCCATGTGAGCACTGCCTTTTAAAGTATGCAAAGCTCTTTGTAACTGATCGGATAATACGTTGTTGTAATCTGTTTCTTGAGACTGCTGAATGAATTCATTGACGGATTCAAGGTGAGTCGCAACTTCCGAACGGAATATTTCAATTAAAGTATCATCAAGCAGGTTGTCTTCGACTTCAACTGCTTCAACTACTTCAACTGCTTCAACTGCTTCAACTGCTTCAACTGCTTCAACTGCTTCAACTGCTTCAACTGCTTCAACTGCTTCAACTGCTTCAAC
>CAJVZR010000084.1 GCA_913019965.1 uncultured Oleispira sp.
CTTGATAGAGTGCAGGAGAGTAGCGGTAAGATTATGATTCCTAAAACCCCTCATGCTGATGAAATTGGGTTTTTCGCCATCTTTCTTGATTCTGAAGGCAATAAAATAGGATTGCATTCACCCAATTGATTGATGAAGCACTGCCGCCAGATATTATTGAAAATTCTTTCTCGGGAGTGCCTTTAGAGCCTTAACCTATTTGTCATAGTTACGTCCTAGCATCCTGTTTAGATAATCAAACGGACAGGAATTCTAATGACAAACTCTAGTAACTCTCTGCGTAAAATTACTTTATGTTCATCACTTATTATTGGCCTTAGTGCCTGTGGTGGTGGGAGCAGTGGCAGTACGGATATTCTTAAAGCCCCACCAGATGATCAAACCCCAGGCATTAATCCAGAACTCATTCCTGAACCAGATCCAAGTCAGGTTGTTTTACGAGTAATGGAGACGACCGATCTGCACGCGAATATCATGAATTATAATTATTATCGGGGTACTGCTGATGACTCCGTGGGTTTGGTGAAAACAGCGAGCTTAATTAAAGCGGCACGCGCTGAAGTGAAAAACAGTGTGCTTGTGGATAACGGTGATCTGTTACAAGGCAGCCCACTGGGTGACTATGTTGCTAAGGTAAAAGGGCTAGAAGAAAACGAGGTTCATCCTATTTATAAAGCGATGAATCTTCTGGATTATGATGCGGCGAATATTGGTAACCATGAGTTTAACTTTGGTCTGCCGTTTTTAAAGCAAGCGATTGATGATGCGAACTTCCCATATACCTCGGCGAATGTTTTCTTTGATGATCATGATACCGATGATAGTAACGACATTCCTTATTTCCAACCCTACTTGTTACAAGAAAAAAATGTTTTAGATGCCGAAGGGAAGGCTCATCAGATAACGATTGGTTATATCGGATTTGTACCACCACAGGTGATGCAGTGGGATAAGAATAATTTAGAAACGCGAGTGAAAGCGAAAGACATTGTTGATATGGCGAATCACTATGTGCCGATGATGAAAGCGGGGGGGGCGGATATTATTATTGCCATTCCGCATTCTGGTTTGGTCACGAGTGAGCGTTTAGGCGGTGATGAAAATGCGAGTTTTTATTTATCACAAGTTGAGGGTATTGATGCGATTATGTTTGGCCACGCGCATCGTAACTTCCCTGGTCATAGTAGCTATGATGATTTAGACGGTGTAGATAACGTGAAAGGCACTATTAATGGCGTAGCGGCGGTCATGCCAGGTTATTGGGGTAAGTATTTAGGTTACATCGATTTAACCTTGCAGAAGAGTGCAGATGATCTTTGGTCGGTAATTGATAGTGAGTCTGTTCTTAAGGCTATTTCGCAGTCTAATCCTGATCGCTCGGTAACCTCTTTGGTTGAATCTCATGCGGGTATTGCAGAAGCGGTTCAAGCTGATCACGAGTTGGTGAATACTTGGGTGAGTGAGCCTTTTGCCAAAATATCGCAGCCGATTAATAGTTTCTTTGCGTTAGTGCAAGATGACCCTTCTATTCAGGTCGTGACGGATGCGCAAACCTGGTATGTGAAAACGATTGTGAAAGGGACGGCATTAGAAGATTTACCGATTCTGTCTGTTGGTGCTCCGTTTAGAGCGGGTCGTGGTGGTTCTGATGATTTTACTGATCTCACTGCAGGTGATGTGTCTTATGGCAATGTTGCAGATTTGTATATTTACCCAAATACATTAAAAGTACTGCAACTTACCGGTGAAGAGGTTAAGCAATGGTTAGAAATGTCGGCAGGACAATTCAATACCATTGCCGCAGGTAGTCAGAATGCTGCATTAATTAATAACGATTTTCCGAGTTATAATTTTGATGTGATTGATGGCATTGAATATGAAATCGATGTTAGCCAAGCGCCACGCTACGATACGTCGGGTAACTTGATTGATGCGAATAATAGTCGTATCAAAAACATGACCTATCAAGGCGAAGCTATTGATCTTGGGCAAGACTTTTTAGTCGTCTCTAATAATTATCGTGCTTCGGGCGGTGGTCACTTTCCTGGAATTAGCAGTGAGAAAATTGTTATTGATGCACCGAATGAAAATCGTCAGACCGTTGCAGATTATTTAATCTTCAGTACCGATGAAAATCCTGAAACAGGCTTTGATCCTTCTGCTGATAATAATTGGTCTTTCACTTCAATAGCGAATACCCGTGTCATTTTTAAGGGATCGAGTAAAGATGCTGCGCAGACTTTTGCTGGGCAGAACCCTGCGCTGGTTTATTCGTATATCGATGCTGATGGTTATGGGGTTTATAGTTTGGATTTGGGTATTTCTCTTTAGTTTTACTGTCTTTCAGACATCACGCTAATGTCACTGCAATGTCATCGAAAAGACACGGCAGTGTCATTAGCGCCTTTTAACTTGGGGTTGTAGTTAACTCTCTTAAAAGGATCTTGTGATGAAAGTTAAACAGAAGACATTAACGGCAATCGGATTGGGGCTTATAAGCCTGAGTAGTCTTTCTTATGCGGTTGATTATGAATGGAATGCAAACGTACCCGTTAAGATACCTTCGGCTCAAACCAATAATAATAAAACGGTTTTATTTGATGTTTCTCACGGTGGTACCGAAGGGAACGCCGATTGGGTAATCGATGGTGGTTTCTCAGACTTTGCCGATGCACTTGTTACAGAAGGCTATCGCGTTGAAGAATATCGAGGTGTCGATCTGAATAACGATGGTTTAATTCGTTATGCCGATGATCTGAATGTTTCTAGTAGTTCTCAAAATACCAATCAAGTTATTAACGAAGCCATCATCACTTATGCCGCGATTCAGCATGCGGATGTATTGGTTTTGGCGGAAAGTAATCGCCCTTTTAAAATTAGTGAATACCAAGCGTTAGAGCAATTTGTTGCTGCAGGCAAAGGCATTTATTTTGTTGGCGATCACTATAACGCCGATCGCAATTTAAATACTTGGGATGCGACTGAAGTTTTTAATGGTTATAACCGTTCTACTTTAGCCAAGTATAATTATGCTGGAGAATACGGTGACTTACGTAATCCTGGAAATAGCCAAGGCTGGTTAGCGCAGAACTTTGGTATTCGTTTCCGTTTTAATGCGGTGGATTATAAAGCCGGAGTGAGTGATGTGACATCACCGGTTCATGCTGAAGGCATTACGCAGGGAGTCGAACCGATCTTGATGGCCGGTGGCGCAACTTTGGCCATTACTGATCCAAGCAAAGCGAAGGGGTTGGTGTATTTATCGGCACAAGATAATGCAACCGCTTGGGGGCATGCGATTGATAGCGGTTTGTATTTTGGTGGGCGTGATGAAGGTCCGTATGTTGCGATTGCAAAATCAGGCTTGGGTAAAGCCGCGTTTATTGGAGACTCTTCTCCAGTAGAGGATTCTAGTCCTAAGTATCGCCGACAGGACAGTGGCTCTACTAAAAAAACCTATCCCGGTTGGACTGACCCTGGTGATGCTGCGACTTTGAGCGTGAATATTATTAACTGGTTAGCGACTCAAGAAAGCTATACGGAATTTGATAATAATAATGGTCATACCGAAGGGGAGCTGACTCCAAATGCCAAAGCGGCGATTGAAATGGATGATCCAGATAATGGCAATCCATGGAGTACTCCAAGTAATGGGTACAACCCTTCAGACCCTTCGACTTTTGCTAATGGCGCGTTTGCTGCTCGGTTATCAGTGAATGGCGATGGTGGTTCACCTACCGATCCTGATCCAACTGATCCTCCTAGCACGTCATTGAGTGTCACTGAAGCGCTAACGGTTACTAATGGAACAGCGTTGCAATTAGTCGGTACCGTTACCGAAGCAGTTAATGGTATTTACGGATTAAAGCTCAATGATATACAAGCGCCTGATGATTATATTTTTATTAAATTAGATAGTCAGTTTAGAAATGAATTTAATCCACAGCTAAACCCTGCGATTGTCGGGGAGACGTTAATCATCACAGGCATTAAGAATGATTACATGTCTCAGCCTGGTATTCGTGATGTTACTGCTATTGAAATCGCGGCGGCTGCGCTCAGCGTGAGCCAAGCGCTAAATATTGCCAATGGTAGCGAAGTGATTTTAGAAGGTACTGTCAGTGCAGAACTTAATGGTATTTATGCGTTACTGCTAAGCGACATTAACGATAGCAGTATTAACATTAATGTTAAGTTAGAGAGTAGTCAGCGTGCGCAATTTAACCCGCAGTTAAATCCAGAAATATTACAGCATCAGGTTCGTATTACCGGCACTCGTAATAACTATATGTCGCAGCCAGGAGTGCGTGATGTTAGTGAGATTATTGATCTGGGATCTGTGGCTGATACTGGAGGAGACGTTGGTAATTATTCATCAGTTAGTGATGCTCTAGAAGCGACGGCAGGAACAAGTTTAGTACTTTCTGGTTTTGTAGTTGATGTTGTGAATGGTATCTATGGCTTGTCATTACAGGATCTGAATAACAGTAATAAGCAGATAAATGTGAAACTAGAATCCGAATTTAGAAACCAGTTTAACCCTCAGCTTAATCCTTCGATTATAGGTGCTCAGGTAATTATTTCGGGTAAAAGAGATGCTTATATGGGGCAGCCTGGAATTCGTAATGTGGAGAGTATCGAGCTGATAAACTAAAACTAGCGCACTAAAACTGAATTAATTATGGCTAAATTAAATAAGGCAGTTAACGCTGCCTTATTTACTTTGTTTTTTTACTGACCCTGCTAGTCGTGAATCTGGTATGGCGTGGAGCGTGGGTGAGTTGTATCAGCGTGTAGCTGATGAGGCTATGATACCGGAGGTTATTGAAAAATATAATGCTAAGACTACGGGTGGGAAGTTCATATTGAACCCTAATAAGGGTTCGGTGTATGATTTCAAAGAAAGTTTCTCTTCGTATAGCACGCTGTTAGGCGTTAGAAATAAACTGCAGGAAAATTTATATGATTAATAAAACTATATCGCTTGTCTTATTAGTAGCTCTATCATCTTGTGGCGAAATTAAACACGAACACGCCGACACTATTTATATTAATGGCAGCGTCATTACCATTGATGATAAAAACCCTACTGCTGAAGCTGTCGCCTCTAAGGATGGATTAATACATAGCGTTGGTAGCAACACAGAGATTAAGAAGCTCAAAGGGCCAAAAACCAAGGTAGTTGATTTAAGGGGTAAAACTTTAGTTCCTGGTTTTATCGATGCTCATAGCCATTTTGCTGGCGTTGGCACTCAATCTATTGTTGCAAATTTGCTCCCTGCTCCAGACGGCCCTGTTAATACTATTGCAGATTTACAGGATGAGCTTCGTGACTTTATAAAGCATTCTTCGATTGCCAAGGATTATAAGGTAGTTATAGGTTTTAACTATGATGATTCTCAACTGAAAGAAAAACGACATCCAAACCGTCATGATCTAGATGCAGTGACAGCTGAACTGCCTGTTGTGGTTATGCATCAATCAGGGCATTTAGGTGCTTATAATACGAAAGCGCTAGAGATGATGGGGATTAATGCAGAAACCCCAAATCCTCCAGGTGGAATTATTGAAAGGGAAGCTGACGGCAAAACTCCAAGCGGCGTGATGCAAGAAAATGCTCATTTCATGATATTTTTTAAAATGATTCCTGACTTCACTCCCGAAGACTTAGTGAAACTTTATAAAGCAGGCGAGCATAGTTATAAGTCTAATGGGTTCACGACAGTTCAAGAAGGCAAAACAGACTTAGCAACTCTTAATGTACTTCCAGAAATAGCGACTAAAATTGATTTTGATATCGACATTATTTCTTATCCAGATCTTAAAGTGCTAAAAGATAACCCTATTCTTCATAGTGATTTAATGTCTCGTAATTACAAGAATCGTTTTCGTATTGGCGGCGTTAAATTAACCTTCGATGGTTCACCGCAAGGTAAAACGGCTTGGTTTACCAAACCTTATCTTGAGGCTCCAATAGGTCAAGCTGATGATTACTCTGGTTACCCAGCACTTGATGATAAGGAGGCTTATCAGTTAATGCAGCTCGCCTATAATAACCACTGGCAATTGCTAGTGCATACCAATGGAGATGCAGCTATTGATCAGCTGATTAAATTAGTCGAAAAAGCTAACGCTGAAAAAAATCTTGGCGACCATCGCACGGTTATGATTCATGGCCAATTTACTCGTAAGGATCAAATTGAAAGGCTAAAAGCATTAGGAATTTTCCCGGCACTTTACCCCATGCACACTTTCTACTGGGGTGATTGGCATAGAGACTCTGTAGCCGGCCCAGAAAGAGCTAATAACATCTCACCCACAGGATGGTTTCTAGAAGAAAATATGCGTTTTACAATTCACTCTGACGCACCTGTTACATACCCTAACTCTATGAGAATACTTGATAGCGCTGTGAATCGTGTAACTAGAAGCGGCGGAGTTCTAGGCGAAGAACATAAGCTATCTCCACTTAATGCTTTAAAGGCGATTACAATTTGGGGCGCTTATCAGCATTTTGAAGAACATATAAAAGGTTCTATCGAAAAAGGTAAGCAAGCGGATTTTGTTGTTCTAGATAGAAACCCCTTGAAGATGTCTACAATTGAAATTAAAGATATAAAAGTATTACAAACCATAAACGATGATGAATCGATATATTCGGATGAAATTTAGAGTGTAATCTAAGAAGGCAAGGCATTGGACGTATTTCAAATCATCACTCCCTACTGACAGTAGATGTCAGGAGTAGCTAAGTATACTCGCGTAGTGACCATCGTTGGCACTGAAACCAATTTAGGATAAAGATGAAAATAACAAAATCTAAACTTGCTATCGCGTGTATTTTATTTGCTTTTATGGGGATAAATATGAATGTTATAGCAGGTGAGGTGGCCGTTGAATGGGCGCCTTTTATAAAAGCCTCTGACGTATCTGATGAACAATTAATAGCAAAGGCTGATGTTGTAAATAATGATTTTCTTATCAAACAAAAAGGCTTTGTTAAGCGCGAGTTAATAAAAAAGAACAATAACGAATATGCTGATGTAATCTATTGGAAAACCAAGAATGATGCAGTTTCAGCAGGAGAGAAGGTAAGCACTTGTGTTAAGTGTGGCGAGTATTTTCAACTAATGAAAATGGGAGAAAAAGCAGGGGAAGGCTTTGCACATTACACTATCATTAGAAGTTGGAAACTTTAAATAAAGCATGAGGCTAGATGATATGGGGTTAGCAAAACTACCCGCTCTTGCTCATATTTCTAGCTCATTCCATTTACATTATCCCTGTTCGGCTCCCACGCTGTTCGCATTAACAAAATAATGGCGAATTAACTGATAAAAGCGTTGTACGTGAACAGGCTTATTCCCTTGATAGCGATGCAAATAATAAAAATGCCACGCTTTGCCATGTATCTTAGGTAGAACTCTCAGCAAATGCCCTCGGCTAAGTTCTTTATGCGCAATAAACTCTGGAATAAGTGCAATACCCATGTGCCCAAGTGCCATATCGACTAAGGTGCTGACACTATTGGTTTGTGCAGCGTGGGGCAGATTAATCTCACACTCTTCATTTTTAGCACCGTCAAATAATTTAAGCGAGCCTTGTTGCCATGGCGTTGCGATGAATTTCCTCTGCTGCAGCGCCGCTAAGTTCTCAGGCATTCCTGCTTTCTGAATGTAGTTCGGCGATGCACAAAATACATCGCTCACTTTACCAATTGACTGCGCTTTGTAGTTGCTGTCTTTTAGGTTTCCGCCAAATATTGCTGCATCCAAATTATGATCAATCAAATCTTGCCACTTTCCGGTCACCACCAACTCAGGCTTGATCAGCGGAAATTCAAGGCAAAGTTGCTGCAAGGCGGGAATAACAATATTACGCTCAAAAAATGGCGGCACAGATACTTTGAAGGCCCCGCTGGGTTGTTCTTTTACCTGATTAATATCGTGTACGGCATTGGCTAGTTGTTCGGTGAGTAACTCGCTGCGTGCCAATAACGTTTCTCCAATAGGCGTCAATTTCACCCCTCGGGTATTCCTAGCCAATAACTGCAGTTCAAGCCCTTCTTCCAAGCGCTTAATTTGTTGGCTAACGGCAGATTTACTCATGTTGAGTTTTTTTGCGGCTTGAGTAAACGACTGCTGTTTGGCGACTTCAGAAAATATCAGCAATAGGGGAGCAAGTTTTATTGTGTTCATATTTTTAAACAATGTGTTGATAATATGGTTATTGTTTAAAAATATTTTAAGTCCTAAGCTTTGTCAACATTCAAGAAGAAACTAAGTCAAACAGAGGAAAACTCCATGAGTACTTTTATCATTGTCGCGAGCAATATCATTGATGCAGAGAAGCTAAGTCAATACAGCCAGCAAGCGGCGCTCACGGTAGCGAAATATGAAGGCAAGTTTATTGCTAAGGGGCCGATTGATTCGCTACACGGAACGCCAGGTTATCAAGGTAAGGCGATTATTGAATTTGCTGATCAGCAAAGTGCAGAGAATTGGTATCATAGCGACGAATATCAAGCATTAGTCCCCTTGAGAAACGAAGCTATTGATAGCCAATTTCATTTATTAAACGGCCTTTAAATACTTTTATTTATAGCTTAAACGCGATCCCTCAGAGAGGATGTCGAGCCCCCATGTTTGATTGCTTGCAAGTTTAGATAACTCGCTTATAGGCTCTAAATAAAGTTCATAACTGGTGTGATGGATAGGAAATACTTTTTTTACGTTAAGGGTATTCGCCAGTTTTATCACATCAGTTGCACCCATGCTGATTTTTCCTAAAGGCCCTGTGGTGCCAACACGGCCCATGTTGGGGATTAATAAATCTATTTCGCCCAGCGCTTTAACTGCATTAATTACGCTTGGCGTGGCTAGGGTATCTCCGGTCCAATACAGGGTGAATTCCTGCTTGCCTTCAATAAATTTAATTAAATATCCAAGTCCATGGCCTAACAAGGGCTCAAGTGTTTTGTTGTCGGTATGATCGGCTGGAATCGCAGTGATATGAATCTGTCCTTGGCCTGTGGTATACATTTTTGTTTGCCCTGCTGGTAAGGCATTTAACAGGGTGAAGCCCGCTTTTTTTACTTTATTAACATCATCAATTGGCAGAATGAAGGGTAATGATTTGGCTAATGTCGATTGAGCTTTCTGATCAAAGTGATCTTCATGTGCATGGCTGAGTAAAACCAAATCTAATGACGTTAGGTCAATATCGGGTAAGGCGGTTAAGCGACGATGGAAACGAATTTCTGGCCCTTTTTTTAGGTCGAACATTTCATTCGGGTCGGCCATTTCAAAGGCATGTTCACCTTCCCCTAGCATGGGGTCGGTTAATATTTGCATGCCGTTAAATTCAATCAGCATGGTGGGTCCTCCCAGCCATTGAATATTTATATCCGCTGCTTTGGCGAGTAATGTTTGGCTGAAGATAAGAGCCAAGACAAGGCGGGTAATACTTTTGCTCATGCTTTGACTAAATGGTTTGCTCATAGCTTTGTTCATAGTTTTGTTCATAGTTTTGTTCATAGTTTTGTTCATAGTTTTGTTCATAGTTTTGTTCATAGTTTTGTTCATAGTTCTGTTCATCAATTCGTCTCAATTAGAGTGGGTTAATCGATAAGCAGACTATCAACTTGTTTTAGGTCAGGGTATTCATATAATAATGGATAGATTATTCAGGTAAGTTGGACAATGAGCGATTTAACTCAGATTCAAACCTTTATTGAAGTGGCAGAAAATGGCAGTTTTGCTGAAGCTAGCCGTAAGCTGGCACTTCCTCGTTCTACGGTCAGTGCTCGTATACAAGCTTTAGAGAAGCGTCTGCGAGTGCGCTTGTTTAACCGTAATACACGGCGGGTTTCGTTAACTAATGAAGGCAGTGAGTATCTTCAGCAGTGCCAGCAAGCGTTAAGTTTGCTTCGTACAACGGAAGAAAAGTTTGAGAATGCCCATAGATTGTCAGGGCAGTTGCGTCTGACGGTTCCTGTGGCTATGCCCAAAGGTCCGTTGGCAGAATTACTGGCTGATTTTAGTGGTCATTATCCGGATCTCAGTATTGATGTTGTGGTGACGGATGAGGCGTTGGATCTTGTGGCTGAAAATATTGATCTGGCCATTCGAGGCCGGGCACCGGGGGATTTGGATTTAATTGCTAGGGAGCTGAGCCGTGCGGAAGTTTCGTATTTTGCAAGTCCTGCTTATCTCGAGTCACTAGCAGGTGGCGTTGATTTTGAACTCTCTAAGCATTGTATTTTTGAGCCAGGAAAAAATGGCTCAGGTTTGGTGCCAATCAGTACGACTAATTTTGATCTAGCCCGTGAGCTGGCTGTTCGAGATAAAGGCATAGTCGTTTTGCCCGATGCTGTGTGCGCACAATCGATACAACGTAAAGAATTGGTTAAAATTGAACTGCCTGATAAACCCGAATCTTTAGCTGTATATCTAGTTTACCCCGCGCGTATACATATGGCGCCAAGGGTTAGGGTATTGGTTGATTTTATCGTTGAGTCGTATTCATAAAAGACTTGTATAAGGTGATGGGAATGGTGAATATATTGTCTCTGCTATCAATAACAGGGATGGTCGTTTAATTTCAAAGAAAATTTTCCTACGTTCGCCTTTTCCGTTTATAAGAGGTTTTGCGGCATCTGTTCGCATTGCACACTGTTAACCCTAGTGAGAGAAAATATGAAATCTGCAGTATTAGTGTTAGATGTTCAAACTAAAATGTTCACTGATCATCCTCGTCCGTTTGAAGCTGACGAGGTAGTGAAAAGAATAAACGATGTAACGACCAAGGCAAGAGAATCTGGCATCCCTGTTCTTTTTATCCAGACTGAAGTGCAAGGTTACTTGGATTATGACAGCGAAGGGTGGAGCCTAGAGCGGAATTTGATCCTTGGAAAAAATGACCTTTATATACGTAAAACGACTGGCGATTCTTTTTTACGAACAGAGCTTGAAGACACGCTTAAGTCACTTAACATTAGCGATTTAATTATTTGTGGTTATGCTACAGAATTTTGCATTGATAATACTACACGCCGTGCAACAGGTTTGGGGTACACCGTTCAGCTTGTTTCTGATGCGCATACGACCCATGATAAAGAGCATTTATCAGCTGAAATTATACGGGATCATCACAATATTACTCTATCAATGGGGCCCACTATTACTGCTGTCGCGTCTGAGAATATTGAGATAAATTGATAAATAAGGCATTGCAGAAAACAATGAACTATCAAACTTACCAGCCTCACCCAGATTTAGAATCAATCATCAGCTGCTACTGGACATTGGAAGTTCCTGCAGCAAAGGATGTTCAAAGGCAACGAATTGTTCCTGATGGCACCATCGAAATGGCCTTTATCCTTGGGGATGATATCAAGCGCTATACCAGCGAAGAGGAATTTATTATACAGCCTCGTTCAATGGTACTAGGGCAAATTATTGATCCTTTTTATATTGAACCAACAGGGACTGTGAATACTTTTGCTATTCGTTTTTACCCTTACGGTTTTGCTAACTTCGTTTCAGTGTCCCTTAAAGATCTGGCAAAGACTGAAACGCCTATAGAAATGCTTTTTGGAGAAGAAACTGCCAAGAAGTTAGAACAAGACATTATTCAAGCAAGGGATGCACAGCAAAGAATAGAGATCATCGAAACCTTCCTTCAGAACAAACTCAATGAGAAAACGATAGTTAGTAATATAGTGAGCACGACTGTAGATGCTCTATTATCGACAAAAGGAAGTGCATCGATCAATGATATTCTTGAGGGAAATTTATCAAAAAGAAGACAGCTTGAAAGAATGTTCGTAAAGCAGGTGGGTATCAGTCCAAAGCAGTTAGGTAAATTAATCCGCTTACAAAGTGCTTTGAAAATGTTACTTAACCAAGAAGATGAAAGCCTCACCAACATTGCTTATAACAACGAATACTATGATCAGGCCCATTTCACAAAAGACTTCAAAGAGTTTACCGGGGTTAGTCCTAAGGAATTTTTAGGTAATGATAATATGGCGCTTTCTTCTGCTTTTTACAAATGAGTTAGGTTTGTCGCATTTTTACAATTCCATCTTTCATTGCTAGTTTATATTTCTCAACCTAAATTAATAGATACTAAACAGCACTAAGCCAAGGTGAAAAGCTATGGAAAGTTATATTTCAATATTTGAAATTCCTGCAACAGACATGTCAAGAGCCATTCAGTTTTATCAATCGATTCTGGAAGTTGATATCGAACACATGGAAATGCCAGGGATGGAAATTGGTATATTACCTTTCGAAGGACAGGCGGTTACGGGGGTTATCATGAAGGAGGAAGGTTTAAAACCTTCAGCCGATGGAGTTACTATCTATCTAAACGGCGGTGACAACCTGCAAGTCATTCTGGATAGAGTGCAGGAGAGTAGCGGTAAAATTATGATTCCTAAAACCCCTCATGCTGATGAAATTGGATTTTTCGCCATCTTTCTGGATTCTGAAGGCAATAAAATAGGATTGCACTCACCGAATTGATTGAATAGCTAGCGTACAGCAAGGCTTAAATGATTTTTGAACTTCCCCCGCCAATAACGATATCAATGCCTCTGTGGATAACAGGTTGGTGTATCTCTATGGTGGGTGAGAGGTACAATCGAACCCGAATAAAAATTAGAAGGCTAAGTCTTTAGCAATTACTGAGTTTCCTGTAAACTACGGCCGATTCAATTGGCTGAAGATATACCAGCCATAAACAGCATGGAAGTTGTTCACACTGGTTTCTTTAGAATAATAGAAATACTCCGCAGTACTCTTCCCGCATTAAATATTAATTTGCTATACCTGGTCAAATAAACATCAATTTGATACTAGGCCTCAAAAGGGAAGAAATTATGAGCTTAGAAAAGTGTTCTTTGAATATCATTAGGGAACTCGCGAAATGAAAAATACTCAATATTATTTATTATTGTTATCTTTTTTGCTCTTTGTTTTCATCAGTGGGCGATCTTTTGCTGCTATCTCTTTCAATCAGAATCAAGTCGATATTGTACTTGCTCCATCATGCAACCATGTTCCTAGCAGTATTCCGTATACATTAAGTGATGCGTCTTTTGATGAATCATTAATCACAGTGAGCTCCGACTCTGTTTGGGCAATTCCCTCGGTAAACAGTGAGCTAGACCTGATTGAAATAACTTTTGCGACTGAAAATTTATTTGCTTCATATACTGCAACCATAACGGTTAATGATGGTGAGAGTGTTAATGAACTTTTCATACATGCAAACGTGCGACCTTTAGACATTTATCGTTTACTGGATGACCCTCTCCGTTCAAAAACTTATGGAATACAAAGGGATGGTATTCACAATGGCAGTATTGTTGCTTTTGACCCTATTCAGGAATCTCTTATCTCGTGTATTAGTGTAGGAAAAAGTCCAACCGACTTCGTCATTAATGATAACAGTACTGAACTGTTTGTGATTAATAGTGTAGGTGAAACGATCGATATTATCGATCTAGAGACTTTTTCTATCAAAGAAACGATTAATCTTCCTAGTTATAATGCTTGGGGAGACGCTGATGATACAACCGCAAATATAGAATTAGGCCCTGAAGGTATTATTTATTATAGCGATGGTTCTTGGGGACCAATTCTTCATGTGCTTAAAAGAAGTACTGGTGAAGTATTGCAGTCAATTGATTTCAAAGGTAATGCGGGTTCAAACAATACGGGTTTTATGGACTTTGCTACGACCCGTGATAAGACAAAGATGGTTGCGATGCCTCAATACGGATGGTCTGCTGGTGCTCACTCTCCTAGAATAGGGCAGTACACTATTAATGCCGATGGCACGGTTAACTTTGTTAAAGAGACAACGCTTTCTAATTTCAGCCGAGACCCATTTGAAGCACCTGTGTTGATGCGGGATGATGATCAGGTTGCGGTTATGAAAACAATTTCTACTAGTCCTGAAAATACGGATAGTCTTGAGCGTGTATTCCCATCAGCAATTTGGTCTATGAATCCTAATGGAAGCGTTGTGGCAACCGCTGAAAAACTTTATAGCTACGATACGGGTATCGAACTTTATACGATTCCAGGGGGGAGTGTAAGAGAATCTGGTTATACCTATTCTAAGGCCCAGGCATTTACATCCGATTTTACTCGGTTTGTGTATTTTAATTATTCAGATCGCACACTGAATGTTGTGAATTTGATCGATGAAATTGGTTTAGAACAGTTGGGCAGATCATTGAATCCTGTAGAGGGTGGGGTTGTGACTTCACCCGACACATTAACTTGGACTTCCTTGGCAGGTGTTGATCAATATGATCTTTATTTAGGCACTGATGAGGGCGCTATTGCTTCTGCAGGTTTGGACTCCCCGTTTTATCTTGGCCGAGTTACCGGTACAAGCTTTGCCTTGTTGCAAGAATTAACCGATGGCGCGGATTATTTCTGGCGCATTGATCCTATTACAACTCAGGGTGCTGAAACCGGTGGAGTCTATTCATTTACCGTTTCAGCAATTGGGCTTGATATAAACAAAATTAATGTACAGACAGTTGCTGGCCATTCTAATTATCAATTTGATATTCAATTAACGTCTAAAAATTCAGGTGTTGCTTGGACTGCTTCCTCAGCGGATAGTTGGGTGACATTGACTGAAAACACGGGTCTGACTCCATCAGTTCTTAGTGTGCACCTTGATGCATCAATGCTTTCTAGTGGTTTATATAATTCTACCATTACTCTTAATAGCGAGTCGGGTGATTTGATAATACCGATTAAACTTCAAGTCGATGCACTTAGTATTACGCATATTCACAGTGATCGTGACTCTGCAAAAGTTTATGCAATCAGTGAGGGTATTAGTGATGTAGTTTCTCAAGCCTATTTGCTTGAAATTGATTCGGTTACTGAAACAATTCAACGCGTAACCCCTGTGGGATCATCAGTGACAGATATTGCTCTTCATTATGCGGATAACCTTATTTATGTAACAAACTGGAAAAGCGGTAACCTTCTTACCATCGATAAAACTACCCTTGAGCATATAAAGAGTTCTGCATTCAAGCCGGCTGGGGCAACAGGTTATTCTGAAGGTGATGTGTATCGAGTAGCGGCTGGCGCTTCGCAGCGGTTGGTTGTTGAAGAAGAAGATCAGTGGATTGATATCAGCCTTTTTAATACCCATACTGAAACCGTTAGCAATAAGGCTTTTGTTCGAGAAGGAGGTGGAGCGTTTGGTCCTATTGGTCGATATTATTATCATGGAGAAAATAATTCTTCGGGCGCATCTATAATAAAATATGATACCAGTGGAGATGTATTTACCAAGTTGGAAGAGGTTCGTCCTGAAGGAATTTCAAGTTATTATGGCTCAAGAACCGTTGTCGTTTCGGAAGATGGGTCTCGAGTTTTCTGGGCTGGTGTTGCTTTAAATCAAGACCTTGAAACAGACTGGGGGGTTGGGGATATAATTTATTCAACTTCTGCTGATGGGCGTTATGCTATCAGTGAAACGGCCATTTATGATGTGAACGTTAGACGCCAAGTTTTAACTATGCCGATCAATACTAAGGTGAGTGGGTATAACTCGACCAGTGAGAAATTGATTGTTCAAGAGGCCGATGATCTTAAGTTCTATACCATTTCAACACCACTCTCAATTCCTGCTCCTGTGCTTAGCCTTAGTAGCCCAACTTTCGATACAATTGAAGTAAACTGGACTGATAAATCTTTAGAAACGGAATTTTTCATCCAGCAAAGATTATTAGGTTCCATTCCGTGGACGGATGTACAGAAAACAGCTGCTAACGTAACAGAGTGGACAGCGGTTAATTTGCAAGATGGTTTAGCTTATGAATTTCGTGTGCGTGCAAGTTCGGCTACTCATAGTTCATCTTGGAGTAATGTCGTTTCTACTAGAACATTAGAGCATGTTAATTACGCACCCGAAGGGAAAGATTCTAGTTATTTTTATCATTGGAAGGGGCTTCATTTATTTGATTTAGTCGGTGTTGATGCGAATGATGATGCCCTTGTTTTTGAGATTGTTCAGGCGCCCTCTATTGGTGAATTGACATTACTCAATGATGCAGCGGGTGAGGTTTCTTATGTGAATAATTCCCCTTTAGCAACGAACACATTTTTTACTTATCGTATAAATGACGGTGAGGAAACGTCGAGTATTTATCGTGTTGACATTCAATTCACTAATGCGAGCCCTGTTGCGCCTTTATTCGAATTCGAATCCTATGTGAATTTTTCCTTTGAACAAAAAATCACAGCAAATGATGCTGATGCTGACGATTTAATCTATGAATTGTTGGGCGGTGTTACGAGTGGAAGCCTCTCTCTTTCTGAAAATGGTTTATTAAAATATACCGCTACAGATACGGTAAGTCATATTGTTAATGTTCCCTATCGGGTATCTGATGGCCGTTCATGGTCAGATTATGGGGCAATCATTTTACGAGTGCGCGGCGGCTCGGTGGATAACTTTTCGCCTATTTATTTGACTGAGTTTTTTGCAGATAAATATTCATCAATAGCGACTCATGAAGTTAATTTTTGGACTTCCGTATTAGGTGGTACTGGTAATTATGATTATCTTTGGGACTTTGGTAATGGCGTTATCTCTACTGATAAAAATCCGAGCTATACCTTTATGACACCTGGAAAATATACGGTTAAGCTTCTGGTCACGGATCAGGGGGATAGTGCCAATACGGCTTCAGGAGAATTAAAAGTTCTTGTGCTCCCTGAGCAAAATTCATTATTCGAGGGAGCTGGTGGTGGTAGCATGTCAAGTTATCTATTATTGATGCTTATTCTCATATCACTTTATCGTAAGCGGAGAGTGTTCTAGAGTTATATTTTTGCCTTGAACATCTCTATGAGTGCATCTTTGTCTTTATTGTAGGTGTTCAAAAATTCTGATGGCGTATTGGTGAGGGAATCATAATTCGCACTCCAAGCAGTCATTTCTACCATGGCGGGTAATAAAGCCAGGCCCTTTTCAGTCAACGAATAGATGAATTTTGACGCGTTGTCGGGGTCGGCTGATTTAGTTACGACGCCATTATCA
>CAJVZR010000085.1 GCA_913019965.1 uncultured Oleispira sp.
GTGGTGAAGATGGAAGCATCGCCGATTAACCCGTCAGACATGTGGCCTATGTTTGGTCCTGCTAATTTGTCTAAAGCTTCATTGAGTGATGATAAAACAACATTAACCGCGCCCATGTATCCAGGCATGTTGTCTCGTATTAAACCTCGCTTAGATCAAACGTTACCGATCGGCAACGAAGGTGCGGGTGTGGTGGTTGCTGCGGGTGATAGCGAACAAGCTCAGGCGTTAATCGGTAAAACGGTCGCGGTGCTAACAGGAGCGAGTTACACCCAGTATTGCTGCGTGCCAATGCAAGCCTGCATAGTGCATCACGACGGTACGACCCCTCATGCAGCGGCTTCGTCGTTTGTTAATCCGCTGACGGCGTTGGGTATGGTTGAGACCATGCGTATGGAAGGCCACATGGCTCTTGTACATACGGCGGCGGCATCCAGCTTGGGTATTATGTTGAATAAGGTCTGCATTAAGGAAGGCGTGCCGTTGGTGAATATTGTGCGTAAGCAAGAGCAGGTCGATTTGCTGACTAAGCTGGGCGCTAAATACATTGTTAATTCTTCCAGTGAGAGTTTTAAGAAAGATTTGTACAAGGCGATTGATGCCACGGGTGCAACGCTGGCGTTTGACGCGATCGGCGGTGGTGAGTTGGCGGGTGATATTCTAGCGACGATGGAAGCGGTCGGCAGTAAAGACGCAACGGGTTTCAATACCTATGGCTCTGTGGATAACAAGCAGGTGTACATCTATGGTGGGTTAGATTTTTCACCGACCCTGCTTAACCGTGCATTTGGTATGACGTGGAGTGTGGGTGGTTGGTTGTTGATGCGTTTTCTGGGTAAGTTAAAGCCTGCAAGAGTGGGTGAGTTGTATAAGCGTGTGGCTGATGAGATTAATACGACGTTTGCGATTGAATCTACGGTGGAGCTGTCTTTTGAGGAGGCGATGACGCCTGAGGTTATTGAGAAATATAATGCTAAGACTACGGGTGGGAAGTATATATTGAACCCTAATAAGGGTTAGGCGAACGGGTGGTTTGATATCAAATTGACAAGGGCGAGCGTTGAATATACTGTCCTGCTGTTAAAAATAGAGATAGTCGTATGATTTTAAAGAAGATTTCTCTTTGTTCGACTTTCCCACTTATAAAGGAGTTGTGCGGCATTAGTTCGTATGGCGCACTGTTATATGAGCTCCATCTCCGAGTAATAAGGTATGAATATGGCTAATGAAGTATTAGAGATAACAGAATTTACGCGCCTATATTTGGCGATATTTTACTCAGGAGTTGCTGCGTTTTATACCACGAGAATAATTCTGATGAAGCGATCTATTTCCCGAGAAATAATATTTCCGGGAAAGCGTTTTTGCTTAACATGGTGGAATCATATGACCTTTCGGGTCTTTCGCGTCACCATATGGCTAGTTTGCGTGTTTAGATTATTTTTTCCTGAGGTAGATAATTACTTGGGGATATTAGAAAGTCTTCAGAAAACCGAGGTCATTTTCACGGGAATAGTTTTATTAACACTAGGATTTATTTCGACGATTAAGATTCATTATAGATTAGGTAAGCAATGGCGATCCGGGATTGATCCTAATGGGCCAAGCAAGTTGGTTTCAGATGGCTGGTATAGATATAGTCGCAACCCTATGTTTGTGTGTGTAGCGATAGCTCAGCTCGGTTTTTTCTTAGCAATGCCATCCATCTTTTCATTTGTCTGTTTAATAATAGGTTTGTACACATTAAATAGTCAGACTCTAGCAGAAGAGAAGCACTTGTTAATCTTATATCCTAGAGAGTATAAAGATTATTTTTCTCGTGTTAGGAGATGGATATAAAGGTGCATGCATGACAAAGCAATATGAACTTCGTCGCTCCAAAAAGCGACAAGAAATCTAAGCGTTAAGAGTAATCTGATGATCGATATAATAAATGTTGCTTGTTATTCAATAATCAGATTTTCATTTTTGGCACTGTCTCTGAATAATTATTTTGTAAGTATAGCCGGAGATTAATCGTTGAAATTCTATATTAGAATCTTACACTAGTTATTGGCCTAGCTATTTTTCAGTTTAGTAGTGAAATTTAATAGATGATTTTTCCAAAACCCAATTTTAGAGCTACATGATATTAATATTATGCTTTACCTTCAAAGTGTGGGAGGCGTTAATTTTAAAATAATAATCTGCTTAATAAAAGTAGGAAAGTCTACTATAAAAATTTATAACTAAAAATAATGAATGTACTGGATGTGCTGGTTATATAGTATTTGTATTTGTAATTCATAGAGTAGGTCGTGGTCATGCAAGAATTTTTATCTAATATCAACCGTCTAACAATTGCTGGTAGTGATAATGTTTGCTTGCAATGTCAATTTGATATTGATGAATATCAGGATGAGCTATTTAATGATTTTAATATTATCTTCCCTGAATCTTTAGCTAAAGCAGTACCTAAACGGAAAGCTGAATTTCTGGCGGGAAGAATAATCGTTCGAGAAGCCATGAGAATAATGGTACTTCCCATGATAGATATACCTATTGGTATGAATAGAGCACCATGTTGGCCAAAAGGAGTTGCAGGATCTATTACTCACAGCGGTAATCAAGTACTTTGTTTATTAAGTAAAAAGAATAATGGTATCGGTATAGATTACGAAGAAATTATTCCTACTGAAAATGCAGCTGATTTTCAGCGCTCAATTGTAAGTGAAGCTGAAATTAGATTGTTCGGCGAAGTAAGTTCTGACTATAATAAAATACTAACGTTAGCTTTTTCAGCGAAAGAGTCAATTTTTAAGGCGTTGTATTTTTCAGTCAAAAAATATTTCGATTTTCTAGATGTGGCGATTATTTCTTTTCAGGATGAACTATCTGATGACGGTTCATCCTTGCTGGGTTTAACGTTGGAAGTAAATACTGATTTGAATGAGGACATACGCAAAGGAAGAACTTTTAACGTATTGTATCAGTGGCAAGATGCAGGTGTGCTTACTTTTATAAGTATTAACCTTTAAATTTGGCACCTTAACTCTACTTCATTTCCTTCAGGGTCTTTTATATAAATCGAATTACCTTCACCTTGTGCCCCAAATCTACTTTCAAACTCACCCACTTCTATTCCATTTTTTTTAAGATAGGTAATAATATCTTGTTCTGGAACTGACTTAATTTGTAAGCAAAAATGATCGATATTTCTTTCTGATTGAGTTGGCGCACCGCCACCCATGGCGCCAAGTCTACTATCAACTACGACTAAATCGATAAGTGCACTCCCTGCTCGAAGTTGGGTCAGGCCTGTTTCTACGGGAGTCTCTCGTTCAATAGTACAGTTTAATACCTTGGTATAAAACTCAAGCATTTCCTTGAGCTTGGTTGTTCTTAACACGATGTGATCTATTGCTAGAACTTCTAACATTGTCATCTCCTTTAAGCTTACGTTTGATTATTATTAAAGGTCGTCAACATCCCATAATGGTGTGCTTAAATAACGCTCTCCGCCAGATGGAAATAAGGTCACAATATTTTTCCCTTCATTTTCAGGTCGTTTAGCGAGCTCGATAGCACCATAAAGTGATGCTCCTGTTGAAATGCCGCCAAAGATTCCTTCTTCACGAAACAAAAAACGCGCCATGGTAAATGCATCTTGATCTTGAATAATGATGGCTTCATCAACTAACGATACGTCGGTGGTTTTAGCGATAAAGCCTGCATTTAACCCCTGGATTTTATGAAGGCCAGGTTCACCACCTGATAATAAAGCACAAGTTTCAGGCTCTACTGCGACAATTTTTATGAGAGGGCTTTGTTCTTTTAGGTATCGTCCTACCCCAGAAATGGTACCGCCGGTGCCAAGCCCGGTAACAAACATATCGACATCACCTTCCATGTCTCGCCAAATTTCCATGCCAGTCGTTTCATAATGGGCTTGTGGATTAGCCATATTATCAAACTGCATTGGAGACCATGCATTAGGTATGACTTCTAATAATTCTTTTACTTTAGCGATAACGGCGGCAAAGCCGTCAGCGCCAGGTGTTCTTACTACTTCAACGCCCTGAGCCTTAAGCACTTTAACGCGTTCAATGCTCATTGTATCAGCAAGCACTACTATGGTTCTGTAGCCAAATTGTTTAGCAACGAGGCCTAAACCAATTCCTGTATTACCAGAGGTGGCTTCAATGATTACCGATTTTCCTGGTTCAATGAGACCCTCTTTTTCTGCATTATTTATCATTGATAATGCAATGCGGTCTTTAACGCTAGACATCGGATTATACATTTCTAATTTAGCGTAAATATTTCCAGGTAAGTGATTAGAAATTTTATTCAACTTAACCATCGGAGTATTACCAATTAGCTCGATAATATTATTATAAATTTTTGTCATGTTAGTCTCTTAATACCAGCGATAGTTTATTCGTAAAATTTATTTTTCGTAATGTGTATGAGCTTCTAAGTTGAATTCAACTAAGGTATTATTAATTTTTATAAATCATATATGTAACGTTACTAATTATTTTAATAATTAATCCAATAACCATACTACAATAATTTCTAATATCTTAGCTAAAGGCAAAATTTAATGAATGATTTTCTGTTAAAAGATACTATCTTAGATACCCAAACAGTCATTCAATTACGAGCTTCCGTTGGTTGGGATAGCTTAAGCGAAGCAACCTTAACTAAAGCACTTTCTAACTCAATTTTCTTTGCCAGTATCTGGCATCAAGGCCAAGCAGTTGCTATGGGTCGCATTGTTGGTGATGGCCATCAATATTTTTATCTCCAAGATATGATTGTGAACCCTACACATCAAAAAATGGGATTGTGCCAACGTATCACTGAACATTTAGTGAGCCAAGTAAAAAGCATTGCTGAACCTGGTGCCTTTTTTGGTTTAATGGCAGCTGCAGATGTTGCGAGTGTTTATAAAAAATTTGGTTTTATTGAACGCCCTGTTAATATGCCTGGCATGGTGATGCCCATTAATTAACCTTTTCTACAGCTAAAATATCTGATTAATAATCAGGTGTTTTAATTAAGGTATCTTTTCGTCCAATAATTTCTGGAATATATACTTGCTCATTCCATACGTCTGGTTCTACTGGCTCTACGGCAATGGAAACAACACCTTCATCACATCCAATAACGGTTGTTATCGCTTCTGTGATGCTTTTAGCCAAAGCAATATGCTGCTCTTCACTGAGTGAAGGGAAGTGTTTAATATTTATATGTGGCATGTTTCTTCCTTTAAATAAAAATTAATGAACTATAAGACAGCGACAAGTTGATCAATATGTGTGGTTTTAAGCATACTGTAGTGATTTGCTTCAATTTGTTCTATCACTGGCTCAATAGTAGAAAAAGTATCATTATTTTCAATAAATGAATAGTCGTCACCGGTCGCTTTAATGATTTTAATTGGCGCTTTCAATTGTCGCTGTTTGAGTTCGTTAAATGAGTAGCTGAATTCGAAAGTCATCGTCACTATATCGATAATCCGCATAACTAAACCTGTTTCTAATTGGTTATTCAATCCACAAATAAAGTCGATAAACTTTTCTTTAGTATCAACAACTGCTAAACACTTGGTTAATGAATGGCTATTTATTGTACCCATAAATACCGAATACAATATGGTCAAAAACTGTTTGTTAGTAAAGGTTGCTTCGTTATTTTGGGTTAGGTACTGTTCGTCTTCTAATGTGGGTGAACCTGGCGCAATTAAGTATAAGTTTTCAACTTCATCACCCGCTTGCTCTAATTGGTAGCAAGCCTCAAACGCAACTCGTGCACCAAATGAATAACCCCATAGGGTATAAGGGCCATCACCCTGGTTTTGCTTTATCATAGCAACATCTTTGGCAGCCATCTCACTAATAGTTTCGTAAGGAATTTCTCCAGTATTAATCCCGTATGCCTGCACACCAAAAAAAGCGCGGTCGGTACCCATTTTTTCTGCCAATAATCGTAAATTCATACAATAGCCGCCCAGTCCAGGCCAGCAGTATATGGGGCTCTTCTTTCCTTTGCTCTGAAAAGGGACTAAGCGCGACGCTAAATCAGTCTCTTTTTTATTAATGGCTTGGGCTAATTTTTTAATCGTAGGTGAAGAAAAAACGATTTGTAACGGTAAATCACAACATAAGGTTGTATTTATTTTATTGATCATACTCACTGCGATGAGTGAATTTCCACCGAGTTCAAAAAAATCTGCATCGACTGAAATTGAGTCTCTCTTCAGTCCTTTTTTCCAAATGTCTAATATCGTACGCTCAACATCATTAGAAGGTTCTATATGTTCTTCACTGACACCGTCAGATTTTAACATCAGCAACGCATTAGTATCTATTTTGCCATTAACTGTTAATGGCATTTTATCGATAACTGTAATGGTATTTGGCATCATGTGAGTCGGTAGAAACTTCACCAGATCATCTTGAATAATTTCTGATGGGCCTTTCATATGAACTAAATCTTCGTTCATACCATCACTTTGTATTTGTATGTCGCTAATAAGACCACCAATAAAGAAATAGGATGGCCCTACCTCTTTATTGAGTATGTTTTTAATTCGCTTGGCCGATGGTAAATTGTTCCCTGTTTTTGAGCTGTAGCCAGAAGACATAAAGCCGATATTAAAATCATTCATCTGTAATGATTGTAACTTACGGCCTAAGTTTATGTAGCCTAACCAATCTTTATCGGTTGTACTTAAAACGGAAACACCGAATGAAGATCTTTCATAAACAGATTGATTAATGGCGATGACATGCTTTTTTAAAATAATCTCATCAGATACACGTGTTAATTGACCCTTGTCATACAAATATTTACCGGCTTTAAGATCTACTACTTTTCCTGGATGAGCTTGTAAATACAAGCTGATATCGTCATCCATTACATCTTTTGTCCCCGATACTATATTGAAGCTACCAAGGTAATAATCGTTCGGTGCAACCTCAAGCAATTTGATGGTTTCAGGCAAGTAATCACTCGGTTGAATACTTAAGCCATAGGTTGGTAAAATATTCTCGAAATAACCAACCATATGGCCAGTTTCCATTTCTAATACTTCTAAAATGTTATTTTTGTAAATAGGTTCGATCGCCGATTTTTTACCAACAAAATGTACTTTACATTGTACAGTGCCACTATCTTCCTTCTCGGTAATCAATATTAGTTGGTGATGCACCGGATGGTAATAGTAATAACCTGGAGCAAGGCTGCCAATACCATTTATTTCAAAATACATTTGAGTTGCATACAATGCTCCTGGCGACGCATAACCATATTTAGGTAGTAACCTTTTCTCTGAAAGGTACTGTCCAAAATATCGTAGGATTTCACCAAAATCATCATAGTTAAGATCAGATAATTTAATATAATGTTGGTAATGTATTTTACTGTTAAGCACGTTAATAATATCTTGCTTTGTGATGGTTCCACCATCAAAAAAACGATAACTTTTACGTGAAAAAACCAGTGATCGTTGTTTGTTTTTTGTTACTTTTCCTGGCAAATTAATCGTGGGTTTATTAATGTTGTCAGTATCTTTGCGGCAACCTATATTGGTTAGCTGCATTTTAACTTGGCTACGACTTTTCTTAGATTGATGATGGGAATCATGGTTTCCTTGATCCATCAAGGCCGCTTCTCTGGGGTTTAACTCGATCATCGATATAAGGTTTTGGTATCCCGTATATTCATCTTTTTTCAAAAATACTGCCGCGCTATTTACCCAGTCGTGCGTTTCTATGATGGATTTAATTTCATCTAGCTCAACGCGATATCCTCGGAGTTTAACTTGATTGTCAATTCTTCCTGAATATTGCACCGAACCATCTTCATTCCAGTAAGCTAAGTCACCGGTATTGTAGAGCCGTTGGCCTATTTCTTCGCCATCAAAAAAATGTGTAACAAAACTTTTTGCGGTTAAATCTGCACGGTTCAAATAACCTCTCGCTAAGCCTGCACCGGCAATATACAGTTCGCCTATGTTGCCAATAGTTACAGGTCTCTTGTCTTCATCGAGAATATAATATTGTGTATTTTGTATTGGGGTGCCAATAGAAATAGTATCTGCGCTATTTTCAATATTTTTATTATCAAAAAGATGAGCCGAGCTATTGATGGTACATTCGGTCGGCCCATACAAGTTAATAATACGGCAGTTAGGTAAATGCTCTGATAGCTCAACGGCAAGGTGTTTTGACAACGCTTCACCACCGCTAAAAATTTTATTGAGGCTAAGGCATAGTGCGAAATTTTCAACATCGAGTAATGCGAGCAGTAGAGTAGGGACACCTTGTAATATTGATACGTCATGTCGGATGATCGTCTCTACAAGTTTCTCTGGATTCTTATAAACTCCAGGTTCACCCATTACGACAAGGGCTCCGCAGCACGAAGCTAAAATTTCCCACTGAGCGGCATCAAAACTCATCGGTGTTTTTTGTAAAATGACACTTTGATAATCTAATGAGAAGGTATTCGATAACCAGTCCATTTGGTTGGCAATACTTCTGTGTTCAATCATTACCCCTTTTGGTTTACCGCTACTGCCCGATGTGTAAATTATATACGCTAAGTTATCGGGTGAGGCATGCTGTGTCAGCATACAATATTGAGGGTTTTTGTTGTTGCTGTAGAAATGAGCAATCTGTGAAAAGGGTATTAATACGACGTCATCTGAAACGAAGGTAGACAAGCGTTGAATTAACTCATCTTGCGCTACAATGATTTTACATTGGCTGTCTTCCAGCATATATCTTAAGCGATCATCAGGATACTCGGGTGACAGAGGTAAATAGGCGGCTCCCGACTGTAAAATACCCCATACACCGACCATTAGCTCAATTGAAGGCTCTACAAATAAACCAATACATTCGTCTAGGCATACGCCCTGCTGTTGTAAATATAAGGCTAGCGCTAAACTTCTTTCACCAAGCTGTTGATAGGTGATGTTGCTATCTTGAAAGGAAACCGCGGTATTTGGACCGTATTGCTCTATTTGGCTACGAAATAAGTCGACAATATTATCGCCATTGTGGCAATTCGGTTTTAACTGTGTCACGTATTTATATTCCCAGTTTATCTTTATAAGCTATTAATCCCTTCATTAATGACAGGGAGTATTAAGTTAACATAAGCATTATTTCTGGCTAGGTTAGCTTATTGCACCACTAGACTATCCTTTTACGTTACTTATAAATAAATGGATCATAAGTTATGGGTACATTTAGTTTAACAATGATGCAGGTAACAAATATCGATAGAATTATGACTATTTTTGCGATTTATAAAATATGCCCCACGTAATACCTAAGGCGAATTTAATCAGTAAGTATTAGAATATCTTAATGTTATGTTATAACATTCCTGCCTTATGGCTGGCTCTTTAGACAGTCGCCTGTATCGGTATTGATTGGAGAAAGATGTGAAAAATAAACTTGCCTGTTCGGTGTTGTTATTGAATGCTGCTATTCCTGCATTAGCAGAAAATACTGAACTAGACACAATTACGATTTCTGCAAATCGCCAAGCTTATCAGGGTGATTTTTCTCCGTTAGAAACACCTCAGTCAGAGTTGAAGATAGACTCTGATACTCTGCAGAACTCAGGCGCTGTTGATTTGGTTCAGGCGTTAGACC
Organism: uncultured Oleispira sp.; assembly: GCA_913019965.1. Lineage (GTDB taxonomy): Bacteria > Pseudomonadota > Gammaproteobacteria > Pseudomonadales > Oceanobacteraceae > Oleispira. The sequence goes on from CAJVZR010000085.1 coordinate 9,657, forward strand.
TTTCAACTTCTGTAGCGCGCCAGAACAATTTTGGTGGCCTGTGGGATAGCTTTGCATTGCGAGGATTTGTGGGTGACGAAAATTTACCCAGTAATTATTTGGTGAATGGTTTTAATGCAGGCCGAGGATTTGGTGGTTCTCGTGATTTGTCGGGTATCGAATCAGTTGAGGTTTTAAAAGGCCCTCGTGCGGCACTTTTTGGTCGCGGTGAGCCGGGTGGAACAGTGAACCTTGTGACTAAACGTCCAACTTTTGAGACGGCTGGTGAAGTACGTTTGTCAGCAGGAAGCTGGGAGACTTATCGCGCAGATATTGATTATACCGCGCCCGTGTCGGATGACGTTGCGATTCGTTTAGTGGGTTTTTATGAAGATGCAGAGAGTTTCCGAGATACGATTAAGACGACGAAGCAAGGTTTTAATCCATCGGTGGCGTGGAAGATAAATGACGATTCGATGCTGACTTATGAACTGGAGTATAGCAAGCAAGAGGTGCCTTTTGATCGGGGTGTGATGGCGGTCGATGGCAAGCTGGGAGAAATTCCTGAAAGTCGTTTTCTTGGAGAGCCTGGCGATGGACCCATTGATACCGATGTATTAGGCCATCAAGTAGAATTTCAGCATAATTTTAATCAAAACTGGAGTGCTCTTGTTGGTGTTAATTATCGTGATACCTCTTTGGAAGGTTTTGCGACTGAAACAGGTTTTGCAGGGTTAGAGGGTGAGGAGGTCAATCGCTTCCGCCGCTATCGTGACTATGATGCTAGCTATCAAATGTTTCGCGCTGAAGTTAATGGTAATTTTGATTTAGCGGGGTTTGAGCATCGTATTATCGTGGGTGTTGATTCCGATAAGTTTGTGAATGATCAATTTGTTTTACGTGTTAAAGGTTCAGCTGTTCCACAATATATCAATATCTATAACCCTGTTTATGGGGCGTATCCGTTACCGACGCCTACAGCCAATACCGATCGTGTTGAGACTCAAGAATCTATCGGCTTCTTCGTTCAAGATCAGATCAGCTTGACCAATGAACTCGATATTCGAATCGGCGCGCGTTATGACGATTATACTCAAGAGCTTAAAAACCACCTTTCAGGTACTAAGTCTGATCAAGATGAGCAACGTATTAGTCCGCAATTCGGCGCTGTGTATAAACTAGCAGACACGACTTCTCTGTACGCAGCTTACGGTGAAAATTTCCGCCCACTTTCGGGTACTGATGCAAATGGTGATGGCTTTGATCCTAACCAGTCTACTTCTATTGAAGCCGGTGTGAAGTTTGCCTCGTATGATGGTGCTTGGGTTGGAACAGTGGCTGTTTTTCAGGTAGAGCAAGATAATCTTCTAGTTGTTGATGATCCAACGGCATTCTCTTATGCAGCGATTGGGGAAGCGGAAAGTAAAGGAATTGAAGTTGATATTAATGGTGAGGTTGCTGACGGTTTGAATCTTTGGGCATCGTATACCTACATTGATGCTAAGACCAAAAATGATTTTTATGATGCCAACTTTGGTTACGTTGTTGAAGCTGGCAGCCCACTTTTGAATATTCCAGAGCAGCAGCTAAGTCTGCAACTTGTGCAGTTGACGCAATTGTCGGGCAAGCCGTTTGAGTTTGGTGGTGGCTTATTACATGTTAGCGAAAGGAATGGTTATTTTGGTGTTGATTTTGAACTTCCTAGCTATACCACCGTTCGTGCATTCGCGAGTTATGATATTAGCCAGGCCATCGCTTTACGTGCTGAAGTTGATAACTTATTTGACGAAACTTATTACACTAATTCATTTGCTGACAACTGGGTTCAGCCAGGTACGCCTCGAAATGTAACTGTGTCAGCAGCGTATGGTTTCTGATTCTATGAAATTACAAGCTGAGTTTTTGTGTGTTGAGCGTGCTGGTAAAGATGTATTGAAAGGCATTTCTCTTGGGGTTAACGGTGGTGAGGTGTATGCCTTGCTGGGTGGGAATGGCGCAGGTAAGTCGACGACTTTGCTGAGCTTCCTTGGATTTTTGTCGCCTGCATCAGGCCATGTGAGAGTGAATGGCCTTGAGGTTGAAAGTAACTTGGTGGCGGTGCGTAAAGCAATTACGTATTTGCCAGAATCCGCATCGTTATACGAGCATCTTAACGCCCGCGAAAATCTTTATTACTTTTTACAGCTAGCCGAAACGTCAGCAAGTAACGATGATATTGAAAGCGCTTTAGACAGAGTATCGTTAGCGGTTGATGCGCGAGGGGGTAAGCTTAGGGATTTTTCCAAAGGCATGCGGCAGAAGGTGGCGATTGCTCTCGCCATTCTTCGCGATACTGAAATTCTACTATTGGATGAGCCAACTTCAGGCCTTGATCCTAGGGCAATCGATGAGTTCCATCGTTTAATTCGCAGCCTTGCGGATACGGGAAAAGCTATTTTAATGGTGACACACGATGTTTACGGTGCTTGCCAAATCGCTGATAAAGTAGGTTTGCTCAATGCGGGGGAGCTGGTTGGAGAGTTTACGGCTCCTGAAACTGGAGGCATCGATACTGAAATTGTGCATCGTGCTTTCTCGTCAACGTCTAAGGTGGCTGAGGCGTTATGAAGCACTTACTATTGATTGCTGCAGGTGAATGGCGATATTGGGTAAGGTCGTATTTAGCATTAAGTGGAACCGCGCTGTTTATGGTGCTGCTTATTGTTACGAGTTTGCTGACAGGTATGCATTCTGAGGAACAAGCGCATGAACGTGAGCATCATCAGACAGAGGCAGAAAATACGTTTCTTGCTCAGCCTGATCGCCATCCTCATCGCATGGTTCACTATGGCCATTATGTTTTTCGTACGCCTGCGCCACTGGCTTTGTTTGATCCAGGACTTGATCCGGTAATCGGCCAATCCATATTTTTGGAAGGTCATCGTCAAAATAGTGCGATGTTTGCAGACTCAGGATCAAGCGCGAATGTTGGTGGTTTGTCGTGGTTAACCCCGGCGATGGTGTATCAACTGTTTGGCCCGCTTCTGGTTATTTTATTGGGACATGGTGCGATTGTTCGTGAGCGTGAGGCCGGTACATTGGCTCATTTGTTGGCTCAGGGTATTAGCGGCCGTTCACTGATTGCCGGTAAAGGGTTGGCTTTATTCTGTTTTATCCTCTTGTTACTGGTTCCTCTTTTATTCAGTTCGCTATTTGCGTTGAGCCACGGTGAAGAGGTGTTTTCCGCTTTGTCTCTTATGGGGGTGTATCTTTTATATCTATTGATGTGGGGGATTATGACTCTGTTTTTCTCATCTATATTGCAGAAGCGTTCAACCATTCTTGCGTCGCTGACAGCACTTTGGTTGGGGTTAGTATTGGTGCTTCCCTCTATCGCGGTGAGTATTGCAGAGCGTGCTGTTCCTTTGGCTGGGAAAATCGAAACGGATTTAATCATGCAGGCAGATATTCGTAAGCTGGGTGATGGCCATAAACCAAATGATCCTGCTTTTAAGCAGTTTCGGCTTAATATTTTAAAGCAATACAAGGTTGAAAAAATTGAAGACTTACCGGTTAATTTTCGCGGCCTTGTAGCGATGAATGCTGAGAAAAACCTGACGGATGTTCTTAACGATTACGCTTATGCGCGTATGAAGCGAGAGGTTGAGCAAGCTCAGCGGTTATCTGATTATGGCTGGCTTTCTCCTCAACTTGCTATTGCGAATGCGTCACGCGCGATATCGGGAACAGATCTTGAACATTATCATCGATTTTTAAGAGAGGCTGAAAAATTGCGCTTCGATTTTGTTCAGGGGCTCAATAATAGCCACGCTGAAAAACTCACTTATCAAGATGACATGAATCGCAATCGAGATGATGCTTCTGGACTTAAAGCTCGTGTCGATGCGACAAGCTGGGAGGTTCTAAATGTATTTGAGTTTCAACCTGCAAGTGCTGCTGATCGGCTCAATAATGCGTCTCAAGCTATTCTCATGTTAATTATTTGGTTCGCTTTTCTTCTCGGTGCGTTGCTGTGGTCTGGTCGGAGGATACAACCATGAATATTTTAAATGCTATTACTCGTGAAGCGAAATTCATGGTACGAGATCGTGCTGTGTTGGTCTGGATGATGGTGGTCTTTATTTTGTCTTCACTGGCTGTTTGGTCTGGCATGGATTCGGTTGAGCAGCAACGTGCGAGTATTGAACGACTTCAAGAAGCCGATCGAGAAGACCGAATGCTGCAATTATCCCAAATAAAAAGTTGGGGTAGCGCAGCCTATTACGGTTTTTATTTAACCCATGATGAGCCTTCGGATTTTGCTTTTGCCTCAATGGGACAGCGAGATTTATTGCCGTGGAAACATCGTGTTCGCATGTTGGCACTGGAAGGCCAGATATACGAGCGAGATACCGGAAATCCATTACTTGCCTTAGTCGGCCGACTCGACTTTGCCTTTGTCGCGGTGTTTGTTTTACCGTTTGTACTGATTATGCTTTTGTATGATTTAAGAGCGGGTGAACGGATTGCAGGTCGTCATGATTTATTGGTTGCGGTAGCTGGGCGTGATGCATCTTTCTGGCTTATTCGTGCATTTATTCGTGCGCTGTCGATTTTTTTCTGTTTAGTTATACCGCTTTTTATTGCGGGATTAATAGCAGAAACGTCATTGACTACGTTGCTATTGGCGAGTCTTTTTGTCTTTGTGTATACGATTTTCTGGACACTGTTGTGTTATTGGTTTGCGGCTTGGCGCTTATCGGCGTCAGTTATTTTAGTTGCGCTAGCGGGTGTTTGGATAACGCTGGCGGTGATCGTACCTGCCGCTGGACGAATGAGTATTGACCGCATGGTACCAATCACTTCGGGGGCTGACATTCTAATGACGCAGCGTGAAGCTGTGAATGATGCTTGGGATTTACCAAAGGCAACAACGATGAATGCTTTTTGGGAGCGCTATCCTGAATGGAATGAATATAAGCTAAAGGAAGGTTCTTTTGATTGGAGTTGGTATTATGCTTTCCAACAAGTTGGCGATCAAAAAACAGAGCCGTTGACAATGACGTATCGAGAGGGGCGTTTAGAGCGTGACCGTTTAGCGGGGATTCTTTCGTTACTTGCACCCCCGATTTTATTAGAGCGTTCATTACAAGCTTTAGCGAAAACGGATTTTAGTGCGGCGATTGCTTATGAAGATAGAGTTCGCGATTTTCATAAAGAACTTCGAGATTTTTATTATCAAAAAATGTTTCGTAAAGAGGCCTTTGATAACAAACTGTTGAAATACTTACCCGTTTTTGCAGCAGGAAAGTAAGAAGCTTAGGGGGGGGAAGTACGAAGGCTTCCCCATTAAAGTAGACTCCTATCTTAATCATAAGGTAGGTAATAAATGCCACTAAAATTTTACGTGAGCACCAGCTCAGAAATACTCTTAGTACTATTCCCACAACACTGCTATTAACTCGAAAGCCCAAAATTCTTATGCTGATTTTTTAGCTTACGATTAAAAACAATTCTCGCGCAGTAATACGACACCTGATACAGCCGCTTCGTCGTTTGTTAATCCGCTGACGGCGTTGGGTATGGTTGAAACGATGTGTATGGAAGGCCACACGGTGTTTGTTCATACGGCGGCTTCCAGCCTGGGTATTATTTTGAATAAAATCGGCAGTAAAGAGGCGACGGGTTTCAATACGTATGGCTCTGTAGATAACAAGCAGGCCCATTTTATTAGGGAAGGGTTATGGTGGGTTAGATTTTTCACCGACGCTGCTTAAACGTGCATTTGGTATGACGTGGAGTGTGGGTGGTTGGTTATTGATGCGTTTTCTGGGTAAGTTAAAGCCTGCAAGAGTGGGTGAGTTGTATAAGCGTGTGGCCGATGAGATTAATACGACGTTTGCGATTGAGTCGACGGTGGAGCTATCTTTTGATGAAGCTATGACGCCTGAGGTTATTGAAAAATATAATGCTAAGACTACGGGTGGGAAGTATATATTGAATCCGAATAAGGGTTAGGTGAATGGGTGGGGTTATGCGGCATCTGTTCGTAAAGCTCACTGTGCAGCCATTCCGAGAGTTACTTGAAATGATATCGTTTTATGATATCATTAATTTATGAATTCAAAACAAAAACGTACACTTGCATCGGTCTTTAAAGACCCTGTGTCTGCCTCTATGGTATGGAAGGATATTGAATCCCTCCTCATCTCAGCGGGTGCGGATGTGATTGAAGGCAATGGCTCTAGAGTAAGATTCCATAAGGATGGTGTCATTGCCAGCTTTCATCGACCTCACCCTAAAAAAGAAGCAAAGCCCTACCAAGTAAGGGATGCACGTACATTTCTCAAACAGCTAGGAGTGGAACCATGAATAATTCTTTAACTTACCAAGGTTATGCTGCTCGTATTGAGTTTAGCTCTGAAGACGAGTGTTTTATCGGTCATATTGCTGGTATTCAAGATACGATCGGCTTTCACGGAGAGTCTGTTTCTGAATTAAAATCGTCATTTGAAGAAGCCGTAGAAGACTACTTAGAAACTTGTAAAATTGTAGGTAAAACACCACAGAAACCTTATTCCGGCAAGCTCATGCTGAGATTAAGACCAGAAATACACGCTGCCGTGGCTATTGCAGCAGAGCTAAGCGGTACAAGTATTAACCAGTGGGCATCAGATGCTCTAAACCGTGAAGCTAGCATGTAATGGAAAATTTAGTTGTAATTAGGGAAGCGCAGGAAAGTGATCATCCATTTATTTTTGAGCTTTCACCTTACTTAGCTGAAGTCGCT
>CAJVZR010000086.1 GCA_913019965.1 uncultured Oleispira sp.
TGACCATTCTCATCAGATACTTCAGCTGCACAAGTTACGTGAACATCTTCCGTGGTAAATTCTGCGATAACATCCGCAAGTACAAAACTTCCAGCACCAGCGAAAGGCAACTCAGGAGCAACTAGGATTTCGGTTCCTGTTACTGAGGCAGCGTCATAGATTAAAGGCAGAGCCATAGAATTTTGAGAGCCAAACAAACCATCATAGTTTGCTTTAGTTACTGTTAGAGCGGTAGATGAAAGGTTACAATCAATGTCCAATCCATAAATACCTGAACCCGAAACATTTACACTAAATATTGAATTAGGGTTTGAATAGGGATCAACAATTAAATCTGCTGGATTTACAGAAATTGAAACATAAGTTTGATCAGAGTTAATAGATGACCACTTCATCTGATAGGAGTTTAAATTTGAAGAATTGCTGGCTGCTAGAGCAGTTTTACCATTACTACTAATTACGTAATAACCATATACACTACCATCATTGCTTTGTTGATCAATTTCAATATGACTTACAACTTCCTCATTTAAAAAATCATAAATTATATTAGCACCTAGAGTTGTTTGAATTTCATCAACAGTTTTCCCCAATGATAAAAATATTCCTATTCCATTATTAGAAACAGTATCAGGTAGCACCATAGTTCCAAGAAATTTTTCATTTGTATCATAACGATTAATAATATTTGTATTCGTATCTAATAACAAATACACACTAGAATTATCACCTATAACTTTCTGGCCTACCACAGAAATATACCGACCATTAGGAGACATACTAATCAGGCCGATTGTCTGGCCTATATTAATAGAAACATCACTGACTTTATTCAACTCATCAGTAATTGAATAAATTTCATTAGTAAATGCATTAAACTTCAATAACGTATCATCACTTTTATTCTTTACTATTAAATCTCCTTTATTTGATATATTGCCAATAACATCACTAAAATCTTCAATTTGTGAGCCATCTGAATTCACATCTACTTCAGATATATTAACTTCATCTCCTGTAATTCGGTTTCTAACGAAGTCGGTATATTTCCCTCCACTTTTACTGGTATACCCTAACTGAAACTGTCCGTTCTTAGACAAGTTATATATATCATTTTTATATGATAATTTAAGAAAATCCTGAGATGTGAAGTTATATGTATATTGATTCCCTCCCTCAAATTCATTAGAAGTTCCTTCATAATTAAAAGCAATTATGCTCGCATCACTTGTAATAGCATAAGGAACTGAAGCCAGATGATAAGTTTCAGATATAAAATAATCCGAACTTAAAATTGAATGCGTTTGAGTATCATAACGATGAAACCGAATTTTATTTGGTGTTACTGTTCTATCTGCATCTGGATAAACAACATAGCGTCCATCGGAACTTAATAAAAGACCACCTCCACTATCTCCATAGCGAGTAGGATCATTGCTTTCGTCAGGAGCTACAGGATGTAGCTCAGATATTCCTGCATTTGCTAAGCAACTTATACTGACGAGAAACCCAGCCATTATTTTATTTATTATTTTCATAAATTCTTTCCATGTAATAGTTTAAAAAACCGCGAAAGTTTAGTTGAAACTATCGTACAGGAAAGAACCTTTATCTAATGATTTATATAAATACGAAATTAGCATTAATTCTAAATAGTAGAATTAAGCCTGCGAAGAAGCCCTTTCGCTCACCAATTTATGCCAACGCGCAAGGTGGGGATGCTTTTCCTCATCAATACGACGCTTAATTACTTTGGCAAAATCAATCGCACATAACGCGGTAATGTCAGCAACAGAAAACTCATCGCCGACAATATACTTACTACCTGCCAAATGTTTATTAAGTTTATGAATTTGCTTATCGGCATTCTCAGCACTCACCTCTGCAAATTCAGCCACCTGATTGGTCACAGGTTTCCACATAGGATTGCCATGACGGAAGGAATAAGCAATCGCAGTATATAGTCCTAGCTCAAGACGACGATTCCACATTTCAATCAATGCTTTTGATTTCGCATCCGTTCCCATAAGAGGAGTCTCAGGATAAAGCTCTTCAAAATAACGACTAATCGCCATCGACTCAGAAATACGCGTACCATCATCCAGTTCTAAAACCGGTAAACCGCCATAAGGACTAATTTCTTTAAATTCCTTGCTAAAGGTCTCCCCTTTACCAATATCAACGTTAACAACCTCAATCCCAGCTTGCTGATATGAAATGCCTTTTTCCGCAAGAAACATGCGCACACGGCGTGGGTTCGGGGCCATTTTAAAGTCATAGAGCTTCATAGATGTTAATCCTTAATAATGCATTATCGTCAAATTGTTTACCGATAAGTAAAAAATTAACTTTTTCAAACTGATTGGTCAACAACTAAATACTTTAATGCTAAGATTGATTAATCGAACTTAATTAATGAGATCTCCGTGGGCAGACCGAAGAGCTACGATCAACAGCAAGTATTAAAAAAGGCAATGATGCAGTTTTGGCAGGCAGGATTTGCGGAAACCTCATTATCGGACCTCGAAACTGCAACGTCTCTTAATCGTTATAGCTTGTATAAAGGATTCGGTGATAAAGAAGCCTTATTTGAGATGGCGTTGGAGTATTACCAGCAACATATCATCTCTCGTATGTTAGCCCCACTGATACAATCGCCGCCCACATTAAAAGTACTGACGGACTATTTTCAACATCTCAATGAATTGTTAAAAGGTAAGTACGGTAAATTTGGCTGTCTGTTTCAAAATAGTCAGAAGGAAAGAATTAGTCAGAATAAACTAGTCAAAAAGTATACAACTCAGCTTTGGTTACAGCAGATAGACCTTTTCAGAGCCTGCCTAAGAGATGAAAAATGCCAGCTGCCTTTTGCCGAAGATCACGCAATTCAGCTGCTATTAGCTCAAAACCAATCTCAAATTAGCCTGGCCAGAGCGGAAGTACCTGCAAGAGTATTAGATGCTCAATGCCAAGCTATTCTAGCCTTAATTACTAGCTGGACGGTCAAATAGAGAACGACACATCTAATTAGATGCCCCGTTATTTAATTAGTTGTCCCTATATTTAATTAGAGGCCAGCTCAAATACGCCATAATCAGCAGCGCATTCAGCCAAGTACTCTTTAATATACTTAGCATCCAGATCTTCTTCCAATACCTGGCTTAGGCACAAGTGCTTAACATGCACAGCAAAATCACCGTTTTCCATTCTTTGTTCAGCAGGATACTGCCAGCCGTCGTCCCAGCTTGATTTATCATCTAAGCTTGCTTGAGCGCCATGGCTTATTAATAACGTTGCAATAGCAAGTCCTCCTAAAAGGGATTTTCTTCCTGCCTTACTTACTGCTTGAGCGGTATTAATCATCATGAGTGACACTCTTTATTAAACTAACGATCAACTCAAACTAGCCTCACTTCTGTACCTTGGCTAGTGAATGTAACAATAACCAACACAAAGACGCTTATTGATACAGGGCCTAGTAATTTTGCGCCAAAATAGACAGTAGACCAAACCCCTAGTTTACGTTAACGTAAAGGTAATGAATAATGAGTTCACAATGAGTGACATGACGAATACTGCCATTACGACCTTCACCATCGGTGAGCTAGCCCAAGAATTTGATACAACAACACGAGCGATTCGTTTTTATGAAGACCAAGGGCTGATAAGCCCGGCTCGCGAAGGGCAGAAGCGAATATATAGCCCGGCCGATCGCATCACGATTAAGTTAATCATGCGCGGTAAGCGCTTAGGCTTTTCTCTTGCGGAAAGCAAAGAGCTGATTGATCTGTATAACGCAGAAGATGGCAATAGAATGCAGCATGTTCGAGTATTAGAACAAGTTAATGCCAGTCGTGAGCGTTTACTGCAACAAAAAGCAGACATAGAAATAATGCTACTCGAGCTTGAAGAACACGAAAATAGAATTCAAGCCGATATGAAGAAGCCCTAAAAAACTTAACTTTAAAAGATAATAACAATAATTATTCTGAGGTATCACCATGAACTACACATCAACGCCTAATCTGTCGACCTATCAAGAACTTAATTTTGGCCACGGCGAAACCATCGATATGTTGCGTGAAAGCGTGAATGCTTTTGCTGCCCAAGAGATCGTTCCAATCGCGGACCAAACGGATAAAGAAAATGCTTTTCCTAACCAACTGTGGAAAAAGTTTGGTGATATGGGTTTATTAGGCATGACGGTAAGTGAAGAGTTTGGTGGTACCAATATGGGTTACCTTGCTCATACGATTGCCATGGAAGAAATCAGCCGCGCTTCAGCTTCGATTGGTTTAAGTTACGGTGCTTTTTCTAACTTATGCGTCAATCAGATTTACCGTAACGGCACACAAGCACAAAAAGAAAAATACTTGCCTAAGCTAGTTTCCGGTGAGCATATTGGCGCTCTAGCCATGAGTGAACCCAATGCCGGCTCTGATGTTGTAAGCATGAAAATTCGCGCCGATAAAAAAGGCGACAAGTACGTTTTAAATGGCAATAAGATGTGGATCACCAACGGACCTGATGCCGATACCTATGTGATTTATGCCAAAACTGATATGGCAAAAGGCCCACACGGTATTACGGCTTTTATTGTTGAACGTGATTCTAAAGGTTTTAGCCAAGGTGAAAAACTGGATAAACTCGGTATGCGTGGCTCGAATACCTGCGAGCTAATTTTCCAAGATGTGGAAGTACCTGAAGAAAATATCCTCGGTGGTTTAAACCAAGGTGTAAAAGTTCTAATGAGCGGTCTTGATTACGAACGCGTTGTTTTATCCGGTGGTCCGACGGGCATCATGCAAGCCTGTATGGATATAGTTGTTCCTTATATTCACGACCGTGAGCAGTTTGGTAAAAGCATCGGCGAATTCCAACTGGTACAAGGAAAACTCGCAGATATGTATACCAGTATGAATGCCTGTAAATCTTACTTATATGCCGTCGCTAGCGCCTGCGACCGTGGCGAAACCGCCCGTAAAGATGCTGCTGGTGTGATTTTATATTGTGCAGAAAAGGCTACTCAAGCCGCTTTAGATGCGATTCAGTTATTAGGTGGTAATGGTTACATTAACGACTTTGCCACGGGCAGATTATTACGTGATGCCAAACTCTATGAAATTGGTGCAGGTACGAGTGAAATACGCCGCATGTTAATCGGCCGCGAAATTTTCGCAGAAACCAAATAACGTTTTCACCGGAGTAAATAATTGCATGGCCATATTAAAAACTTCTGCGAATGCTAATAGCGAAGAGTTTAAGCAGAATAAACAGCATAACCTTGATTTCGTCGATGATCTTTATCAACACATCGAAGTGATTAAACAAGGTGGTGGAGAAAAATCCCTTGCCCGTCATATCAGCCGTGGCAAGTTGCCACCCCGTGAGCGAGTGAATAAAGTACTCGACGAAGGCGCACCATTTTTAGAGGTTGGCCAGCTGGCTGCTCTCGGTGTTTATGCTGAAAACGTCCCAGGGGCTGGAGTTATTGCCGGTATCGGCCGTGTCTCTGGGGTGGAGTGCATGATAGTCGCAAACGATGCTACCGTGAAAGGCGGTACCTATTATCCGCTATCGGTTAAAAAACACTTACGCGCGCAAGAGATTGCTTCTAAAAACCGCTTACCCTGCATTTATTTAGTCGATTCTGGTGGCGCTAACTTACCGCAACAAGCGGAAGTCTTTCCCGATAAAGAACACTTCGGTCGTATCTTCTTCAACCAAGCTAATATGTCAGCACGTGGCATTCCACAAATTGCCGCCGTAATGGGCTCTTGCACCGCTGGCGGCGCATATGTGCCAGCGATGAGTGACGAATCCATTATCGTAAAAGAACAAGGCACCATTTTTCTTGCCGGACCGCCGTTAGTTAAGGCCGCCACAGGTGAAGAAGTAAGCTCTGAAGATCTCGGCGGCGGCGATATGCATACCCGAATTTCGGGTGTTGTTGATCACCTTGCAGAAGATGATGAACATGCACTCGCTCTCGTGCGCCAGTCCGTCAAAAATCTCAATTGGCAAAAGCCCATCGAGATGAATTTAGCCGCGCAGGTAAATGAACCTCTCTACCCGGCTGAAGATTTATATGGCCTAGTGCCCACAGATTTAAAGAAACCGTTTGATGCTCGAGAGTTAATTGCTCGACTTGTCGATGGTTCAGAGTTTGACGAATACAAAGCGCGTTTTGGTACAACCCTAGTTTGCGGCTTTGCCAATTTATATGGCTATCCTGTAGGAATCGTCGCTAATAACGGCATTTTATTTTCTGAATCTGCGCAAAAAGGCGCTAACTTTATTGAGCTCTGCTGCCAACGAAAAATTCCATTATTATTTTTGCAAAATATAACTGGTTTTATGGTCGGGCAAAAATACGAAGCTGAAGGCATTGCAAAACACGGTGCCAAAATGGTGAACGCTGTGGCTTGCGCTAAAGTGCCAAAACTCACATTGGTTTTTGGTGGTAGCTTTGGCGCCGGCAACTACGGTATGTGTGGTCGAGCGTACGATCCGAATTTTATGTTCATGTGGCCAAATGCCCGCATCTCGGTAATGGGTGGCGAGCAAGCCGCTAGCGTAATGGCACAAGTCACCCGCGATGCCAAAGAGAAGCGTGGTGAAACTTGGTCAAAGGAAGAAGAAAATCTTTTTAAACAGCCGTTGCTGAAAAAGTATGAAGACGAAGGCCACCCTTATTATGCCAGTGCGCGCTTATGGGATGACGGTATTATTGACCCAGCTCAGAGCCGTGAAGTTTTAGGTCTCGCACTATCCGCTTGTTTAAATGCCCCCATCGAAGAGACGCAGTTTGGCGTCTTTAGAATGTAATAAAAGGAGTTGGTGATATGAACAATGACAATGATGGCTCTCCTTTACAAGATTCGCCTTTACTAGTCGATCATCATAATGGGGTGATGACGCTTACGTTAAACAAACCCGCCATTAATAATGCCTTTGATGACGAAATAATCAGCCTTTTAATTATGGCATTAGATGATTGCGCCAGTAATGATGATGTGAAGGTCGTGAAATTAACCGGCTCGGGAAAACATTTTTCAGCCGGCGCTGATCTAAACTGGATGCGCCGCATGGCAGATCTAGATTACAGTGAAAACCGCGAAGACGCAGGTCAGCTCGCGCGTTTAATGAGTACGCTATATCACTTAAACAAACCGACAATCGCCGAAATTCGCGGCGCCTCTTATGGTGGTGCTGTAGGGCTGATTGCTTGCTGTGACATTGCTATCGCCAGCGAAAAAAGCAGTTATTGCTTAAGTGAAGTTAAAATTGGATTAATTCCTGCGGTCATCAGCCCTTATGTCGTTAAAGCGATGGGAGAGCGACAAGCTCGCCGTTATTTTATCAGTGCTGAAGTCATCAATTCTGAGCAGGCACTAAAGCACGACTTAGTTCACGAAGTCGTAGCTGCAGAAGCACTCACCACTCGAGTAGATGACATCATTGCTTCTCTGCTTAATAACGGCCCTAAAGCGATGGGAATCAGTAAGGCACTGGTGCAAAAAGTGGCTAATGAAAAATTAGACGACAATCTAAATCACTATACTCGAGACCTGATTGCGACAGTACGGGTATCGGAAGAAGGCCAAGAAGGCCTAACCGCCTTTTTAGAAAAACGCCCTGCACAATGGATAAAGGCGATATCAAAATGAAAACTGCAACGAATAAAAAAACGATTAGTAAAATCTTAATTGCTAATCGTGGTGAAATTGCTTGCCGTATTATTCATACAGCAAAGAAAATGGGCATTAAAACCGTAGCGGTTTATTCTACGGTGGATAATAACGCGAAACACGTACAGCTTGCTGACGAAGCCATTTGGATCGGCGAAGCCGCACCAAAAGAAAGTTATTTACGCGCAGATAAAATAATTCAAGCGGCGAAAGATTCTGGTGCCCAAGCCATTCATCCAGGTTATGGTTTTTTATCTGAAAATGCCGATTTTTCAAAACTTTGCAATGATAACCAGCTGATTTTTATCGGTCCTCCCGCCAGTGCTATTGAGGCCATGGGCCTAAAAGCAGAAGCAAAAATTCGCATGGAAGCGGCTAACGTTCCTCTGGTACCTGGCTACCATGGTGAAGATCAGTCTGTCGAAAGGCTTAAGCAGGCCTGTATCGATATTGGTTTTCCGGTGCTACTTAAAGCCTCCGCTGGCGGTGGTGGTAAAGGTATGCGGGTTGTCGAATCGTTAGAGGGCATTGAAGATGCGATTGCCGGTGCTCAACGCGAAGGATTAAATTCTTTTGGCGATAGCCACTTACTGGCAGAAAAATATCTCGCACGACCACGCCATATTGAAATTCAATTATTCTGCGACCAGCAAGGTAATGGTGTTTATTTATTTGAACGTGACTGCTCGATTCAACGTCGTCATCAAAAAATTGTTGAAGAAGCCCCCGCCCCTAATTTCCCAGAAAAAGTTCGTAAAGCGATGGGGGAAGCCGCATTGCAAGCCGCCCATGCAATAGGCTATGTCGGCGCAGGGACGGTTGAATTTCTATACGAAAACGATGAGTTTTATTTCATGGAAATGAATACTCGTCTACAAGTCGAACACCCAATTTCTGAGTACATTACCGGTCAAGATTTAGTTGCGTGGCAGATCAAGGTTGCCGCAGGGGAACCTTTACCGATTAGCCAAGACGAACTTAAAATCAATGGCCACGCCATTGAAGTCCGCTTATACGCTGAAGATGCCAATAATGATTTCTTACCGACCGCAGGTAAAATCAATCAGTTTATCTACCCAAAGGAAAGCTCTCATTTCTCATTAGATTATGATCACGGCATTCGCATGGATACTGGCGTCAGCTCGGGTGATAACGTTTCTCCGTTTTATGACCCGATGGTTGCAAAGCTTATCGTATGGGGAGAAGACCGTGATATTGCTATTCGTAAACTCAAAAACGCACTGCATCAAACCCATATAACTGGGTTGATCAGCAATGTACGTTATTTAGAAAAACTGGTTAGTCTTGAATCCTTCAGCCAAGCTCAACTGGATACCCACTTTGTTGAAGATAATGCCGAGGCGATAAAAACCTCAGGTACATTAACTGAACATCAGCAGCGTCTGCATCAAATTTTTGCCGCTTGGTACTTATACCAGCAGCGCTTAAAAAGTGAAGACGAGCAAAAAGAAAATAGAAAAGACAAAATCCAATCCAACGATGTCCGCTCCCCCTGGGGAATGAAAACCGGTTGGCGTCTTAATAGCGGCCATGGTGATCCGATAAGGTTATTGGCTCCCGAAGAAATCAGCATACAAATTCGACCACTGCCATCGGGTAGCTATTCGATATTATTTGCTGAGCATAATTATATTTTGCAAGCTCCGAATATCTCCATCTCAGATTCTACGAGTAATCAGCAAATGTTGACCTTAACGATAAAAGGCAGCGATGTTCAAGCGAACATATTAGACCAGTCTATTAAAGCTCAAGTATTACACAGTGCGGATAATATTCAGGTTCATAGTCACTACGGAACCAGTGAGTTCATTCAACCCCCTCGCTTAACTATGAGTGATAGTGAAGAAGAAAACGATCATGGCCTACACGCTCCAATGAATGGTTGCTTGACCGAAGTGCGCGTGCAAAGCGGTGATGAAGTTAAGGCCGGCGATATTCTCGTCATCATGGAAGCGATGAAGATGGAGCACAGTATCAAAGCCCCTCATGATGGCTGCATTGCTGAAATTTTCTTTAACCAAGGTGACTTGATTGACGAAGGCCGTGAGATTTTATCTTTTGTTGATGAGAACGAAGCCTAATTAAGGAAATGAACATGAACTATCCAGAATCAGCTCGCATTGTTGAAGTCGGCCCTAGAGATGGCCTGCAAAATGAAAAGCAGCCCATTTCAACCACCGATAAAATTGAGCTGATTCGGCGCTTAGTGCAAGCGGGGATATCTCATATCGAAGTCGGCAGTTTTGTCTCCCCTAAATGGGTGCCACAAATGGCAGACTCGTTAGACGTCATGCAAGGCATCGAGCGTAGCGATCATGTTCGCTATGCCGCCCTGACACCCAATATGCGCGGCTTTGAGCAAGCCCTAATCGCAAAAGCGGATGAGGTCGCAATTTTTGGCGCCGCTTCAGAAAGCTTCAGCCAAAAGAACATCAATTGCTCTATCGAAGAAAGTCTAGAACGATTCCAACCGATTATGGCGCGAGCAAAAGAGCTCAACTTACCCGTTCGTGGTTATGTGTCATGTATCCTGGGCTGCCCTTACGAAGGGCTTATAACCCCTGATAATGCCCAGCCTCATTTCGAAAAAGTAAAGCAGGTTACCCAGACATTACTCGACATGGGCTGCTACGAAGTCTCCCTCGGCGATACGATAGGGACAGGAACGCCTTTATATACCGAGCAGCTGTTAAAGGCCTTGTTGAAAGATATTCCTGCCAACCAGCTCGCCGTCCATTTTCATGATACCTATGGCCAAGCCTTAGCCAATATTTTGGTGGCGCTTCAAAATGGCATTGCGACTATCGACGCATCAATTGCCGGCTTAGGCGGCTGCCCTTATGCCCAAGGTGCGTCAGGGAATGTGGCGACAGAAGATGTGTTATATATGCTCAACGGTATGGGAATCTTTACAGGCATCGATCTAGACAAGTTAATCCGAGCTGGCCAAGAGATTAGCCAGAAGCTCAATAGAAAGAATGGTGCTAAAGTAGGAGTCGCTAATAAATTGGCTTAATCTTGTACAATATGGTACAAACGTACAACTCCAAGAAATAATATAATAACAATGAACACCAAAAACTCTCTTTCAGGCGATTATTTTCAGCAAATGAGTCGTGCACTATCCCAAGCAGGGGCGCACCAGCCAACGCTTGTGGTTGATAAACAACGACTGGACCAAAACCTAGATGAATTGCTTAACGTTATTCAAACCGGCTTTGATTATCGAATCGTTGCAAAATCATTGCCGTCTATTCCTTTGCTGAAATATATCATGCAAAAATCCGCTACCAATCGTCTGATGAGTTTTCATCTACCGTTTCTAATGCACGTTGCTGAAAATCTGCCAGAAACTGATGTATTACTCGGTAAGCCGATGCCCGTTGCCGCCGCAAGACAATTTTATCATTGGCAACAGGCTGGAAATGCCAATAGCTTTAACCCTGAGATTCAATTGCATTGGTTAGTCGATAGCTTAGAGCGATTGCAACAATATCAGGCTTTAGCAAAAGAATTAAACAGCACTTTAAATATCAGTTTAGAAATTGACGTAGGCTTACACCGCGGTGGATTTTCTACCGACACCTCAAATAATGCTGCTGAATTAAAGCAAGCGTTAGAATTGTTAACAGCCGATAACCACTTAAACCTAACCGGCTTAATGGGTTATGAAGCTCACGTCAGTAAAATTCCAAATATCATTGGTGGCCATCAAAAAGCTTTTAAGCAAGCGATGAATTCTTATCAAGCTTGTATTGAATTCACCACAAATATTATGGGTAAAGATATACTCGACTCATTAATGTTGAACGCCGGAGGAAGCAGCACATATCCACTTTACGATAAGAAAAGCGAGCGAACACAATTTATCAATGAAATTGCTACCGCCTCTGCGCTAGTCATGCCCACTGATTTTGATGTGCATACTTTAGAACATCATATTCCCGCAACCTTTATAGCCGCCCCTGTTTTAAAGCTAGTTCATCAGCCGCAGATTCCGATGCTAAAGGGGTTCTCTAAACTCTTGCATAAAGTCGGATTACTGCCAAAGACGGCATGCTTTATTTATGGAGGTAATTGGTTAGCGTCGCCTTGTTATCCAGAAAAGACAAAACGTTCGAACATCTTAGGTCATTCCAGTAATCAAGAGATGTATGAATTAACGGCAGATAATACGCTTAAGATGGATGATTATTTATTCTTCCGCCCATCTCAAAGTGAAGCAGTATTTTTACAGTTCGGTAAAATTGCCGTCTATGAAGAAGGTATTATTATTGACTGGTGGCCTATTTTTCATTCTGAAGACGTATCATCAACTAATAATGCCATCAAAAAAACACTAAATAATTATCAGGAAGTATCATGACTCTGGTTCTCGCATATCTTCTAATTCCAGCATTGATCGTCATTGCTTGCCAAAAATTTTCATTACTCGATAAAGCAGGTGTTGTAGTTTTATCCTTCGGCTTAGGAATCGCCATTGCCGCAGGTTTAGATTTAACCCTGCTATTTGAAGCCGATACCATAAGCGCTGTACAAAAAGATGTGTCAGAAATCAGCATCGCCATCGCACTGCCATTATTACTTTTTTCTATCAACGTAAAAAGTGCACTGAATATGGCCGGCGATACCATGAAAGGTATGGCGTTAGCCTTATTATCCGTCATCGTAATCAGTACCGCAGGTTCTATTATTTTTGCCGATCAAGTTGCTGATGTATGGCAGGTAGCAGGCATGTCAGTAGGCGCCTATACCGGCGGTGGCCCAAACATGGCCGCGATTAAAACAGCGATTGATGGTAAAGAATCTATTTTCGTCACTATGGTGACTTACGATATTTTATTCTCAGCAATTTACTTAATCTTTGTAATGACCCTAGGGCAAAAATTATTTGGTTTATTCTTACACAAGTACGAACATAAAAATGAAAATGGCGAAGTTGATTATGCCGGTATGGAACATCTTGCCGATGAAACCGCTAATGGCTATAAAAAACTGGTCGATGTGAAATTATTGCCACAAACTTTCGCCGCCATATTAACGTCTGGTTTAGTGGTTGGATTGGCGTTATTTATTGCCAGCCTAGTGCCTGAAACCTATAAATCAACCACCACAATCGTAGGCATCACAAGTCTAGGTTTAGCGGCATCATTCATCCCTAAAATTCGTGATTTAGCCAATAGCTTTCAAATTGGTATGTATTTGATTTTAGTTTTCTGTTTCACAATGGGCACCATGACCGATACCGAAATTTTCACCAACATTGACCTAGGTTTAGCCAGTTATATTAGCTTTATTCTTTTGGGTTCTTTGATAATGCAGGCGCTACTGTGCAAGTTGTTTAAAGTCGATACTGATACTTTCTTGATCACGTCATCTGCTGCGATTATGTCGGTCCCTTTTATCCCAGTAATCGCAGGCGCATTGAAAAATCGTGAAATCATGTTGCCTGGTTTTGCCGCTGCGATTATTGGTTATGCTGTGGGGAATTACCTAGGCATCATCGTCGCCAATGTGAGCCGTAGCTTAGTCGGTGCATAATTGGGCCAGTACATAACTTTTACTGTGAAGAATCAGCATGATCAGCAATAAAACCATCCTAATTGCCGGAGCCTCCTCTGGCATTGGCCGCCAAGTAGCACTGTTATTAAGCCAACATAATAATCGCCTCATAATCAGCGCCCGTCGCCAGCCTGAATTGGAAACCCTGGCCCGTGAGATTCAAGCCAACGGTTCCCAAGCCTTGGCAATCCCCTGCGATGCTCTGTCCCAACAGCAGGCTCAAGATTGTATTAAACAATCAATTGCTGAGCTTAAAACCATTGATATCGCTTTATTAAATATTGGTGATGGACCAGCATTTAATATGAGCAAAGCCAGCGTTGATGAAATTAATCACAATACCCAGTTAAATTATGGCACTCAAGTTAACTTTCTGGTGCCGCTCATTGCTCAAATGAAGCAACAAGGCTTTGGTTTAATCGCCCATACGAACTCCCTAGCCGGTTTTCTAGGGCTCCCCATGCAGGGCCCCTACTCTGCAGCTAAAGCCGCTGGTCGTATTCTGATGGACAGCTGCCGTATTGAACTCGAACCCTTTGGTTTGAAGTTTGTTTCTATTTACCCAGGTTTTGTCGCGACTGAAAGAGTGCAAGGTGACGGCATTCCCTCGCCATTTGAAATTAGCGAAATGGATGCCGCTAAGCATGTCATTCGAGCCTTAGAAAAAGAAAAAGCCGATTACTTATTTCCCTTCATGACGGCGAGTTTAATTCGACTTGCACGTGTATTGCCTAAATCACTGACCAATAAATTGTTAGCAAAATCAGTTCCTGCGGATTATTAACCTCTTATCGTTACTTCGGGTACACTGAGCTCATCATTATTGCTTTGAGCTCAATTACAGAGCTTATTCACAAAAGCCTATTTACAGAAGCTAAGCTATGCAGACCCAAGAATTACACATCAATACCGCCGACGGCTATCAAGTCGCGGCTACCCTATTCAGCCCTCAATCTGAAGTGAATGCCACAGTTATTATTAATAGCGCGACCGGTGTTTTGCGTCAATATTACAATGCTTTCGCCCGCTTCTTGAGCGAACAGGGCTTACAGGTCATCAGTTACGATTACCGCGGCATTGGTGGCAGTAAAACTAATGATACAAAAGACAAAGCCCTTAGTATGATCAATTGGGGCCGCAAAGATTATGCGGCTATCGTTGATTGGGTAGAAGAAAAATACCCAGAACATAAGATTCTAGGGGTAGGCCATTCCATCGGCGGCCAATTATTAGGGTTATTGCCTGATAACCACAGAATATCAGCCTACTTAAACATTGCCTCACAGCATGCTCACTGGGGCAATTGGCGCGGCAAGTTTAAAGCCCAAAGCTTTGTCTTCTTTCATGGTTTATTACCCGCGTTTCGCTACGCTAAACAATTCCCTAAATGGGTATTAGGATCAGAAGCACTACCTAAATACGTAACCCGAGACTGGTCTCGTTTTGGTCGTAAACGTTTTTACACCGATATTGATGGCAAAGAATTACACGATAACTTTTATAACTACCGCGGTAAGATTCGCTATCTTGCGATTGCCGATGATCACGCATTTGCACCACCTACCGCCGTAAAATCACTAAAAGAGAATGTGTATATCAATGCTGAGGGGGAATTAATTTTAATTGAGCCTAAGCATTATGGAATGAAGCGTATCGATCACTTTGGTTTCTTTCAAAAAAACATGAACCAACAAGCCTGGCAAGAATGCGTGGATTGGTTAACAGAGCAATCATTCCTGCAGCCATAAGCGCCAGCAAGGTATATTTATAATCCATGATTCAGCCTCCAATGATATGTGAACCAAACTGCACTTTTATGCTTAAAGCAGAAGCAATCAAAGATGACTAAATAGAAACCTAAAATAACAACTAGAATATTATTCTAGATTTTATTATCCAACCGTTATACAACAGATCCAGGCTCTCTATTTAATAATCTCCCAATGAGTCAATGCACAGGTTTCAGCACTGAGTACAGATAAGGTGACCCTATGAAAATACAAGATTTGACCATTACCACAGCCGATGGGTATCAACTACAAGCTAGTGAATTTTCTCCCTCCAATAGTAATGGCATTGGCCTTGTTATTAACGGTGCGACAGGCGTGGTACGTAAATACTACCAAGCCTTTGCAGAGTTTTTATCCGAACAAGGTTTTACAGTTTTAACCTATGAGTTTCGGGGTATAGGTGGAAGCACTCAGGCGACTGAACAAGCCTTAGCGCCTTCAATGATTCATTGGGGTCAACACGATATGGATGCGGTCTTAAGCTACTTTATTGATCGCCATCCTGAGCTAACCATCAAAGGCATTGGCCACTCGATTGGCGGCCAGCTACTCGGCATCATGCCGGACAACAACCGCTACGACAGTTTCTTAAATATTGCCTCACAACATATTTATTGGAAAAACTGGCCGTTAAAAGATAGGCCTTTAAGTGTGCTTTTCTTCTTTGGCATTCTGCCACTATTTTATAAAATAACCGGCGGCCTGCCATCTTGGGTATTAGGCGCAGAGTATTTACCCAAACACGTTGCGCGTGACTGGAGTCGATTTGGCCGTAAAAAAGCCTACATTGCTGATGAAAATGGCCAACCCATGCGCGAAGGTTTCAGTGCTTATAAAGGCAAGATGCGTTTATACAGCATGGCGGATGATAAACGCTTTGCACCACCCAATTGTGTGCGTGAACTAGAGAAGCTTTATCATAATGCAGAAACCGATATTCAAACGTTTCACCCTAGTGAATACGGTATGAAGGCGATTGATCATTTTGGTTTCTTTAAAAAAAATATGAATAAAAAGGCTTGGTTTGAAAGTGCGGAATGGTTATTAAGTTAGAATCGGCAGGCTAACTCACTTGTATAAAAAAACCCGCAACTGAAAAAACAGAGCGGGTTTTAGTGCATCGGTGAGAATGCAGCTTATTGATATAAGCTTCTTTTTATCTATTTAGTTTTAGCAGTTAGCTTCAACTATTTAGCTTCAAGAATGGCTACTGCACCTTGACCACCGGCTGCACAGATAGAGATAAGGCCACGACCTTCTCCCTTCTCTTCTAGCATTTTAGCCAAAGATGAAACGATACGCCCACCGGT
>CAJVZR010000087.1 GCA_913019965.1 uncultured Oleispira sp.
ATCACTGAGCGCCAGCAATTCGGCCAGGCGATTGCTAACTTCCAAGGTATTCAATGGATGATGGCAGATGCTTATACGGACCTTGAGGCATCACGATTATTATTAATGAGTGCGGCTGACGAGAAAGAAAAAGGTCAACCATTTTCCAAGCAAGCCTCAATGGCAAAGCTGTTCGCTAGTGAGAAGGCGAATAAAGCGTGTTATACCGCATTGCAGTTGATGGGGGGGAGTGGATATATTAAGGAGTACCCTCTAGAGCGTTATAGCCGAGATGTCCGTATAACATCCATATATGAAGGTACCAGTGAAATTCAGCGAGTGATTATAGCTCGTGAACTGCTAAGAGAGGTTAACTAGCAAATGACTAGCTTATTGGATCTGTTAACTCTCTAAGTTCTAGCATCATTTGATGGGCGCTTTCACCGGACATTTCATAAGGCAAGAACTCCCCTTTACCTGAATATTTTAGGTTTATCGGGGCTGTTAAGCTTGAATCTGGCATGAAGCCCATTGACCAATTACTGAACTCACGCATGTCAATTTCTTTATAATCTAGAAGAACGATTTTCGAATGTCGATTGTCGTTCAATATTTTATGATACGCCTCGTTGACTTTTGTTCTGGAGCCTTCCAAGCACTGGAGAAAAAACTTACGGTTAAAGCACAGCATGCCTGTTACATTATTGATTTTATTGTGTTTTCTGGCAGATTTAAGAATCTCTTCAATATCAGAACTGCTGAAATTTTCGCTAATAGTGCTTGCGTATACGAGTCGCGTCAGAAACATAATTAACCCTCTATAATAGGTGTTTAAACTATAGACTACTTCTCTACTTTAAGCCTTTGAAGTCGCCACTAAAGTTAGCGTCATACACCTCACCACTGATCGCCATTAACACATACAGACTTTTCTTCTCTGTTTTATTGTCCAGCTTAATAATGTAATAGCCTTTGCCCGACTTATGCGTAGACGCTTGTGTCGCTGGCAGGTCCAACCATGACTGGGGCAGCTTGCCAAAACCTAAGCCTGGGTCCAAAGTGGTAAACTGATTAGCCAACTTAGTAGCGACTATCTGGGCTTTCTCTGGTGAAATTGGGTGATGGCTACCACCATGACCTAAGGCTGTGGTCGAAAACAAGGCAGTACTAAAAATAGTACTTAAGATAAGGGCCAATAGTTTTTTCATTATTTACTCTTCCAATTTGAAGTTGAATTGTTTTTTATAGCCAGATAATCCTGACTCGGCCTTACGCATATCATCATGAATATGGCTATGATCATCTTGGTTAAGCGGGAAATCATCAGGGTAAGTGGAATGTTGATAGTTATGAAGTTGCATCAATAGTAACAAGAGTCCCAAAGCCATCAATAACCAATTTGCCAACTTAGAAAACTTGGCAAAGGAGGCCGTTTTTCGCCAGCCGGCTAAAACCACTAGCATCATCGACAAAGCAATTACCTGTCCCAGTTCAACCCCTAGGTTAAACGACAGTATCTTCATCACTAAACCTTCATCTCCTAACGGCAAATCTTGCAAGCGTGTCGATAAACCAAAGCCGTGAATTAAACCAAAGATAAAGACCATCCAGAGTAAGCTAGGTGGCTTGATATCTAAATGCCTTTTGAAACCGTCCAGGTTGTCAAAGGCCTTATAGCAAACCGTGAGGGCTATGACTGCATCAATTAAGTACACATTGGCCTTTATTCCCCACAAGGTGGCAAATAGCAGGGTAATGGAATGGCCGATAGTGAAAGCGGTAATAAACTTTAAAATATCGATGAAGCGGCTTAAGAAAAAAATCACGCCAAAGATAAAGAGTAAATGGTCGTAGCCGGTGACCATATGCACAGCGCCGAGATCGATGTATTCAAAGGGGCCTGCATTAAGGATTCTGAGCTTATCTTCTTCCGACATGCCATGGCCCCAAGCTGTCGATCCTATGAGTAATAGAGGCAGTGCAAGTAGCTTGTATATCAATTTGTGCATGAAATGGGTTCTTAAGCGTCTAAAGTATGCTCATACTGGCAAAGCCATAATCCATCGTCAATGAGTTTGGTATGAAGGGTGGCACAATATGCACATACCTTGTCACTTTAAGTCGACTTGTTTGGGCTAATCTGTAGCCAATAGCAGATTGCAGTTGTTAAAACCCTCAAATAAGAAGAAACGGTTATGACTCAGAAGACAAAGATTCAACAAACAAAAGTGTTAGAAACCAAGCTAAGCGGCGACTCTACGATCCCTGTACGCAAAATGGGCTTTGATTTCAGTGATGTTCCTAAAGACTATATGAACGGTAGTCTGGCTGAGAGTCACTTCTTTGATGGGCTCAACCTACTATTCCCAGAAGGTGAGCGTTTCTTTATGCGCGCGGTGCGCAATGGGTTAAATAAGATCGAAGACCCAGATTTAAAGCAGCAAGCCCGTGGTTTTTTTGGCCAAGAAACTCAGCACGCCATTGAGCACGAAAAGTTCTTTGATGTGCTCGAGCAAAACGGCTACGAATTTCGTCCTAAGTTAGAGAAGATGAACAAATTCATCATCAAAATGCGTGATATCTTACCGCACTCATTAAGCCTATCAATCACCGCTGGAGCCGAGCATCTAACCGCCGTATTGGGCGCGACCGCACTGGATGATGAAGGTGTGGAGAACTCACACCCAGCGATGCGCGATTTGATTCAGTGGCATGCCATTGAAGAAATAGAACACAAATCCATTGCCTTTGATGTGTTTAAAGCGACCGGTGGTAGTTACCCTATGCGTGTCTTTGGTTATTTAAATGCCCTGTTGTTCATTCATATAACCTCAACCTATTTCGTAAAAGACCTTTTAAGGCAAGACGGTTATAGCAAGCGCGAAGCAAAGAAATTATTAAAGGCAAGTCAGCAGAATATGTTGAAGAAGCACCCAACCCTGCGTCAATCCCTCACGGCCTATTTCAAACCCAGCTTTCACCCGAACAACATTGATGAATCGGGCTTAGTAGGCAAGGCAATGGATCGTCTTGGAATCGCGTAAACGTAAAGGAGAGTAACCGCTCTTGCGTAAGGGCTTAAAAGCCCTTACTCTGCGAGAAACTATAATAAATAGTAAAGTATGAGTGAACTCAGCCAATTAAAGTTTCCCGCAATCTATAGCCAGTTGGCTAAAGATTTTATTGATACCATTATGCAAGACTCAGCGATTGATTTTTCAATTGCAAAGGGCCTTGAGCTGCTGAACATTCCTGCCAATATTCTGCAAGATCCTGACGCCTGTTTAGATGGTGACCAAATCAGTTTATTACTGACCCTTGGCCAGATGCTGGCTAAAAAAGACAGCCCCTTCAGTTTACAAATTATTCAGCACTTTAAAGAAGATACTCTAGGCATGTTGGGCTTAGCGATCATTAATGCAAATGATGCCGAACAAGCGCTGAATTTATTTCAAAAATATGCCGAGTTATATATTCCCGGTTTTGACTTTAGCTTGAATTACGATGAGAAAAATCTCGATATTGAGATGCAACCTTTAGTCAACTTCAAAAAAATTGAACCGATATTTATTGAGCTCATTTTTGGTGCTTTTGATTTTTATGCAAAACGTGCAGGTCTAGATGCAGAAGGGGAGTATTATTTCAGCCATGATATTTCGGCCTATAAAGTAATATTAGAAAAACAATTCGAATGTCCAATCCACAGCTTAGCACCGGTAAGTAAAATACGTATTCCATTGGCGGCACTGAGCCAAAAAGTGAAAAGCCCTAACTCTTCAATGCTTGCCTTTTATATTGCTCAGCTTGAAGCGGATAAAGCTAAACGAGAACAGCAAAACAGTATCGGCTTTCAAGCACGGCGTATCTTATACCATCAAGGAAAGAAAGGGATTTTTCTAAATCGAGATCAGCTAGCCGATGAACTATCGTGTTCCCATCGAACCTTAACGCGCAAGTTGAAAGCGGATGGCCTGTCATTTCAAAATTTATTAGACGAAGTACGCTTCTCGATGGCGAAGCAAATGTTGTATCAATCTAATAAGTCGACCAAGCTAGTGGCCAGCTGTATTGGAATTAATAACCCGGCCGTGTTCTGCCGTGCCTTTAAAAAATGGTCAGGTATGACTCCGAGCGAATATCGAGATAACATACAAAGTTAAACTCAAGCATAATTGGAATGAATAAACTGAATTAGCATGGATGTCTAATGAACATAAACCAACTTAATAAGAAGCTTTTTAATACACTCATGAGCTTTACTCACTGGCTCACGGAAACCCAACGTCGTAACATCATAGGTAAACCCTTTATGCGAGCTTTAGGCAGTATAACGCTGCACGTTAAAAGAGCTCAAAAGAAGAGTACCGTATTAGAGTCTGCTGAAGAGTGGCAGCGAATGTTTCCGTCGAAAAAAATGATACCCATTACTAGAATTGAAGAGAATACCGTATACGCTGAAATTCGCAGTGAATGCCCTTATCGCGGCAGTGGTAATGTCGAAGGCTGCAATCGCATGATGGAGTATGATCGTAAAATGATGGAAAAGATTGGCGCATCTTTTACTGTTATGCAATCTCAGGCAGAAGTGGGTCATACGCATTGTATTATCGCAATGAGCGGTAACAGCAGTCAAAGATAATAGTAACAAAAAAGGAAAGTGAAAGATGGACTTTAATGAAGCATACAAAATCACAGTACTGGTGCTGGGCCTATCGGGTTTCTTATTCTGGATTCAATTAGCGCTTGTGGATATTCTAGGAATCAAGCTAAAGCATACTCCTGGCTTCACGGTAGAACAAAGCCATAGTAGCTTTTTATTTCGTGCTAATCGATCACTTTCCAACAGTAATGAAAGTATTGGTATTCTTATTTTGTTGTCTCTTTTTGCCATGCTTTCGTCAGCAAACCCAGAATGGTTAAATGGCTTTGCAGTAGCTTATTTCGTTGGCCGTGTTCTTCATATGTTTTGTTATTACCTAAATCTTAAACTACTGCGCAGCGCATCGTTTGCAATCAGCTTTTTTGCCTTATTGGGTATGTTTATAATTGGTGCTTTAAGCTGGCTATAATCTGCCTATTAACCATTAATAGGCAAGGTATGTTCTTGGGGTGAGAACTGCTTTAGTTGCTGATGAATTTTATTCCATAGTTCTCCAGGAGCCGGATTCGGAATTCGGCTTCTATCCGTTTCATAATTATTCTGCTGCCAATGCTGCTGAAACTGCTCTAAACTTTCATCTTTATGCAATTGGCGGACCTCTGCTGAAATTTCTGCGATTGCTTCCACATTATTATTCCAACTAAAACGATGGAAGCCTCGATAACGGAAATGCTCATCCACATGGCGATCGCTTAAATGAATTAGCTGCTGCATGAGCTGGTGGAGAAATTGATTAATACTTAGCTCAGTCATGAAGAAATTGATGAACTCCTGATTTTTATCATTCAATTTGTGAGTATTAGGATGCGGCGTAAGAATTAACTCAACCAAATACTGGCCACTAGGGCCCTGCATAAAACTCATCAACTCAAATTGACGACCATCATAATCAAGACGATTTAGTACCTGATCTAATTGATAGTTGAATTCGCTGATTTGATTGTTATTAAAACCGAATCCTGCTTTATCTTGCAAACGCTGCTCGCTGAGCGTTAATAAAGGTAAATCGTGATGGCTATTGAACGGCGTTGTTATTTTGTCATTATTCTGCAAGTGTAAAAGCTCGCGCACTTCATGCTCTCGAGCTTTTTTTAATGCCAAAAATACAGTCTGAATAATTTCGGAACTCGGTAATTGAAGCTCAACTCGCCATTTCCGGCCATAGACGATTTTAGTTTCACTTTCTGATTCACGGTTGTTTGAGGCATTCCGGTAGTTATCCACACAACAGATTCCGACTTGAATATACAAGCCAGCCTCTCCGTTACCCTCTTTCTCTTTACTAACAAAGACGGGATATCGCTCATTGTATTCAATGTCCAATACCAGTGCTTCAACGGACTGTAGTGTATGGTTAAAGGTTAAGTAGTGCTGAGGAATGCACAGTCGCCCATCGTCAAGTTTGGCTTGTGGTGCATTATCTAATGCCGATTCACCCACGAGTAGAGATTCTAAAATAGTCATAATGCCCTAATATGATTAACAAACAGCGTTTGAAGTTTTATACGGACGAATCAGCTTTCCGGTTTCCACCCGGCGTTTAAAATCTTCTAGAGTTTGTGGCAACGAGCTATGCAACTTCTTCTGCATCACCAAAGCATGCATCATTTTTCCAAACAGACTAAAGCGAATATCGTATGCAAATTCCACTTCCAGCTGAGTTGTATTGGCATCCACCTTGGTCAATGTCCAGCGGCTTACCGCATTATGTAAAGGCCCCAAGGCTGATACCGTATAGGTGAAGCCGTTACCCTCAATCCATTCAGTGACTACTTCATCAATCTCGCCAAAATCAGCCAGCTTGCAATAACGTGCAGCGCCTACTTCTTGCTGTTTATTCCCTAAACCATGAGATTTAGAAACACCTGGTGCCCAGGTATATACATTGTTGAAATCTTCTAAAACTGCCCAAACCTGATCCTTTGGTGCATTTATGTTGATGATGGCATTAAATCCATGCTGCTTGTTTTGCTTCAAGCTATTCTTCTGTGTCGTCATGATGGTTCTCCAAATTATTCGTCATTGTTAGGGCCAAGTTAGGAAATGGTCCAATAAAAGTGATATTTATCTTGCTTGCGAAAGATAGGACTTAGCTTAGTGGCGGAAGTTCTGCTTGAAAATTACCCATTAATGCAAACATGTGTTGCAAATACGCACCACTCATTTATGGTCTAATAAAACGTGCCCCGTATCGATAGGTCATGGGGAAAATGTATGACGAGAGGCAGGAGAAGAGCGACATGTTGAACTGGGACGATTTGAAATTCTTTTTAGCTGTTAGTCGTGCTGGTTCCGTCCGCGCCGCTGCCGAAGAGTTGAAAGTAAACCATGCTACGGTATCGCGGCGTATCAACAGCTTCGAAAATTCACTCGGGCAGCGCTTGTTCGAAAGAACCTCTCAAGGCTATGTACGCACTCGGTTGGGGGACGAAATCTTCAACGAAGCCGCCTATTTAGAAGAGCGCCTCAGTAATGTCGAGCGACGCATAATGGGCAATGACGAGCAGCTTAGCGGAGAAATACGGGTTACTATGCCCGACCTAGTGGCCGAAGAGTTATTATTAGAAGGCTGTGCTCTGTTCTGTCAACAATATCCACAAGTAGAACTCGATATAGTCGATTCAATAAAACTGCTGAACCTAGCCAATCGAGAAGCCGACGTCGCCTTTCGTATCGTAAAAGAACCGCCAGAATATCTAATAGGTCGCAAACTCGCGGTATTACATCGGGCTTGTTACATGGCGAAAAAAAACTTACCGCTATTAAAAAAAGAGGGCTGGCTAGAACAACAAAACTGGATAGGCTGGACCGACAAGCAAAGAAGACCTATAGGAAAAATTGCTAAAGAATATCCACGCTTCTCATCCAAACATAAAATCGCTAATAGCAAACTACAAGCCATCGCCACTCGTAATGGAATGGGTATAGGCATATTACCGTGCTTTGTGGGTGATAGAGATCCTGAACTGGTGCGTATCCCCCCATATACTAGCGAAGAAAAATACGACCTATGGATATTGAGTCATCCAGATTTGCGTAAAAATGCGAAAATACAAACCTTTGTGCGTTTTATGACGGAGTATGTTCATGGGAACAAAGGGTTGTTAGAGGGGCAGGAGTTTATTGAACCTTAAGTTTAGATCTATAATTGCTACAGCGAATGTAAGGTTGAGTAGAATATCATCTACGACTATAATTCAATTAAAGATATATTTATAAAAGAGGTTATAAATAGTGCTATTTTTCTCAATTCAACAAGAACTTGATTGCATAAACGATAGTGGTGCCATCATCGGTAAAATTAAATTCGATGCGACTAAAAAAGAACATGTTTTTTCTCTCGATAATGAATCTATCGTATTAACAGAGCTAGAGAAAATAAGTATTGCAGAACGCTTATCAGGTCTTGATGCTGGTAGATATTCAATCCCAATGCAGGATGATGATTGATAACTTTATATTCATCATAGAAGTGAACTGTTTTAATTATTTTAAATGGCTCATGCTAAAATATTCTAGTGGGGGTATTTTATGAAATACGTCATAAACAATAAATTACCTGCCAATCATTTCATTCCCTTCTTGATAAGCTTCATAAAAATCAATAAACTGCGCGCGACTTGATGTCGGGCTACTGCTGTTTTCTATAAATGGTTAAACGTTTTTAATTTCGATATGGATGTCGGCGACTTGCCGTGTAATTCCTTTCATCTGGTTTCCTTTCTATCCGAAGTCTATCTAAAGCCTTTTAAAATTCATCTAAGGCCTGTTCATGGGGATGTATAAATGAATAAATTAATATCTGGTTTAGTTGTGTGCGCTAGTACACTGACTAGCTTGTCTTTTAGTACGGCAGCTTCTGCCTCTGAAGCCGCTTGGGTATTTGCCCATCGCGTTAATACTGTAGGTGCGGTAAACGCAGCGAGCAATGACTTAGGCGTTAACGCCATTGAAATTGATGTTAGTCACCGTGATGATGTTCCCGCGAAAAAAACCTGTGCTGAAACTTGGTGTGCGTACCATGACGGCGACAGCGTTGGGGTAAATTTATCTGAAGTTTTAGAGGCGGCTGAAGCTTACCCACAAATTAAAGCGGTTTGGTTTGATGTTAAATCAACCACTAAAACCGATGCGGATTATGCGGATATTCGTCAGACGGTGAAAACCTCTGTTGGCGAAGGTGATGGCAGTATGCGTAAGTTCTGGGGTGTTTACCCTGCAACAGAATTGAATACACCATACGTTACCGCTATTCAGCAGAACCTAGTTCAGTTGGGTGGTTACGATGAAAACCTATTGATTATCGATATCGATAATAACTCAGACTCTGACGCGGCTAATGCTAAGTGTGCAGAGTGGGGCATTCAGTGTGGTTTGTCTGTTGGTGGTCCGTTTATTGGGACCTTTGGTCTAATCGCTGATATGAAAGACTTTAATAGCATCAGTGGTGATATCCAGCATTTGTCGAATATCAACTCGACCTTTATGTGGACCTTTAACTGGATGGGTTTGTATGAAGACGACATGATGCGTTTGTTATTTGGTGATCGCAGCTCATGGGAATACCTAGCCGGTGCAGAATGGCAGTGTGGCCAAGAAGGTAACGGTGTGATTGTGGGTGCGATGAATAGCCTGTATTACGATAAGTTCTGTGAAAATGGTAGTAATAGCGATGCATGCGCAGTAGCAAACTTAGCGATTGATAATGGCCCGAATAATCAGGGTGATCGCTTTAGCAATGTGAGCTTGCCTCGTAATAGCTATAAGACTACTTCGGCTTATGATTGTGATAAGCACTACTAACTAATACAAGAGGTGCTAGGGCTACGAATTTGTAGCCTGGTATTAGTAAGTCAGCATTTGTTTGTAGAAAACGGGTGATCCTTGTTAAAGGGTCGCCCGTTTTTTTGGGGGAGGAGATTTGACAATTTCAACGGTATGCTTGAATATCGTTAGCGATAATAGGAAGTACAATATAGCAGAAAATTAAACGGAATTTTTGAGCAACTAGTTAACACTCCATGAATATAAAGTTTCTATTTATAATTTCTCTTCTCTTTCCGCTGTTAGCCTTGGCTGAAACTAGCACATGTTTTGGAACGACTTCCAATGGTAGTCTTTCTGCTGGTGTACAGTTGCCACCTGAGGGAAAAAATTATGTGGGTTATAGCATAATGGCAAGGCTGGCTGGGCGTACCTATGTTCATTCAGAAGTAAGGGATATTATAGTGTCAGCCTATAAAGACCTTGAAACAGAACAACCAGATAAGGTCTACAAATACGCTGAAACTGGATTTAAAGAAGGCGGGGAGTTTAAGCCTCATAAGACTCATAGAAACGGCCTCTCTGTTGATTTTATGACTCCTGTAAAAGATAAGAGCGGCAGTTCAGATCATCTACCAACCAATTTATTAAATAAGCTAGGTTACGACATAGAGTTTGATGCAGATGATCATTATGATGATTTGTATATAGATTATGATGCTCTTGCGGCTCATGTAGTAGCTTTGCATAAGCAAGCCAAAGAAAATGGCTATGATTTATGGCGAGTGATTTTCGACCCCAAACTGCAGCCAAATTTATATAAAACGAAATATGGCCAATATTTGAAAGACCACATTCAGTTTTCCAATAAACGTTCTTGGGTGAGGCATGATGAGCATTATCATGTTGATTTCTCTATAGCGTGTAAATAGCAGCGCCGGAAGCGCTGTATTTTAGCTTCGCAAATAACCCATTTGTTCGAAGCACAAGTCTGATAAAAAAGGAGAATTATCGTGTCAGATCTAGTAATCCCAATAGTATTTCCTGATTATAAAATAACAGTGGAAACCCCAGCTGCAAGAATGAAGGTGCCAGATTATTTACCTTATGTGGATATATTGCCAAATGAGATACGTGTTCCTCATACAAAAAACAAAATAAGTGACCTAGGCCATGCGGGTGTTTTATTTATAAACGGCAAGTCAGGTATTACTAAGTACTATGAATATGGTCGTTATGATCCGAATAAGCTTGGCTGGGTAAAAAAGATGCTTAACTTACCGGATGTGACGATAAATTCGAGTGGTGTAGTAGAGCAAAGTTTGTCGAGGGTATTAAAAGTTATATCTGACAAAGCTGGAAAAAGAGGAAGGATTAGCGCTGCGTATATTGAAGTAGATAACAAATATCAGGCAATGCTTGATTATGCTCAACACCGTATAGCTTTAAACTCCAATCCTAATCGAGAGCGTTATGATATCGCATCGTATAGCTGTGTTCATTTCATGAAAGGTGTTATGGAAGCTGCTGGAGTTGATACGCCTTGGATGCTTGACCCAAGACCTACATCATATATAGAAGAAATCCAGGATGATTTTCCGGTTTTAGAATATATGCCATCTAATAATGAACTAACTATCAAAGAGGCAGTTTCTACATTCTGAAACCAATTATGAAAAAAACAGTAATAATTATAGCGGCTCTTCTTTTTTGTTTAGTTGTTCTTGTGGTTGTAAATCCGCCTGAAATAATCATTGAAGAAGCCAAGTTAGAGGCACCTGATAGGCCTCAAGACGTTCCAAAGAATGCATTTTGGGTTGGCGGCATTGATGGTGGAAATTTTATCTACGTAGTTAAATTCGACAGTGAAGAGAAATTGTTCTTAGCTAAAATCTACAACGATTATACTGGCGATATCGAGTATGAAGGTATTCTAAAGTACACAGGAAGCAATAATATAAATCATTCACTGAATGATGCGTCTTTGTATCAAGGTTGGGATGGCGAGCATTTATACCTTGTAAATGCTGAAAGTATGCGAGTACATCCTTTAAATGACCTTTCAAAACCATAATTAAACATGGCAATGGTTGATAGGGAAAAACCTTCTTGGGCAATACGTATATTTGGACCACTGCTATTTATTACTGGAGCGCTAGGCGCTCTAGTATGGTTTTTCAATAGAGTGTCTTTGCTTATATCAGGGATGTCGGAAGATGTGGTAGTTGTCGATAAAGGTTCTTTTTATATGCTAGGTGTTGGGGTCGGGCTATTGGCTCTATCTATGGCAGGTATCCTTGAGGCATGGTTCTTGAAAACACTGACTAAGAAAAATATAACCATCATATCTAGAACAGCCATTATTGGTGTTATTTTAACATTTACCACTCCACATTTAATTGATTACCTATCAAGTAATACTCTGCAAAATGAAGGCTATTCTATTTGTGAAGAGGCATCTCATCAGTGGCTATTTTCTCGCTATATTGTGTATGTGCAAGACTCCGTAATATGCATTAAGGGGTTGAGAGACACGCTATAGGCTTTATTAATATTATGAAGATACGCTTATTTCACGCACTTTTAATTTTGCTATTAATACCTTCTATCGCTTCTTGTTGCCAAAGTGAATTATCTTCGAAATGGTTGCAGGAATTTGCTCCCTTGCAAGATAACTTTTCTATATCAGATCGTTTTAATCAGCAGCAAGCGGCGTTTGATTTCAATGGTGATGGTTTAGCAGATTCTATTTATTACACCGATGTTGTAGGTGATATTTCTGATTTGTCTTCAGTCCATTTAGTTCAGCCATGGCCAAAAATGGATGATCAAAAGCAAGGCGCGAAAACAGCGATTGTGATAATACATTGTGGCTCTTCATTAGTTGAAGGCTCTTTGTCTTTTGTTATCCATGATAAGAATGATATTTCAGTATTAGACACATCGGCTATGCTGCAAAGTGAAGTTATTAAAAAAGAAATGATAGCTCAGCTACAAGAGCCAGAACTGAGCGCTAGAGCAAAAGGCGATATTGTTTTAATTCCTACGGAAGCAGGAATCGACTCATTTATTTATTGGGATGGTTCAAGTTATCAATTGTATGAAGTTATTGATATCCCTTGATGCTCTTTAATCATTTATTGCCTGTACCAAGGTGTTTGTTCTATTTCTGCAGAAACAATTCCTACAATCTTTGCGCAACAGGCCCAGCCGAGTGGCGGTAATTTATTCTTTGCACTGGCGAATG
Organism: uncultured Oleispira sp.; assembly: GCA_913019965.1. Lineage (GTDB taxonomy): Bacteria > Pseudomonadota > Gammaproteobacteria > Pseudomonadales > Oceanobacteraceae > Oleispira. Next base: position 12,651 of record CAJVZR010000087.1, read on the forward strand.
GTGCTGATAATAGGTGCTACTGGGGTGGCTGAAGTGAAGCTAATGTCGACTTCGGTTTCTTCCCGGCGGCAAGTTGATTGGCTAGGCTGTTAAACGATTGCGCCTGCTCTGAGATCAGCTTGGCTTTTTCGTACAGCTTTTTGCCCTGTAGGGTTAGGGGATTCCGGTATTGTTCACGATCAAATATCTGCAACCCTAGCTCTTCTTCCAAGTTCTTAATGGCAACACTGATGGTGGGTTGAGTTCGATTGAGCTTTTCCGCCGCAGCGCGTAAAGAGCCACCTTCAAAGGCGTGATCGTGAAATTTAACCGTCGCTATGCTCTCGAAAAGCCAAGTATCAGGCCGATAAAGTCTATACCTGTGTCGGAATGTTGCTGAATACCGAATTTTTAAAGCCTGAAATGGCCAATGTCTTAGATGCTAAAGGTTAGGCAACTTGTATGCCTTGAGAGGTTGCGCCGCTCTGGATAATAATAAGCACGATTATCTTGCGAGTGTTCAAGGTGGCATGCTGGCGGATGCGATTATGAAAAGAGCCAAAGGCAAAAAAGTGAAAACCTATAAAACCCCACCTCTTGCCATCGTGACGCCAACGGGTTTCTGGTTAATTTAAAGCAGAAGGATTTAGGCATTAGTAATATATAAGATGTTAGGGGCATCGTCAGATACTGTGTCATAGGTAAGCTATAGATCTAACAATTAAGTTATTAATAGCCAATTGGAATAAAGCTTCGGGCTTTATAGCCGAAAGCTGGTATTCAGCGGATGAACTTCTAGTATTAAAGTATGGCGCGAGTTAATACATTCTAACCGCGCCTTATTATTGTACAGATGTGTTTATTTTCCGTAGATCTATTTGGGTACCTAGTTGAAATTAGTCAATAAGATATCAACCCTTATTACTATCGCCTCTCTTGCGCCAGTGGCGCTGGTGCTTAGCTTTTCTCTTTGGACTTTAGAGCAGGCACGTCAGCAATCTATTATTGATAACTTGGTGAGTCGAACCGATTTAGCGGCTTCATATTTATCTGATCAATACAGCGCTACTCGGCGTGAAGTTGAGCTATATGCTAAGATCCCACAAGTTAAAAATATGGATATGTTGCCGGTATTAAGTTTTCTTAAAAAAGAAATTGTTCGCCATCGTGGGCGTTATGAAAAATTCATCATTGGTGATATTGAAGGACATTTTTACAATACCAGCGGTGGAAATCCTCATCAGAAATTTCGTCGGACTTTCGATGATGAATCCCCCATAGCAAAGCCCAAAAATATTCGTCAGCGTGACTACTGGAAGTTTACGGTAGGCGATAATGATAAGCATGAGAATATCTCGTTTGTCTCTAATCCGATGATTTCCTACACCACTGGTGCTCGCCAAATAGTTATTGCCGCTTCGATTTTGGACTCACAGCAAGAACTGAGGGGGATGATCGGGGTATCTATTGATTGGAATACTTTCACTGTTTTAATGGAAAATACCAAGAGCTTATATTTTACGCCTTATCAATGGCAGCCTAAACTAGCGGTTATTTCTGGTGATGGAATTTACTCTTATCATTGGAATAAAGAAAAATCAGTTAGGCTTCGTCGTAATGATGATGGCAGTCTATTTCTTAATGAAGATGGTCAAACAGTCTCTCAATCGTTTGGCATACTTGATGAAAAAATAGCTGTATTAGATCAGGCTTATGAGAATATGCAGCAGGGAAAAAGTGGCTACGTAGACTTCATAGATAAAAATAATGAACACCAATACTTCTTCTACTCTCCCGTTAATAAAACCAATTATCGTATTGGATTATTCGTGTCGGAAGATGATTTATTTATATCAGAATTAAGTATGTTTGATGTACTGAGTGTAATGTTAGTCAGTGTGATCGCTGTCATTATTTTAGTTATGTTGTGGAGTGTTAAAAATCTCATTTCACCCTTAAATCGTTTATCACTGCATTTAAATCATTTAGGTCGGGGTAAGTATAAAAAAGATCTTATTCTTAATACCAAAGATGAGTGGTCTGATATTGCGAATACTCTGAATGAAATGGCGAATGCCGTAGTGGAAAGAGAGCAAGAAATACTGACGATTAATAAAGAATTGGAAGAACGGGTTGAGCAGCGCACGCACGAATTATCAGTCGCTAATAAAAAATTTGAAGAGTTGGCATTACTTGATGACTTAACCAATTTAGGCAATCGGCGTGCGATGGAAGGAAGTTTTGAAGCACTGCATGCAAAGTATCTTCGTGATCGTAAGCCTTATAGTATCATGCTAATCGATATCGATTATTTCAAAAATTATAATGATCAATATGGTCATTTAGCCGGTGATGATGTGCTTCAGGAAGTCGCTCGTTGTTTTAAAAAGGCCATGAGGAGTAGTGATTATATTTACCGCTACGGTGGAGAAGAGTTTGTAATTATTCTTCCAGATTCGTGCGTTGAAGAAGTTAGTCTAGCGGCCGAAAGAATATTAGCAGCGGTTCGCTCTCTTAATTTAGAGCATCTTGATAGTCCGCTTGAAAAAATTAGTATCAGTATTGGTATTAGCTGTATTGGCAATAATGAAATGAGCTGGCCTAGTTTATTAAAAGTCAGCGATGAAGCCTTGTATAAGGCCAAAGATCTTGGACGAAATCAGGTCGTTTTAGGAACGATAAACAGCGACTAGTTCAATTGCTCTCGATACTGAGTGGGTGACGTACCTTGCCAACGTCGAAAGGCCCGACTGAAATTTCGATCATCCTCATAGCCTAAAAAATAGCTGATTTCTTTAATCGTCATATCAGTATTGGTGAGGTATGAAATAGCTAAAGTTTGTTTCACATCATCTAGTATCTC